>JAZUHE010000091.1:0-6961 GCA_045641565.1 Acutalibacteraceae bacterium | reverse complement strand
GTTATGCTGAACAACGGGATAGTTAATCTCTGTGTCGGGAATATATATCCATGCATATATCTCAGGATTAATCTCCTGCAGCGACCTAAAGTCAACGGGAATTTTAACGGTTTCAACATCCGTATCCGGTGTAACCTCGCTTGCCGCCCAGTTTTCCTTGAGCTGTGCATCCAGTCTGTGCCCCTGCCAGTACTGGAAAAGATACCAGCCGCAGTAACCGATAACGCAGAGGGCAATAATTATTAAGATTATCAGTAATGTTTTTGTTTTCTTATTCATCTCATACCTCACAAAAAAGCTCCATGAGTGCCATATGGCATTCATGGAGCCGTTTGCTTTAATCAGATTACTTCTCTAAAACGAGCTTCTTGCCACAGAACACTACTGTGCCTACTGCGAGTATCAAAGCTGCTATTACCCAGAAAATTGCATTGGTCTCACCGGTCTGGGGAGAAGGAGTGGGGTTATCGGGATTTACGTCGGTGTTGTCTTTCTCAGGGCTGATAATGTAGTTTCTTGCAAATGCAACAGTTGTCAGCGAGAAGACCAGAACAAGGATGAGGAGAATGGTCACAAACTTTTTCATATATATTTTCCTCCAATCGGATAGGTTCAAATACTAACACACATGTATTTTACACCAAAGGTATCCGGATTGCAACACATATTTATGAAAAATCCGGCAATTACCCCTCAACAGGAATGTAAAATGTGTTCAGAATCAGTTTAAAGAATGCATCTTCGTCGATTATATACTCTGCATGATTCTGGTCGCCCAGCTCAGAATGTCCGGGAACCTTCTGAATATCACCGTCAAAATCAAGCTTTGCCGCCTGCTGGGCAAGGTAAACTATCTTAGCGGCGTTGAGGTTTGTGGTGGTATTATTCTTAACAGTCTGGTATATATCGAGAATTGATCTGGGATTGTCCTTTGCGCTGGCAATAGCCTTGTATACAAGAGCTTTTATTACCTGGCTCTGTCTTTCCATTCGCTCATCATTGCCCTCAATGTCATGGCTTCTGTAATGTATATAAGACTGCGCCTCTTTGCCGTCAAGATTTAGCTGCCTTCCATTGGATGTAACGGTAACACCGCCGACGGAATTTACAAGGTCAACAATGCCGTTCATGTACAGAGAGCCGTATGCGGGAATGTTGAGGTCATAGAAAATCTTGCTGACCGCTTCCGTTGTCAGTTCGCAGCTGCTTTCCGCACCGTCGCCGTAGCTGTACGACAGTGCAAGCTGAGCCTCTGCGGTGCCCTGGGAATTGCCGTTGGCATCGAGCACTTCGATTTCGCACACCGTATCACGGGAAATGGATATAAGCACAAGCTTTTTGTTGGTGGGGTCCATTACCGCCAGAACATTAACGTCAGACGAAGCGTCGTTTCCCCGGCTGATTGCTTTGTCCTTATCATAGTCGTCAACGCCCATAAACAGTATGCTGGAAATATTCTTGTTATACTTGTAAAGCTTTCCCTTATAGCGTATTGTTCCGTCGCCATAATTCTCGGCACCGAGAGCGGCGGCATCAACACTGCTGCCGTCGTCGGTCATGGCATTTCCACCCACATAAGTGAGTATAAGAACGGTCATTACCATCACAAGAGCCAGACCTACCAGTGAAACCGCCGCAATGATAAGGGGGTTGCGGCCCTTGCCTTTATCCTTAACCCTGCTTTTGCTCTTGCTTTTTGCTTTAGCCTTGCTTCTTGACTTCATGCCAGTATCCAGAGGCTTTCTCTTCGAGGTGTCAATGAGCTGTTTGTTCGGCTCTTCGGTTTCCTGGATAACTGCTTCTTCCAGCCATGCCGCGATCTCGTCTATATTGAGCGTTTCATCAATAACCGCGGTTTTTTCCTGCGGTTTTTCGACAGGCATCTCTGCGGGAGTGTTCTCAACGCGGATATTTTCCTCAACATTTGCAGCAGCTTCGGTTTCCGTTTCATCTGCATTCTGCCCGTAGCCGTACTTGCCGTAGCCGTAACCGTAACCATAGCCATAGCCATAGCCGTAGCCGTATCTGCCGGAAGCTCCGCCCTCATATTCGTTCATTATATAGCCTATGATGGGAATTCCGCTTTCCTGCAGATTGTTAAGTCCGCTGATAACACTGTCGCGGCTTGCGTAATCCTGCTTAACAACCATTGCAAAGCAGTCCGCCTGTGTGGAAAGCTCCGTTGCATCGGCAAGCATTGAGCAAGGCGGTGTGTCCAGAACGATTACATCGTATCTGTTTCTCAGAGATCTCAGCAGTTGCTTAAACTTATCACTGCCAAGGAGCTCTGGGCTGTCATCGGTGGGATGACCGGCAAAAATTACGTCGAGCTTGCCCTCTGTAACAGAATGTATAATCTGGGAAAGCTCCGTCTCACCGTCGAACCACTCGGTAATGCCCTCGCATTCCTTCTGCTTGAGCATTCGGTATAGCGACGGACTGCGCAAATCGCAGTCAATGAGCAGTACTCTCTGCTGATATTCCGAAAGAGATGATGCAAGGTTAAAGCTTACTGTTGTCTTGCCTTCGCTGGGTATTGCACTGCTTACCATAAGGACATGGTAATTATTCTGCTTCAGGGCTTTATTGACTCGGGAAGAAACCGTTCGGAAAGCATCTCTGTAATTTCTGCTGTTAACGGTTTTCAGATTAACTACCTGTGCAGCTGCGTTTGTTCGCTTCTTATGGGAAACAATGGGCAGTGAGCCGAGGTAGCTCGCATTGCTTATACGCTGGAAATCATCCCTGCCCATAATCGTTGATTTGAGCATTCCATACCCTAAAATAAGCAGTGATGCCACAAACGCGCCTGCAATAGCGCCCTTTTCGGTGCTTCTCTTCCATTCCCGCTGGTTATTGGGTGTATCGGGAATGCCTGTTGCATCAACCATTGTGAGCTTTGTTGGGCCAACTACTCTCTCTGCAATCTCGGGATAATTGTTAATTACCGACCACAGAACTCTGTGGCAGAGCTGCGGGTCTGTACCTGTTACCTGGAGCTCCAGCAGGTTTGCATTTTCTATTGCTTTTGCGCTGATTGCCGGCAAAGCATTTATATTCAGGTCTTTTTTGACCATATCGCTCAGCACGCCGCTGGTGAGGATATACGGGAACGTTTTCTCCATCTGGGCTGCTGTTTTTTCATTATATGCGGATATTCCCGCATATACGGGATTGTCGACATGGACGGTAAAGGTAACCGATGCGGTGTAATTAGGTACATAGTTTCTCCATGCACGAATACCCATAATGCCGCCGCCAAGCACCGTGAGCAGTATAAGCAGCCACCAGAACCGTTTTAAGCCTCGTTTAAATGCCGCCCAAAGCTTCTGAAGAGAGAGATTGTTTTGCTGTGTATTCATTGAGTTCCCTCCTCATTCCGTTTTGAATGTCTGCCGTGCTCTTTATCGGCATTTCCGTAGCCGTATTTGCCGTAGCCGTAGCCATAACCATATCTGCTCTGACCGTAGCCTATTGCGTCGTCAAAATCCGCAGAGCTGAAGTTGTTGAGAACACAGCCCAGAAGCTCGGCATTGGATTCGTCAATAACGTCAATCATATCGTTGATTACTCTGACGGGCGCCATGTTCTGGCGGACTACCAGTACTGCCGCATCCACGACTTCAGCCACGCATTCCGCATCCAGGCTGGCCGTCATGGGCGGAGTATCAATTACTATGATATCCATTGTCTCCTTAGCCTGGTGCATAACTTCTCTGAGGCGTTCATTGTTGAGCAGTTCAGTTGAATGCTCGCCGCAGTTTTTCGCAAACAGAAGTTTAAGTCCCGTTTCCTCGTCTTCAACTATAGCGCCTTCCAGTGGGGTATCACCTTCGAGCACATCGTTAAGCGTTGCATATTCTCTGTCCTGATAGCCCATGATTTTGTGAAGTGCAGATTTTTTCATATCCGCATCCACAAGAAGCACATTCTCGTACTTTCGCTTCATCGCCAGCGCAATGTTAACCGCAACCGTACTTTTGCCCTCATCCTCAAGGACTGAGCTTACCATGAGAGTTTTATAGTTTTTCTTGCGCATTGCATAGTCAATTCTGGTACGCAGTTTCTTAAAGGTTTCAACAAATCCGAAGCCTGTTGTCGCGTTGGTAATAAGGATACTCGTTTTCTTACGCTGAATTTTGCTTTTTATAGTCTTGTACTTGTTCTCATGCTGAACAGTGCCCAATGACTTTGTATCCAGCTTTTCTTCAACATCCTCGGGAGTTTTAACCGTATCGCGGATATATGAAAGAAAGCATATAAGGGCAATTACTGCCACCGCGGCCGCAAGACCGCTTATAATCACAGGGCGCTTGACAGAAAGGGGATTAGTCGGGCTTGTGGGAACTGCGGGATACTGAAGAGTGTCCAGAACCACGTTATCCAGAACCTTTTCGGCAAGCGGCTCGTAGTTATTGATAACCGCCGTAATAATGCGATACGCGTCACCGGGTGTTGGTGCCGTAACATGGAGCTCCAGAATATTGGTCTCGGCAATAATATTTGCGTCGATTGCTCCGTTTATCTTTTTAACGCCCATCTCGCCTGCAACCTGCTTTTTCATTGCGTCACTGCAGAGCACCTTTGAAAAGGATTTTGCCGCACCCTGAGCGGCGTTGAGGTTTGAATACACCGAGGTTGCGCCGTTTTTTACCGACACGACAAAGGTTGCCTTTGCTTCATACCTGGGCTCATAATTCCATTTCAAGAAGATGAACGCGCAGGACATTACAGTTATCGCTACGAGGATTATTGCGATAAATTTATCTGCAACTTCCCTGATTAACAGCAAAGGGTGAATTTTCGCGGCAGCTTCCTGGATGATTTCATTTGTCCTATTTTCTTCCATTAAACCACCGCCTTACTCTACGACAACTACAAGCCTTGTTCTGCACGTGGCTCTGCTGTCAGAATATTCAACCGTATATACTCCCGGCTCATCGGTATTAACATTATTGATAATATTAAGACCCGTGGCGGAGTTGATTTCCCTGCCGTAGGACATATAGCTTACAACATATTCCTTCGGGAAAAATGGTGTTCCTCTTTCAGCGTATACAAGATAATCTGTAAGCTTGATCATACCGCAACGTGCATATTCATCGGATATTCCAACCGTAAGAGGAATCGTTACAGTATCGCCGATTTTATTGGTAACACTTAGCTTAATCTCATATTCACCGGCTTCGTCATCTATTGATGCGCTGTTAACGAGAGAATATTTAATTCGTCCCGAAATATCGCCCTCGAACACATCCGTCGCCGTTATATAAGGCATGAAATTAACTTCCTTTGCAGTTCCGAAAAGCAAGGGTCTGCTCATGGAAAAGCGAGGCTTTGTATAGTCGATATAGTTTACTGTGCGCTCTGCTTTTGTCACATGATTCTGTGAGTCAACTGCGGCATATGTAACCTTTACGCTTGTACCCTCTACAATTCCTGACATGCCCTCAATGACAATGGAGTCAGTAACGTCACCATCCTCGGGGTCGATGGCAGTAACGCCCTCCAGCAGGTCTTCCTCTGTTGCATCGACGAACAAATCTATTGTGGAACTGTCGAACTTGATCTGAGGATACTTAGGGCTCGATTTCTTATTGCTGGCAATACTAAATACTAATGCCGCAACAACTGACAGCACGGCAACAATTAAAAGGATTTTTGTACTTTTCTTTTTCACAAAGAGCACCTCTGTTTTCAGAATAACTGAATATCTCTCACGCTAACAAGCGGCTCATCATCAAAAATACGTCTCGGATTTTCCGTCAGTAAAATTTCTGCTTCATTCTCGGAATACTCCGATGCAATAAAATCATAAATCTCCGTCATATCTGTGGTACGGCGCTCAACACCATGGGCATCGCTGGCAATACAGCTTACCAGACCGTTTTCCAACATGAAATGTGAACACTCATATGCGCTTCTGCCAAAGCGACCGAACACACTGCCCTTGTTTATCTGAATTCCGATTCCGTTATCCATCCATTCATCTATTATTTCCGGTAGGTCCTGAATAGCCATATAACGCTCGGGATGGGCAATTATCGGCACATAGCCGCCGTCCATAATCGGATAAAGCATTTCTTCCATTCTGGCAGCACTCATAGAAAAACCAAACTCAACCAGCAGATATCTGCTGTTATTAAGTGTAATCAGCTTCTTTTCCGTTAAAAGTCTCGGCACTTCCCTCGTGCAGTAAACTTCCATACCGATGCCGATATCTAAATCTATATTTTCTTTTGCAATCTCATTCCGCAACTCATCTATATGCCGCCTGAGCCTGTCGGACATATAGTTTTCAAATCTTCCGACCTGGTTGCAGTGCGGGGTGGCAATTATTGCGCTCACGCCGCATTCTTCGGCCATTTGCGCCATGATAATTGAGGTTCCCATATCCTCGGAACCATCATCAATCTCGTGAATAATGTGAGCATGAATATCAATCATATTAGCTTTTCCTCCACGAGGCTTGTGCCCTTCAGCACATAACGGCGGCTGCAAATCTCAGCGGTTGCAGGACGGTGAGTGATAATAATGCAGGTTTTAATTCTGCCGTCGGCAAAGATATTATCAAGCATGCGCTTTTCGGTATTCTCGTCAAGTGCGCTGGAGGCTTCATCCAGAATGAGCACCGGGGCATCCTGCATAAGCGCACGGGCAACGGCAATTCTCTGAGCCTGACCCTCGGAAAATCCGTGGCCAAGTTCGCCGGTGTTACTGTTGACTCCGTCGGGAAGCTTATTCACAAACTCGTCTGCGCAGGCAAGGCGAAGCGCCTCCTGCATCTCTTCTTCTGTTGCATCGGGCTTAACCATTCTCAGGTTATCTGCGATGGTGCCTGCAAGGATTGTATTTCCCTGCGGCACATATGCAAACGCCTTGCGCGTTGCGGCGGATAGGTCAATTTCGCTCTCCCTGCTTACGTGCTTTGCTTCGCCGCTTATCGGCCTTACAAGGCCTA
>JAZUHE010000090.1:0-30924 GCA_045641565.1 Acutalibacteraceae bacterium | reverse complement strand
GCAAAATCCAGCTCCCTCGTCAGAGGGAGCCTCATTAGTGCTTACCTAGAGAAAGATAAAGATTACAGTCCAAGCTCGAGCAGAGAGTATTGAATAAGATAAAAGTTGCCTCGACTATAAAAAACAATCCCTCAGTCACTTCGTGACAGCTCCCTTTACACAAGGGAGCCTTAATAGTGCTTACCGAGAGATAGACTAAGATTATTGTTTGAGCTCGAGCACCGAGAGTCGAATCAGATAACAGTTACCCCGACTATAAATCTTTCGAGAGCGTTCTGCCATGTGGGAAGACGTTTGAAGCCTGCGTCATCGAGACACTTTTTGGAAAGACGTGAATTGAGCGGTCTCGCGGCCTTCGCTCCGTACTCGGCGGTAGTGACAGGATTCACCGTTACATTTTTGCCTGCGGCTTTCATTATCGCCTGAGCAAATTCGCACCATGAACAGTAATTTTCGTTAGTGCCGTGATATGTGCCATACTTATCGGTGACAACCATATCACAGATAAGGCGCGCAAGGTCGGGGGTGTATGTGGGCGAGCCGATCTGGTCGTCAACAACACTCAGAGTGTCGTGAGTCTCAGCAAGGCGGAGCATTGTTTTGACAAAATTGCCGCCGTTGATTCCGAATACCCACGATGTTCTTATAATGAAATACTTTTCGCAGTATTTTTTAACCGCCTCTTCGCCTGCGAGCTTTGTTCTGCCGTAAATATTACAGGGCGCGGTTTCGTCAGTTACCTCAAAAGGCTTGTCTCCCCTGCCGCCGTAAACGTAGTCAGTGCTGATATACACCATTTTGGCGCCGAGCTCACCGCAGACGCGGGCGAGATTTTCACTGCCGTTCACGTTGACCATTTCGCAGGTCTCGGCGTCGTCCTCGGCTCTGTCAACAGCCGTATAAGCGGCGCAGTGAATCACCGCGTCGGGAGCGTATGACTTAACATAATTATAAACAGCGGTTCTGTCCGTAATATCAAAATCCGCCATATCCACGCCTTTACACGGAATATTGCGGATTTCAAGCTCTTTAACAACGTCAAAACCCAGCTGCCCGTTATATCCTGTAACGAGTATCTTCATAAAAAACTATCCTTTATATGTGAATTTTACGTCGCTGTCTTTTAAAAGAGGGGCGTTCATATCTTTAGCCGAAAGAATCGGATTTTCAATGTTCCATTCCACGCCAATCTGTGGGTCATCGAATTTTACACTGCGGTCATTTTCGGGAGAGTAGAATTTATCCACCTTGTACATGACCTCCACATCGTCCGTAAGAGTGACGAATCCGTGAAGGCAGCCGGCGGGGATGTAAAATGCTTTTTTATTTTCCGCTGTCAGCTTAACAGCCGTCCACTCCATATATGTGGGCGAGCCCTCTCTGATGTCAACCGCCACATCCATAATCTCACCCTTAAGGCAGGTAAGAAGCTTCGCCTGAGCCATCGGGTCGGTCTGGCAGTGAAGCCCGCGCAGAGTTCCCTTTTCGGCGGAGAAAGAGCGGTTGTCCTGAATAAATTCATCAGTTATGCCGATTTCCTCAAGAGTTCTTTTTGAATATGATTCCATGAACCAGCCGCGGTTATCGCCGAAAACCTTCGGAGTGAGCACAACCGCGCCGATAATATCAGTTTTTTCTTTCTCCATATTATTCACCGCTGAAGCTGTTATCGTCTCTTCCCCAGCGGGGTCTCTGACCGGGCATTGAGGAATACATGATTTTACCGTCTGCAACACGCTGAAGATGTCTGCCGTATGAGGACTTGCCGTATTTGATAGCCGACTCAAGCAGTTCTTCTCTTGTTATCCACGCGTTATTGTATGCAATCTCTTCGGGAGCGGAAATAATGATGCCCTGAAGAGTTTCGATTGTTTTAACAAAGTTTGACGCCTCGCAAAGGGAGTCAACTGTTCCTGTGTCAAGCCATGCGTAGCCTCTGCCCATAAGCTTGATGTCAAGATTGCCGTTTTCAAGATAAATCTTGTTGATATCGGTTATCTCAAGCTCGCCTCTTGCTGAGGGTTTAAGGCTCTTTGCGTACTCAACAACTTTATTGTCGTAGAAATAAAGGCCTGTTACAGCGTAATTTGACTTCGGGACTTCGGGCTTCTCTTCAATGGAAACGGGACGTCCGTCTTTATCGAATTCCACAACACCGAATGCCTTGGGATTTTCAACATAATAGCCGAAGATTGTGGCCATATCCTGATTTTTTGCGGCCTGACGGAGAATATGTCCCAGTCCGCTGCCGTAAAATATATTATCACCGAGAACCATGGCGACACTGTCTGTGCCGATGAAGTCCTCACCGATTATGAAAGCCTGAGCAAGACCATCGGGACTTTTCTGAACAGCATAGGAAAGCTTAAGTCCGAATTTGCTGCCGTCACCCAGTAAGGCTTCAAACTTTGGTGTATCATCGGGTGTGGATATAATAAGTATCTCTCTGATGCCCGCAAGCATAAGAGTTGAGAGCGGATAATAAATCATAGGTTTGTCATAAACAGGAAGAAGCTGTTTACTTGTAACCATTGTCAGGGGGTACAGTCTCGTACCTGACCCGCCGGCAAGAATAATACCTTTCATAAAAAACCTCCATGTTAAACGCCGTAAACCGCAACAAAAAAGCGCCTATAATAAATCCATAATAATACAAATAAGGATATTCGTCAATAGATTTGTCATATTTTGTTTCCGCTGAAAAATCAAGATTAAAAACTGTACTCTTAAAAAATGCAGAATTTGTATATTTCAAAGGGTACAAAAATAATGTAATATATGATACAGGAGAAGGTGAAATCAATGAAAAAAATTGCGGTTATTAATGATTTGTCAGGCTTCGGCAAGTGCTCACTGACTGCGGCCATACCCGTGCTCAGCGTTCAGGGCGTTCAGGCCTGTCCTCTGCCCACAGCTGTTCTGAGTAATCAGACGGGGTATCCCGAGTATTACTGCAAATCCCTTACCGACAGCATGCCGCAGTTTATCCTCAACTGGAAAAAGCTCGGTGCCGAGTTTGACGGAATTCTCACCGGCTTCGTTTCAAGTGAGGAACAGGTCGATATAATAAAGGATTTCTGCGCCGGATTCAGAAAAAGCAGCACTCTTCTCATGGTGGACCCCGTAATGGCTGATAACGGAGAGGTTTATCCCTCATTTTCAACCGAGCTTTGCAGAAAGATTACGGAGCTGGCGCTCACTGCCGATATAATCACACCGAATCTTACGGAATTCGCCGTACTTGCAGGCATTGATTATGCCGAACTTGAAAAGCATATATATAATGAAAGCATGAAAGACGTTCTGCTTGAGAACGCTCAGCCGATTCTGAAAAAAGGCGTTAAATATATTATCGTCACAGGTGTGCGGATTTATGAGGGCAGAATATCCAACTGCATAATCACAGCCAACGGAATAGATGATGTATCAACCGAATGTTTTCACGGCAGCTTTTCGGGCACAGGCGATTTATTCGCATCAGCCGTCTGCGGTGAAATGGTAAAAGGCTCTGATATTTACTCGGCTGTCAGCCGCGCGGCAAAATTCATTGAAATTTCACTGAGAGCCACAATGACAGAATGCACAAGAACGGAGGACGGCATCTGTTTCGAGCCGTTTCTTAAACTGTTATGAAAAATAAAAATATAAAAAATACCGCTCTCGGCGCTGTTTTCGCGGCGCTGATATTCACAGCGGCAATGATTCATATCCCCCTCCCCGGCTCGCAGGGATATATTCATCTCGGCGACAGCCTTATCTATCTTGCCGCTTCAATGCTTCCGTTCCCGTACGCGGCGGCGGCTGCGGCGGTCGGCGGAGCCTTAAGTGACCTGCTGTCCGGTTATGCCGTATGGATTCCGTTCACGGCGGTCATCAAGATACTGAACGTTATACCTTTTTCTATTATAAAAAGGCGCAGTAAAAGAAAAATCTCAGCGGAGATTGCCGCCTGCGTTGTTTCGGGTGTAATCACCTGCGCAATGTATTTTATTTCGTCACGCATTATTTACGGCAGTTTCGCGGCGTCTGCTGCCAATCTGCCGGGTGACGCCGTTCAGGCCGCGGCAGGCGGAATTATTTATCTCGTGTTAAGCTCAATCCCCGCAATAAGAAATATAATCTCAAAGGATGATAAAAATGGCTGATATAGTTTATGAATTTGAAGGAAGTCTCTACCTTAACATAACGAACGAATGCCCGTGCAAATGTGTTTTCTGCGTCAGAGATATTAAAGACACCATGGGCACAGGCAAAAATATGTGGCACGAAAAGGCTCCGACTTTTGAGGAAATCAAGGCGGCTATTGACGCTTCGACCATAAGGAATTATGGCTCGGTGGTTTTCTGCGGATACGGCGAGCCCACCTGCGAGTTTGATAATCTTATTAAAACCGCTCAGTATCTCAAGGAAAAATACGGCGTAAAAATCCGCGTCAACACCAATGGTCTCGGGAGTCTTTACAACGGCAGAGATATCACTGATGAATTCTGCAAATACGTTGACTCCGTTTCTGTCAGCCTTAACGCCGCGGATAAAGAAAAATATCTTAAAATCACAAGGAACTGCTTCGGACTCGAGTCATATGACGCAATGCTGGAATTCACAAAGAAGTGCGTTGAAAAAGGACTTAAAGCAAGAATGACGGTTGTGGATATTCTCAGCGAGGACGAAATAAAAGAATGCGCCGGAATTGCGCAGTCAATCGGCGCGAAATTCGACGCAAGAAGTCTTATAAAAGAATAAAAATTACAGTGCGGTTCAAAGCGAGCCGCACTGTTTTTTATATATCGCATATTATGTGTTTCTCAACGGTCACTCTGCCGCTGATTCTGACGAAATCGGGATAGCGTGACCGAACTGTCAGAACTCCCGACGGCTCTTTTAAAGCGGCCGTTATTTCTTTTTTATCTCTGTAGGAAAGATACGCACCCACAGCGCAGGAGCCGCTGGCACACGAGCTTTCCCAGAAAAGCGTCCCGGGCTCCGAAACATAGACCAGCGGAGTAAGAGAAGAATTCTCCTCATCAAAAAACATTACGCCGAGACCGTCAGCTTCAAGCTCCCGACACCATTTTCTTACAGCTTTTTCCGCCGTTTCTTTTTCAATCTTTTCCTTAGGAATAATATGAGTGATGCCTTTGAATTCAACTGCCGAAAAGCTGTATTCATTATCTTCAAACATCAGAGTCTTATCCGATAATTTTTCTGGAACAGGCATTTCCGCGGTACACATATAACCTTTTTCACAAGCGATAACAGACACGGGAATCAGCTCATTAACGCCGAGAAAGCGAAGGTTGACTTCATCCGTTTTATTTCTGAGATTACAGTAGAGCGCCGCCGCCGACATTGCGGCATTTCCGCACAGCTCGCCGCCTGCCATTCTTATCTCGGGTGCTTTACCGCTGAAATTCACAAAGCCGACCTGCTCAGCCGACGGCTCTTTCTTCATAAGCTCCGCCGCGAATTCAGGCTGCTCGGCAACGGGTACCTCCGTCATGACGAGAATCGTCATATTCCCCGTAGGATTCAATAAATAATATTCCGTTTTCATTATCTCTGATAATTCTGAAGGAACTGCCTGGTTCTCTCTTCCTGAGTCTTTGCAAAAACATCCTCAGGTCTGCCCTGCTCAACGATTTTTCCGCCGTCCATAAAAATAACTCTGTCTGAAACCGCACGTGCGAAAGCCATTTCGTGAGTAACGATAACCATTGTCATTGATTCCTCGGCAAGCTGTTTTATAACCTTGAGAACCTCACCGGTCAGCTCGGGGTCAAGGGCTGACGTGGGTTCATCGAAAAAGATGATTTCGGGCTTCATGGCAAGAGCACGTACAATCGAAACTCTCTGCTTCTGTCCTCCCGAGAGCTGGCAGGGATAAGCGTCTGCTTTATCTTCAAGCCCCATTTTTCTGAGAAGCTCCATTGCCTCATCGCAGGCCTCGTTTTTATTGCGGTGAAGAACCGAAACAGGCGCGTCAATTATATTTTTCAGAACAGTGTAATGAGGAAAGAGATTGAAATTCTGAAATACAAGGCCGAAATACTGGCGGAAATGCTTCAGATTCTTTTCGTAAATAATTTTATCATTCTCTGTATGCGCAACGGTTTCGCCCATATAAGACAGCGAGCCGCCGTCCATAGTTTCAAGGAGCGTCGCGCAGCGCAGCAGCGTTGATTTACCCGAGCCGGATGGGCCTATTATGGAAACAACCTCGCCTTTATTCACTTCAAGTGAAATATCTCTGATAACATGATTTGAGCCGAAGGATTTCTGAATATTAGACATTTTAAGAACGTTCATGTTAATCCTCCTTACATTTCATAGTAGCTCATGGATTTTTCAACCTTGCCCATGATGAATCCGACAATAGCGTTGAATACGTAATAGAATACACCGGCGACTATAAACGGAATAAAGCTCGTCTGCGAGTTCGCAATCTCCTTGCCGATGGTAAACATCTCCTGATAGGAAACCGTAAACGCCATTGAAGTGTCCTTAACAAGAGTGACAATTTCATTTGTGGCGCTGGGGAGAATGCGGCGGACAACCTGCGGAAGAATAATCTTCATGAAGGTCTGCGCTTTTGAATAGCCGAGAACCTGCGCCGCCTCATACTGACCTACGGGAATGGACTCAATACCGCTTCGGTAAATCTCCGCAAAATATGCGGCGTAGTTTATTGAAAACGCGATTACAACAGGAATCAGCTTGTTTCTGGAAACGCTGATGTTAAAAAGATAATACGGGCCGTATGTAACGGCTATAAGCTGAAGCATAAGAGGTGTGCCTCGAAGAACCGAGATGCAGAAGCGTACAACGCTTGAAATAACCTTGTTTCTGCTTCCGCGCAGAAGCGCAACAATCATGCCCAGCGGCAGCGAAAAAAGCAGAGTAAGGAAGAAAATGGCGCAGGTTTTTCCGAGTCCCTCGCTCATTTTCATAATCATTGTCATTAAATCCATATAATTCCTCTATTCTGTAAGATTTACATATAACAAGGAAATTCCTGAAAACACATTTCTGAGTTTTCAGGAAAATCTCAAATATGAATGCTATTTAATAAGGTTCAGCTGATTATTTCTGAAGGAATACAAGGTTGTCAATGATGTCGGGATATTTCTCGGCAATCTTTGCATATGTGCCGTCTTCAACAAGCTTTGCAACCGCGCCTTCAATCTGTGCGCAAAGTTCTGTGTCTGTTGAACGGAAAGCGATACCGTACTGCTCTGCGCCGAAGTCTTCGTCGATAACCTTAAGGCCCTTATGCTCTGCAACATAGCTGTCTGCTACGGGCTTGTCTACGAAAACAGCGTCAACTGCGTTGCCTTCAAGCTCTGTGAAGCACTTGAGGAAGCTGTCGCATGTAACAACCTTATTGAATGAATCTGCAAGATCTTTAAGACCTTCTTCATCCTTGAGAAGGCTCTCGCCTGATGTACCGAGCTGAACGGCAACATCCTTGCCTGCAAGGTCTTTTGATGTTGCAAGACCTGCGTCTTCCTTAACAACGAGAACCTGCTCATTGTCGAAATAGGGCTTGGAAAGAACATAACCTGCTTTTTTCATGGAGTCAAGGATTGTCATACCTGACCATACGCAGTCACATTCATTGGAATCAAGCTGCATAAGCTTGTTATCCCAGTTTACGCCGAATACTTCGAAGTCCCAGCCGAGGTAATCGCAGGCTGCCTTACAGATTTCAACGTCAAAGCCTGTATATTCTCCGTCCTCGCCCATGTAGCTGAAAGGAGGATATTCAGGATCTATACCCATTGTAAATACTTTCTTTTCCGCTTCTTCTTTTTTGCCGCCTTCTGCATTCTGCTTATTGCAGCCTGCAAAAGCAAACATAGAAGCTACAAGTGTAACTACTGCAAGTAAAAATGCAATTTTCTTTTTCATAAATAAAACCTCTTTCTTCATCTTTAGCCTTATTCAGGTGCTTTAGTAAGCTACTTCATTATAGCGGTAACCAGCTAAATTGTCAACAAATTTTAAAAAAATATCTCTTTTTCGCTTTTTTTGTAAATTTTTTTAAAAAACGTTTGATTTTTTAATGATAATATTATATTATATAGCCGATATATTTTATCAGGGAGGATTATTTTATGAGCGAAAACATAAACGAAAACGCAAACGCGGCTGAGAAAAAAAGCCCGATTGCAACAACAGTTATCAAAAGCGTTACAGCAGTAATCTGCTGCGCTGCGCTGGCACTCACAAGCAGCAGCATTACAGGCAAGGTATGTGACAACAAAAAAGAACTGGCTTCCAAAGGCGTCGGCGGTTCATCAGCAGTTGCATTCGCTGACGGCGGAGCAAGCGACGCTTTTGCTGACACTGACATGGGCACAGACGATACAGGCGCAATGACAGATGACATGGGCGGCGACATTTCCGCAGACGATTCATCTTTCTCAGATGATACTGCTTCAGCAGGCTCTTCAAGCAGCTCAGACAGCGGCTCTTCTGCAAAATCAGGCTCATCATCAGGTAAAACAGCTGCAAAAGAAATCACTCTTACATCAGGACTTAACAGCTCAAACAAGGCTGAGGTTCTCAAGTATTACAAGCTCGTTGCAGCCAAGAACGCAAAAGGCACCTATAACTCAAAGATGGTTATGACATCTCTTGACGGCGGTAAAGGCGGCGTCGGCGCTCTTATTTCAGCTTTCAAGCCTATCGCAACAGCAGCACTTGAAAAGAACTCAGTTACTATCGACCACATTCCCGGCGCACCTAACAACATTGTGGAATCCGACTGGGAAAGCGCAAAGGCTGTAAATGACGGCACATATACAACAATCAACATCAAGCTCAAGACTCAGACTGACGGCGCAAACGGCAAGTCAACAGTTGGTACAGTCGGCAGAACAGTTGACGTTCTCGACGGTGTTCAGACAGCTCTTGACGAGCTCAACGGTGTTTCAGCTGACTTCACAAACGGTAAGTTCTCACTTGTATATGACCAGGCTTATGTTACCGTTAAGGTTAAGAACTCCACAGGCGAATTCGTAAAGGGCGCCTGCAAATGGCATTACAGAGTTAATGTTAACCTTGACCTCCTTACAGTTAAGGTTGGTTTCATTTCCGCAACACTTGAAGGCGGCAAGGGCACAATCGACTATACAATCTCTTACTAATAGAAATCTGCAAAGCAAAACCGGTCGGGTACTCCCGGCCGGTTTCTTTATTTATTATTTAAAATAAACTCCACGGATACTCTTCGGGCGGCAGAGACTCAAAATGAAGGTCCCCGCCTGTGAAAGGATGCCGAAGGCTGAGGCTGTGAGACCACAGAGCCACATCACATTTCGGGCTTTTCCCTCCGTATCTGCCGTCGCCTAAAAGCGGCATGCCTCGGGACGAAAACTGAACTCTTATCTGATGTGTTCTGCCTGTGTGAAGCAGAATTTTCACAAGCGAAAGCTCCTGCCCGCCGTCGCTGACAGTACTGAGCGCCTCATATTCAAGGATTGCCTTTTTAACGCCTTTTCGCATTCGCTTAACAACAAAGGATTTGTTTTTTAATGAATCCTTAAAAAGCAGGTCCTCCATCACGGCGTTTTTTTCCTGCGGTACTCCGCGGATTACCGCAAGATATTCTTTTTTCATCTCATTATTCTGAACAGCTGCCGACAGCTTAGCCGCGGCGGCTTTTGTTTTGGCGAAAACCATTACGCCGCCCACGTTTTTATCGAGTCTGTGAATCGGAAAAATCTCTCCTCTGCCCTGACTGAGCAAAGCTATCATATTTTCACCGTCGCCGCTCTGAGAGAGCACACCGACAGGCTTTACGGCAAAAATCAGATGCTTATCTTCAAAAAGAATATCCATAATTAAAAGAATGTCGCGACTTTCTTTTCGGGTTCGTCGCATTTCTTGATGCTTGTTACATTAAGCACGGGGCCTTTGCCCGAATAAAGTCTGTTGAATTTATAAGCAACATCGGCTGTGACTATAACCCAGTCGCCGTTCTGAAGAGTCTCTGCAAGAGGATAAACGCATACAAAACCGTAGTAGCTTATATCAGCCTCACAGCACATCATAATGTGTCTGCCGCCGACAAATGTACCCTTAGGCATTTTGGGACTTTTGGAAACAATCGCCTTGAACTGAACAGTCTTTTTAACATACTGCTTGACCTTTTCGGTAAGGTCACGATAAAACCACGCATAGTCGTTATCTTCAATAGTAACTATCGGAGCGTTGACGTCAAAAGGCATGGGATCCTCGATATCGTCATACTCAGCGTGACCGTCTTTATATTCATAAACTATATCGCATCTTCTTGTCACGCTTCTTACTGCCTTGTGAAATTCCATTTTATCCATTTTATCGTCAAAACGGTTGAAAGCCACAAGCTCGCTGAAATTAATCTTGTCCACAACAAGATTGCGCATATTGGCGTTATAGCCCATAAATGTACCGGCGTCAACAAAAAGCATGCTCTGATAAAGAGTCCAGTCATCCGGCGCGGCCTGTGCGAACGCGCTTATGGGCCACATTCCGTTATACTCAACTACAACTCTCTCTGCGTTGGCTTTTCTGCACAGAGCTTCAAGATTCTCGGTTGTAAGCTCGTCCTGAGACTCTATAACCTCAATCCTGACGTTTTTGCCGTAGAATTTTGACGGGTCATATTCTTCTTCGCCCTCTTCGCAGAGAAGCAGAAGAGTTTTCTCTCCCGAATTGAAACGCTTGTCAGCTAAAGTATCCTGAATAAAGGTGGTCTTTCCGCTGTCAAGAAATCCGAGGAACATATATACAGGTATTTCCATAGCTTATCACCCCAGACGGAACAGCTCACTGAGAGCTTCCTCATTTATTTTCGAACCGATTACGCAGATTTTACCGATAATATCCGCCGCGCCGGTACGTACATCGGGCTCACCGGGAACATAGTCAAAGTGAATCCATTCGCCGCTCTCACTGCTTACAATGCCCTTTGAGCGAAGAATCATGCCGTACTTTTCTTC
Source organism: Acutalibacteraceae bacterium (assembly GCA_045641565.1). Classification (GTDB taxonomy): domain Bacteria; phylum Bacillota; class Clostridia; order Oscillospirales; family Acutalibacteraceae; genus CAG-488. The sequence continues at coordinate 19,939 of JAZUHE010000090.1, read as the reverse complement.
ATCCTCAAGGGCCTTGAGAATATTTTCCATTTCTTCCTTTGTATACTTCACAGGAGTTTCCTTACCCCAGCTTGTGAATACATCATCAGCGTGATGATGGTGGTGATGATGGTCGTGGTCATGGCAGCAGCAGTGGCCGTCGTGGTCATGATGGTGATGCTCATGCTCGTCGTCATCATCGTCATCGTGGTGGTGATGATGGCAATGTTCGTGCTCATCTTCATCATCGTCATGGTGGTGATGGCAATGTTCGTGCTCGTCCTCGTCATGGTGGTGATGGCAATGTTCGTGCTCATCTTCATCATCGTCATCGTGGTGGTGATGGCAGTGCTCGCGTTCATCCTCATCATCGTGATGGTGATGATGGTGATGTCCGCCGCATACGGGACATTCATCCTCTTCGCTGAGCTTTTTAAGCTCGTCCTCAAGAGAAACGTTTTTCTTTTCCATTGCTTCGAGAATCTGCGCTCCCGTAAGCTGCGCCCAGTCAGTAGTAACAATAACAGCGTCCTTGTTGTGCTCGCGGAGAAGCTCAACTGCCTTAGCGGTTTTCTCTTCGCTCACAAGTCCTGTATGTGAAAGGATAATTGTCTGAGCGTGCTCAACCTGGTCATTGAAGAATTCACCGAAATTCTTCATGTAAACCTTGCACTTGCCCGCGTCAACAACTGTTGTGAAGCTGTTGAGCTCCAGCGCGTCGGAGCCTACATCTCTGACAGCTCTGATAACGTCGCTGAGCTTGCCTACGCCTGAGGGCTCAATAAGAATTCTGTCGGGGTTATACTGCTCCACAACCTTTTTGAGTGCCTCGCCGAAATCACCTACAAGACTACAGCAGATGCAGCCTGAATTCATCTCTGTAATCTCAACGCCTGCCTCCTCAAGGAATTTGCCGTCTACACCTATTTCACCAAATTCATTCTCAATGAGAACGGTCTTTTCGCCCTGATAGGCCTCGGCTATAAGCTTTTTGATAAGAGTGGTTTTGCCCGCTCCTAAAAATCCTGAAAAAATATCACCCTTTGCCATAAATCATACCTTCTTTACCGCCGCACAATACGGCATTTTAATTTACCCGTATATTATAACACATTAGTCAAGAGAAAACAGCAGTTAATTCAAAACTTGCGGTGCTTTTTTGTACAAATTTTTCTTGATTTAATTGCTGATATGATATATAATGTATCCAATCTTATTTTGGAGGAATATAAAATGAAACGTACAGCACGTAAAATCATTTCCGTTCTTCTCAGCATTGTTATGGTTTTCTCCATAATCGGCACAGCCGCAATGGCAAAGACTGACGAAAACGGTACAAAAGTTTACACTGATCCCATTCTCGGAATCGACAAGGTTGCTGTTACAACAGACATCTTCAAGGGTATGGCAAAGCTTACCTCTGCTGATGCTCTGGGTGACAACATCATGAAGGTTCTCTATAATCTTCTCAACATACTTGTTGAGAATCTTCTCAGAGACATCTGCTTCATCACTCCCGACCCCGCTGACTGGCAGGACATCAGCGAGTATGACGCAGAAGAAGTATGCTACCTCAAGGGCAGAGATACATATCAGACCTCAGCCGCCGAGGGCAGCCACTGGTCTCTCGGTTATTCAAGCCGCAGCTTCGTTCCCGAAGATATCGGCGAAGGCAGATATTATATCGGCCGTGACGTTAAGCCCAGAATCGCAGAGGGCGTTTATGACGACAACAGAACCCGCGTATGCGTTATTGACGATAACAGCGGCGAAGGCGCAGTTGTATTCGGCGCAATCGACTCACTCGGCGTTACTTCAACAGACATCCGCGCAATCAGAAAAGGCGTACTTGAATACGCAGAAGCCAAAGGAATCAAGGTTGCGAGCATTGATATAGCTTCAACACACTCTCATACAGCTCTCGACACTCAGGGCGTAGGAACAGCGTTCTTCTACAAGCTCTTCCTCGGCGGTGTTGCAAATATTCTTCCCTTCCTTTACAAGCTTCCTTTCCTTCAGGACTCTATCAGCTTCAAGAATTACTTCATTGAGCAGTCAATTCTTGCCTGTGAAGAAGCTTTTGAAGATATGGAAGACGGCAAGCTCTACTACGCTCCCATTGACGCTACACATTATATGAAAGATAAGAGAGGTCTCATCGCACAGGAAGACCTTCCCGATATGGCAGGTCTCTACTTTGAGCCCGACAGCGGCAGCGAGCCCACATACATCACAGAAGTAGGCTGCCATCCCACATCATTCGGCGCAGACAATATGCTTGTAAGCTCTGACTACATCTATTATCTTGACAACTATATTAAAGAAAAGACCGGCGGCAACACCATTATCGTTCAGGGCGCTCTCGGCCAGGTATCAAGAGAAAACATCAACGAGTCATACGAAGGACTTGACGAATGGCAGTCAATGGGCGAGGAATCAAAGGTTTACGGCGAAATCTACGCTGACCTTATCATCAACGCCGATTACTCAACAGAGCTTGAGCCCATTATCAACGTAAGACATAAGGAAATCTGGCTCCACTCCGAAAACACTCTTCTTGTTCTCGCCTGCGAGGTTAATCTTGTAAACAACAAGGTTTATTACAGAGAAGACGGCGAACCCGTTATGGCATCTGAGGTTGGTTACCTTGAATTCGGCAACAAAGTCGGCTTCGCAATGTTCCCCGGTGAATTCTATCCCGAAACTTTCTGGGGCACAAACATTTCCGGTGACGTTAGCTGGGACGGCGAAAGCTGGATTTATCCCGAAGGAATCAAGGATTCAGTTGAAGGCATTGACCTTTATCCCATCAGCCTTATGAACGACGCAACAGGCTATGTTGTACCCGACAACTACTTCGCATTCATGGGTCACGTTGCAGGTATTGACGACCAGGTTGCCGACGAGCTCCTTTCAGTAGGCAAGCACGAAGCTTCATTCCTTCTCGGCGAGTTCCTCGACCTTGCGGAAAGCTACATTAAATAATTTTAAGAGCGCTTCAATGAAGCGCTCTTTTTTACAGTTATAAAAGAAGCAGTCTTAAGGTTAAGCCTCAAGACCGCTTCTTTTATTATTAATCTTTAAAGAATTCCGCTATTCTGTCTTTATAGTCGGGAGCTTCATCATACACAGCGTGACCGTAGCCGCTGTAAAGATACATCTCTCCGCCGGTCTTTTCTTTTAAAAGAGTAAAATCAGCAACGCTGAACACCTTGTCTTTTTCGGAGCCTGTAATAAATACGGGACAACTGATTTTTTCAAGCTTTTCTGTAAGATCAAGCTCACAGCAGGCCGCCGCAAGCAAACAGAATCGCACAAGCTCGTCTGAATCTGTATCGCTGTACATATTAACAAGGAAATCTCTGTATTTGCTCAGGAATTCGTCAGAATAAAGCTTATCAATAAAGCTGCCGGTAAGTTCTCTCACCTTTCCACTCAGCGCATGGCAGATCCACTGCAGAAAGACTTCTCTTGAAAGCGTTGTTTCCTTTGCGCTTGTGGAAGCAAGCAGTACTTTTTTCACAAGCTCCGGATAATCAGCCGCAAGGCACTGGGCAATCATTCCTCCCTGGGACACGCCGAAAACATATGCATCCGAAATGCCGATATGCTTCATGACAGCCGCCGTATCATCCGCCATATTTTCAATGGAATATCCTGCTTTTATATCATTCTTTCTCTCAAAAACGTAAACGGTAAAATCTTTCCCGAAATTCCGATACGCCGAGGCAACGGACTGTGCGGAATCCGTAATTTTTCCGAGGCTGAGACCGGGCAGCATGACAAACGGCTTATCCCCCTCGCCGAAAGAGAAATAGTCCATGGACATGCCGTTAATACTTATATTTTTTATTTCAGGCTTATAATACATCAACGCCACTTCCTGTTTATCTTAAGTCTATGCAATTATATCATTTCCGTCATAAGATAACAAGCTGTTTATCACTCATATTTTAATTTTAATTATTGAAAAATCTGCAGATATGTGTTAGTATTTAATAGATTATAATCAGAGGAGAACTGAAATGCGCAAACAGTCAGGCCCTCCTGCCGCAGAAAAGACAAGCTCCGGAAAATACGGATATCTCAGCAATCTGAAATACCTTTTCTCAATGCAGTGGCACTTTAACAAAAGATATATTATTACTATGGCGGCCGCGTCACCTATGCGCGCGATGACCGCTGTTATTGCCGCATTCCTGCCTAAGATTGTACTTGACTGTATAGAAAAACAGGTATCCCCTATGCTTATGCTGGCTGAGATTGCCGGAGCTGTACTCTTAACCGTTGCCGTAGATGTCGGAAGCAATATACTTGACAGAAGCAGCGTGCGCGATATGACGATCGCCGAAAAAGAGCTTTTTCAGATGCAGCTTATGCAAAAGACCATTGACATGGACTATAATAATTTCATATATAACGAAACGCGTGTCATGAAAGAAAAAGCCAACCAGGCTCTGAGAGGCTGGAACGGCAATGTGGCCACCGCTATAACAAAAAACAGTCTGTTTTTCTCCTCGATTTTCGGCTTCACCTCATTCACTGCTATTATCGCGCGGTGCAATATTCTTTTTATTCCGATTCTTATTTTCAGCTATGCTCTGAGTGGTCTCGGCTGGTTTCTTCTTCAGAAATACAGAGACAAAAACAAAGACAAATGGTCGGGCGTATTTTTAAAGCTCGGATATATGACATTCCGCTCGAAGGATTTTGCCAACGCCAAGGATATACGCGTATATAACATGGCTGACTTTCTGCAGAAAAAAACAGAGACGCATCTCATCGAATCTCTTGAATTTGAAAAGAAAATGCAGAACGGTCATTATCTTAATGTTCTGATTGAGGATTTTCTTAAATGCGCCATAAGCATAGGCGCATATGCTTATCTCATTCATATGAAGCTTACGACAGATATGAGCCTCGGAGATTTTTCTCTCTACTTCGGCGCGATAACAGGCTTCGGGTTCTGGCTGCTCAAGCTGGTTGACGGCATATCTGACGTGCTTGAATGTGACCACAGCATCAACGATTTCAGAAGCTTTCTCGACCTTGAGGATACCATGGTCAGAGAAAACGGCCTTTCCCTGCCTGATAAATCCGAGTATCCTCTGAAAATAGAACTTAAGAATCTCACATTTACATATGACGGAGCCGACAGGCCCGTAATAAACGATGTCAGTCTGACTGTAAAGCCCGGTGAACGTATAGCCGTGGTCGGTGTCAACGGCGCAGGCAAATCCACTCTCGTGAAGCTTATCAGCGGCCTTTTCATCCCCCAGAGCGGTGAGGTGCTTATAAACGGCCGAAACAGCGGAGACTTCAACCGTGACGAATACTACACCCTTTTCTCAACGGTTTTTCAGGACGTTTCCCTGCTTCCGTCCACAATAGCCAAAAACATCGCCCTGTGCGAAGAAAATAAAATCGACAGAGAGAGACTGTGGGAATGTATCCGCCTTGCAGGAATTGATGAGAAAATCAGCTCTCTGCCCGAAAAAGAAAACACCCTGCTCATAAGAGAAGTCAATGAGGAAGCGACAGCATTCTCAGGCGGCGAGCTTCAGCGGCTTCTGCTCGCGAGAGCTCTTTATAAAGACGCACCGATTATCATACTTGACGAGCCTACCGCCGCTCTTGACCCTATCGCCGAGAATAATATGTATCTGAAATACAGTGAGCTTACAAAAGGCAAAACCTCAATCTACATCTCACACAGGCTTTCCTCCACAAGATTCTGCGACAGAATAATACTTCTTGACGATAACAGAATCGCCGAAGCCGGCACTCATGACGAGCTCATGGCGGCAGGCGGGAAATACGCTGAGATGTTTGAGATTCAGAGCAGGTACTACCGTGACGGGGAGGTGGACGTATGAACACCTTCAGAAAAAATATCGGTCTGATAAAGCGCGGCCTTTCAAAATCACATCTGCTTCTCGGCAGAGGCTATATTTTGATGAGCGTGATAAGATTTGTGCTGTACTACTCCACCCCGTATATCGCGATTCATTACTCAGGCAAAATCATAACCCTTTTGGCAGAAAACAGACCGTTTAAAGAGATAGTAAAATATGCTGTCATAGCGGCCGTTTCGACTCTGTTTTTTGACATAATCACCCGTCTTTTAAGCAAGCTCATCCGTCAGCGTGAACGGCTGGCAAGGCCGAAGCATGATGCCATGCTTTCAAGAAAGGCTCTTTCCCTTGATTACGGCAAAGCAGAAAGCGGAAAAGTCGCGGAGCTGCGCGCGAAGGTTCAGGAAAACTCCCGAGGCGGTAAAGGCGGAATAATTCTGCTTTCTCTGGATTTCACCGAGCTCTTATCCGCGTTTATTTCGGCGGTGATTGCTCTCGTCATGATTTCGGGCATATTCTCCTCTCATTCAGACAGAGTGCTTACGGGATTTCTGAAATTCGCCGACTCTGATTTAGCGGCAGTGCTGCTGTGCGTTATTACAGCGATTCTTATTACCGTATCGGTTCTCAGCGAAAATAAAAGTGTACGTTCACGGTTTATGCATTTCAGCAGCAGAGGAAAGCTGTACGCGGCACTCGACTATTACTCGGAAAAAGTACTTAACGAAAATGAATCGGGCAAGGATATACGAATTTTCGGTGAAAAGAATCTCATAACAGAGGAACTGAAAAACAGAGTATTCAAACCGTTTGTTGACACCGAAAACCGTGTTTTCAAGGTGCAGTCCACATACGGTATTGCCAGAAACGTGATTGTTTCCGTTATCGGCGGACTTGTTTATATTTTTGTCGGCTTCAAGGCTCTTGCAGGTGCTTACGGTGTCGGCAAGGTTGTGGAATATTACGGACTTATCACCAAAATGATAGACGGAATATCCAATGTAGCGCATAAATTCGGCACAATTAAAAACGGGCTCGGTTATCTTGAGCTTGAGCTTGAATATCTTGACCTTGAGTCTGACATGAAGAACGGCACAAGGGACGTTAATGAGATTGATACCGAAAACGCTGAGTTTGAGTTCCATAATGTCACATTCATATATCCCGGCACTCAACAGCCTGTTCTCGAAAATCTCTCTATGAAAATCCGTGCAGGCGAGCGTCTCGCAGTTGTAGGTGTGAACGGAAGCGGAAAATCAACCATGATAAAGCTTCTGTGCAGGCTCTATGACCCCACAGAGGGCTATATAACAGTAAACGGCGTGGATATCAGAGAATTTGACTACAATGAATATCTGAGGCTGTTCTCGGTTGTATTCCAGGATTTCAAGCTGCTCGCGTTTTCCGTTGCGGAAAATGTTGCCTGCAGTGACGAGTACGATGAGGAAAAAGTCCTTAGATGCCTCGACGCGGCAGGAATCAGAGAACGTGTTGAGGAAATGCCGAAGAAACTCGGGCAGCCTATATACAAGCTCTATGAAAAAGACGGCATAGATATTTCCGGCGGTGAAGAGCAGAAAATTGCCATCGCCCGCGCGCTGTATAAAGAGGCCCCGTTTGTGATTCTTGACGAGCCCACAGCGGCTCTCGACCCCATCGCCGAGAGTGATATTTACGCCCGATTCAATACAATGGTTACAGATAAAACAGCGGTTTATATTTCGCACCGTCTGTCCTCTTGCAGATTCTGTGAGAGAATCCTTGTATTTGACGGCGGCAGGATTATTGAAGAAGGAACTCACGAAGAGCTGACCGCTCTCAACGGCAAATACAACGAGATGTGGACAGCGCAGGCACAGTACTATAAAAACTGAATACTGTCATATAAAAAGCAATCCTCGAAATTTTCTCGGGGATTGCTTAATTTTTATATTATTTTGTGCGCTGTGAAAGGCCCTTCATATCAACTACTGCCCAATCGGAGGAATCCGCAGAAACAATACTTCCGCAGTATTCGCATTTCGCGGACTTGTTGATTTCAAGGGGAGCTCCGCAGCTGGGGCAGGTAATTGTTCTTGTGCCCGATTCAGGCACTGTTTTAACTCCGCTCTTTCTTATGAGAGTCCATTCATACTCCATAAATTTCTCCGCTGTTTTACTGCCTCTTACAACGGAACCCGTCTTGTCATCAATGACATAATCCACAATTCTCGTCTTTACCCTCGCCTTGATGACATCGTCATCCTGCTGCTGAGTGAAGCCGGAAAGTGTTACGCCGAGTACCGCAATCCGCTCGACCATATTTGTCTGACCGCTTCTGCGGTAGCTGTCAAGCTGTCGGTCAATTCTTTCGTAGAATTCATCTGTAAGATAAGGTCTGAGCTCTTCGATGTTCTTATTCTGCCACGCATTCTGGAACTGAATATACATATTTGAGAGCTTTGAACAAAGTACGCTCTCAGAAAACTCAGGGTCAATCAGAACGTATTCCTGAATAGGTCTGAGCTTTGCCTTATCCTCGGGCTCGGCACCCGAATTATTTACAATCGGCATTGAAGTACCTTTTTTATTCTTCTTGCGTTTTCTGACCGTGGCAAAAATTCCTGCGGCTCCCGCAAAGAATGAACCCGCAGTTACAGTTGAGCTGCTGTCGTCAGACATTTTATCAACTGATACAGGGTCAGAAGAAATTTCTTTTCCGCTGCTGCCGATAATCAGCGTGCCGCCTCCGCGGCTGTCGGTAATTCCGTTATAATGATAATATGCCGAATAAGCACTGTCATCATCGTCATCGTCGTCATCATAGTCATCATCATCGTCATAGTCATAGTCGTAATCACTGTCGTAGCTGCCGCCGTCATATCCGCTGTCCGACGAACCGTAATCTGTATCTCCTGCGAATTCTCCGAAATCCGCAAAGCATCTTAAGTTAAGGGCAAAAATCAGACAGAGTGCCGAGATTAAAACAATAATTTTCTTACTCATCAGACACACCGCCTTTCTTCTTATTCCTTACGAAATAAACTATTACGGCCGCCGCAGTAAGTATACCCGTAAGTATAAACAGCCCCTGCGCTGCGCTGGAGCTCTGAGAAAAAAGAGAATCGGATATCTCACGGGAGCTCGTGAGAGTATCTGTAATATAGCCTGTCGATTCATCATCTCCGTCACCGATATAGCCGTTCTTCTGCATACCGAATACGGTGAGATTTTTAAAGGAGTCCTCAGGAAGATATGTGTATGATATTCTGATGTCACCGATTTTCCATTCAGAGGAATTGCTGTTTGTATAATACTTGCCTGCTATGGTTTTAAAGCCTTTATCGTTTTTGTAATAAGGCAGTTCTTTAACATCCACGAATGAATAGTCGCCTGTCAGATAACCCTTATCGGCTTCAGCCAGTGTTCTTAAATAACGCTGTCCCAGTTTAAACTCGCCCATGCTTGCCTCACCGAGGATAACGGCACTGCTGAGCTCCTCGGGGAAAGCGGGGTTTTCATATTTTTCGCCGTTTCTGCCCTTGATGTTTTTCTCCTGAACAGTCGAAAACCGCTTGTAAACAGCATCATCCTCAAGAATATACTGATACATTTCGACCTTTCGGCAAAGCAGGAATCCCTTTGCGGTAACGCCTGTAACAGGGTCAACGGAAGCTTTGTCCATTTTCGGAGTACCCGAGATGCAGACATATTTTCCGTCATTTTCCGTTTTGTATTCGCAGTTTTCAACATCAATCGCGTCAGTGAAATAATCGGCGCCCTTGCTCAGTCTCTGCTGACAGATACCGCTTATGAGGAAAAACGCGGCAATTATCACAAGGACTATTGACGCAGTCGGCACCTTTTTTATAAAATTCTTCACAGGCATTCCTCCTTTTAACTGATTATATCATTACACGTTCGATTTTATTTTCTTAATAAGAATTTAAAATTTTATTAGCCCTTTTCTCTGTTCCTTCGTATAAAAAGATGTAAGACAAAACAGAACAACAGATTTTGGAGGTAAAATTATGGAAAACCGTTTAAAAAGATTATTTGATTATCACCGTTTTGAAAATAACGCAAAGCTCTCACAGGTCATTGAACGCACGGAGCGGCGTTTCAGTGCCGAGCTTTCGGAATGCGAGCTTGAGATGGTCTCAGCCGCAGGAGAGCTCGAGATAGTCTCGACCGCAGACGAGCTCAGGTTCGTTCCGATTTAATATTTAAACGACGGGCGGGCTTCACTTTGACGTGAGGCCCGATTCAGACTGTCGATAAAGTCACAGACCGAAAAATATTAAGTGTAAGGTCATTGCGAGCTAAGCGCGGCAATCCAAAAAGCCAAAGTAGGCTGCCGCGTCGCTTTGCTCCTCGCAATGACATCCGGCCGATACAATATCTGTTCGTTAATTGCTTGAAAAAATCTTATAATGATTAATCTGCGTGGCTTATTGAAAACCACGCAGATTTTTTCTTACTTCGTCACCGACGTTTTACCGTATCTTTATACGCTGACAAACGTCGGTTCCTTGTCTCTGTAACTTTCTCGACAGCCTGCTGTTTTATTATCTTTCAAGTATCCACCTTGTTATTCTGCCGTTATCCGCGCCGAAGGACTGAACCATAAACGCCCTTTTCTGCGACGGAATCATGGTAATAGTCTGACCGTTCATGCCGCCCTTTGAGAAGCATTTTCCGTCTTCGTCCCAGCCGAGTCCGTATCCTTTTTCAATGGCAAGATTAACCCATTCCTCAGAGAGAATTCTCTGACCGCGGTATCTGCCGCCGTCGAGATAAACAAGTCCGAGCTTCACGCCGTCGGCGGAGTTTATATAAAGTCCTGTCGCGCCCATGGCGTGTCCTTTCGGGCAATGACTCCACGCCGCCTCCTGAAAATCAAGCTTCAGCAGCAGCTCACGCCAGAGGAAATCATCCATGGGCATTCCCGCAAGGCTCGCGGCAACACGGGAAAGAAGATAATACGCTCCGTCCGAGTAGGCTCTGTCCTCCCCCGGATTGTAGTCAAGGGGATAAGTGAGCATATATTTAAGAAAATCTTCTGTAAATTCAGAGCTTTTATGCACATCAATATCGAGGAATCCTCCCGGAAGTCCGGCGGAATGAGTCAGCGCGTGATGGACGGTAACGTCATACCAGCGCTTATCGGGGATATCCTCAGGCAGCTCGTCCTTAAGAATATCACAGACCTTATCCTCGGGCATCACAAGTCCCTTATCATACAAAAGACCGATAGCCGTCATTGTAAAAAACTTCGCAACAGAATATGTATTCTGGCAGTATGCGAGTTCCTGCCTTTCAAGAGTATGTATTTCACCGTCAACGGTGCATTCGGAAATGCGTATCACATCATAGGGCTCACTGTCAAGAAAAGCTGAAAGTTCAGATAAAAATTCGCTCATATTATCGCCTCCTTTTTTATTTTAACTGAGAAAAATCACAGTGTCAACAAGCAACTTTTATATTGTATTTTTAATTCTATTATGTTAGAATTTTACCGCAGTCTTAATTAAAGGATGTTTTTTATGCGTATCATCTGTGAATTTTGTGAAAATGAAGTCGAGCTTACAGGCAATATGACCTGCCCTCACTGCGGCGGGATTCTGACCGGTGCCGCTCAGAAAGAGCGTGAACGGCTCAGAAAAGAGGAAGAGGCCGAACGTCTGCGTCAGGCTGAAATAGAAAAAGAACGACAGAAAACAGAGCAGAAGCGGCTCAAGGCCGAGGCTGCCGAAGCCGACAATGAAAAATGGGGCAAAATCTTATCCGGTGCCGCCCTGTTACCGTTTCTGAATCTCAGCAATCTTTTCGGTTCAATCGGGCGCGACCTGCGCGGATTTTTTAAGATACTCGGCGTTATAGTATTAATCGTAATTATCATCGTGGTATATCGACTGTTTTTTAAATAATACTTAAAACAGAAGAAGAGACTTCATTCAAACTGAAGCCTCTTCTTTTTCTTCTGCCTGCTGTTCTTTCCATATGCGCCGTGCCTTTGCGAAATGCATTGACACACACACGAGAGAATAAAGCCCGTAAATCAGATACGTCACCTGGTCATGGTGAGCGGGTATAACCTGGATATAAAGGAAGATATTAATTATCGCCACCGTCAGATTGAGCCATGCATACTCTATATAAGCAAAAGCCGTAAGTACCGAGGTGAATATCCCGAGAAGCGTCACGGTGTTATCAAGCACAGCGTAATCGGAGCCGAAATGTTTAAGCACGAAATAAAGCCCCGTCCACGCCGCGGCATAAGAAACAGCGCACAAAGCCGTCTGAGCTTTATTCATTCTTCTGAATTTAACAGCTTCCTTTTCAGCGTTCTTCTTCCAGTTAAAGAACGTGCTAATCTGCATCGGAAACGAAAACAGAAACGCCTGCGCCGCAACGCCGTAAAGGCCGTAATACAGATACACCACAGCATACAGCACGGAGTTAAGTCCTCCGAGCAGATACGCATAGCGGCTGACTTTTGACTGCAGAATCATAACCACCAGCGAAATAAACAGGGGCAGGATTCTGAAAAAGCTCTGATGAAAGCAGATTCCTGCGGTTGTAAGAAGCACCGCCATAACCGCCACGATTATCAGTTCTTTCGGCTTTATAAGTTTTTCATTCATAATTACACCATCTTTACAAAAACTCTGATGATTATATCACCCGACAGTGAATTATTCAAGACATTCAGACATAAAATTTTACAGAATACAGTCAAAAAAACGGGCTTCACTCCGCAATGAATGAAGCCCGTTCTGCCTGTATGAAATTATGCGTAATAATCCGACTCAAGGAAGTCGATATCAAATGACTTGCCGTAGCACAGCTGCATAAAATTGTTTGCAGTGTAGCCTGCGACAAGCAGTCCTCTTTCGTGGAAGCCGTTTATCATTTCGTCGCTCAGCTGGTTAAGATTTGCGTCAATGGAAATGCCGTAATCAAAGCATCTTTCATAGTTTGTGTCATTGGTGCCGTAAGTAAGCATCAAAGGCAGGTCGGGGAAGAAGCTGCGAGCCTTCAGAAGATTATCAAAATCGAAGGACTGAAGAATACATTTTTCAAGCTTGTATGTTTTTTCAACAAGGCCGAAAATCTCTTTAATCTGTTCATCGGTGAATGCTCCCTTAAGCTCAACGAAGCAGACCATATCGTTGTCGCGCATTATTTCAAGATAATGCTCAAGGGTGCAGAGATAAACCTCGTCCTTTGTCTTTTTATTTTTAAGCGGCTTTGCGCAGAGTTCGTCGTAAGTATGCTCTTCAATAATGAGCGTTGAGCCGTCTTCATATATGACCTCGCTGTCGTGGCTTGTAACGTAAATTCCGTCAAGAGTGCGGCGGATATCTGTCTCCGCTCCGCCTGAGCCATGCTCCGCCGCCATTTCAAAGGCAAGCGCAGTGTTTTCGGGGTACTTTCCGCTGTAGCCTCTGTGAGCTATCATGCAGATATCCTTTTCGGGCATCGGAACAAAAATTCCGCCGATAAAAGTGATAATCGCCATTATTGTAGCGCCGAGCTGTTTAAAGAAAAATACAAATTCAGACATATTATTTCCTCCTGTACTGTCATAACATTACATACAATATATCATATTATGTTGTGTAAGTCTATAGAATCAGCTTAAAATGTCAATATAAAATAGTTGTTGATAAAAGGGTCTATACAGGCACATTTCATATGTAATAATATTAAGAAGTATTGATTGAAGCTATTTCTACTGAAGATGTCGGAATAAATGTCGGAATAAATCTTTCAGACAGAATTATTGAAGAAATAAAGTCAGACCCGAAAACCTCTGCCAGAAAGATTGCCGAAAAGCTGAACGCATCCCCAAGACAGGTTGAAAGACTGCTTTCAGAGCTTAAAAAGAACGGAACTATCCAGCATATCGGCTCCAACAAAAGCGGCGAATGGAAAATTTTATAAGATAAAATGAGCCCCGCTCCGAAAGGAACGAGGCTCAAATTATTGATAAAGAAAAACTTATTTAAGAGATTCCTCAACTGCAACTGCGCATGCAACTGTTGCGCCAACCATCGGATTGTTGCCCATGCCCATGAGGCCCATCATCTCAACGTGAGCGGGAACTGATGAAGAACCTGCGAACTGAGCGTCGCCGTGCATTCTGCCCATTGAGTCTGTAAGACCGTAGGAAGCAGGACCTGCAGCTACGTTATCGGGATGAAGTGTACGGCCTGTGCCGCCGCCTGATGCTACTGAGAAATATGCAACACCGTTTTCAAGTGCCCACTTCTTGTAGGTACCTGCAACGAGGTGCTGGAAACGTGTGGGGTTGGTTGAGTTACCTGTGATGGAAACGTCAACACCCTCATGCTTCATGATTGCAACGCCTTCAAGAACGTCGTTTGCGCCGAAGCAGCGAACCTTTGCTCTTTCGCCGTCTGAATATGCCTTTGTGTCAACGATTGCAAGCTCGCCTGTATGGAAATCATACTCAGTCTTAACATATGTGAAGCCGTTGATTCTTGAAATAATCATAGCGGCATCCTTGCCCAGACCGTTAAGGATAACCTGGAGGGGTTCCTTACGAACTTTATTGGCTGTCTTTGCGATACCGATTGCGCCTTCAGCTGCTGCGAAGGATTCGTGACCTGCAAGGAAAGCGAAGCACTTTGTCTTCTCGTCGAGAAGCATAGCGCCGAGGTTGCCGTGGCCGATACCAACTCTTCTCTGCTCTGCTACTGAACCGGGTACGCAGAAAGCCTGGAGACCGATACCGATTTTTGCGGCTGCTTCAGAAGCAGTCTTAACGCCGCTCTTGAGAGCAACGGATACGCCGAGAGTGTAAGCCCATACAGCGTTTTCAAATGCGATAGGCTGAACGCCCTTAACGATGCCTTCAACATCAATACCTTTTGATTCGCAAAGAGCCTTTGCATCCTCAAGACTTGCAATACCGTACTCAGCAAGGCAAGCCTCTATCTGAGGCATTCTTCTTTCTTTGCCTTCAAACATTACATCATTAGCCATTGTTGCGTTCCTCCTTTATTATTCTTCACGGGGGTCAATATACTTTGCAGCGTCTGCAAAGCGACCGTATGTGCCGACATTCTTTTTGTATGCTTCATCGGGGGTAACGCCGTGACGGATATCCTCAAGCATCTTGCCGAGCTTAACGAACTCGTAGCCGATAACCTGATCGTCGTCATCAAGAGCCATGCGTGTAACGTAGCCCTCTGCCATTTCCATGTAGCGAACGCCCTTCTCTTTTGTAGAGAACATTGTACCAACCTGTGAGCGGAGGCCTTTGCCGAGGTCCTCAAGAGCTGCGCCTACAAGGAGGCCGTCCTCTGAGAAAGCGGACTGTGTGCGGCCGTAAACGAGCTGGAGGAAGATTTCTCTCATAGCTACGTTGATAGCGTCGCAAACAAGGTCTGTATTAAGGCACTCAAGGAGAGTTTTGCCGGGAAGAATCTCTGCCGCCATAGCTGCTGAATGTGTCATGCCTGAGCAGCCGAGAGTTTCAACGAGAGCCTCTTCAACTATGCCGTTTTTGATGTTGAGTGAAAGCTTGCATGTACCCTGCTGAGGTGCGCACCAGCCTACACCGTGTGAAAAGCCTGAAATGTCTTTGATTTCATAAGCCTTAACCCACTGACCCTCCTCGGGGATGGGTGCGGGACCGTGGTGCGGTCCTTTTGCGACTTTACACATATTTTTTACTTCGTTTGTGTAATTCATAAATATCTGACCCCTTTCGGTTTGATTAACTGATTCAGGCGGCACTATACCGCTCTATCCAAAGTATTATACCAATCTGTGAAAGATTTATCAAGCCTTACAGGAAAATTTTTTTGCAGATAAGAAAGATTTATAAAAATTTTTTTGAAAATTTCGAATAAGCTATTGACATTTTTCTTTTATGTGATAAAATAGCTCTTGCAGTTGTGAAGCGGAATGGTGTAACGGTAGCACGACAGACTCTGACTCTGTTTGTTGGGGTTCGAATCCCTATTCCGCTGCCAAAAATCGACAAGTCTCGTAAGAGATTTGTCGATTTTTACTTTTTACATATTAACTATTCACTCTTCACTGAAATTACTTGTCGATTTTTGGAAGTAATAAGTAAAAGTGAAGAAGTATTCACGGTGACAATTATGAATAACATAACCATTCTCAAAGATGTGCCTTACGGTGAAAATGAAAGGCACAGAATTGATTTATATATTCCCGAAAATCCGATAAAGAAGTCCGGCTTTCTGCTGATTATACACGGCGGCGGCTGGCAGAGCGGTGACAAAACAGTTCACACGCAGGACTGTGAATACTGGAGCGGCCGTGGCTATATATGCGGCACAATGAACTACCGCTACGTCAGCGAAAATATAAATGTCTTCGGCGAGCTCGACGACATCACGTCCGCGCTGAAAACCGCAAAAGAAAAATGCGCCGATTACGGATTTGACATTTCGGAGCTTATACTCTCCGGCGGCTCGGCAGGCGCTCATCTCTGCCTGATGTACGCTTATCTGAGAGCGGAAGAGTCGCCCGTGAAGCCCGTTGCCGCTTTTGTTTACTGTCCGCCTGTTGACTGCTCAAAGGATGATTTTCTCATGGGCGCCTCCGGCGAATTTGAAGACTGGAAATATGAAATAATGTCAAAATGCTGCGGCATGAAAATCACAAAAGAAAACTTCGACAGCGATACGGCTCAGACCGCACTTAAAAGAATATCACCAATCAGTTATGTTGATAAAAAAAGCATCCCCGTCACCGTTTGCCACGGCAGGCAGGACAGGCTTGTCCCCTACAGTCAGGCGCTGGAATTCGGAGATGTACTTCAAAGAAACGGAGTAAGACACAGACTGATTACTTATGAAAACTCCGGTCACGAACTCGATAAAGATCCTGAAACGGACGCAGAGGCAAAAGCCGCAGCGGAAGACTTCCTTAAAGATTATTTCACAAAATAATTTGTTTTTTTGTAAATATTTTCTTGATTTACTACGCTAAAGATGTTATATTTTTAATGTAAATCTTTACAGCAACATTTTTCAGAAGGAGTGTTTAACATGAATATCACAAGATCAGAGAATCTTATGCCCGTTCACTCAGACATAAGAGGTCCTCTTTACATTGAAAGCCAGAGAATGCTCAAGGAAGGCATCAAGGTTCTCCGCCTTAACACAGGCAACCCCGCCACCTTCGGTTTCGGTATGCCCGACAGCGTCAAGACCGCTCTTCTCAACAACGCAGACAGAGCTGTTGCCTACTGCGACCTTAAGGGTATGCCCGACGCCCGTGAAGCTATCTGCGCTTATCACAAGGGCAAAGGCGTTCAGGACATCACTCCCGACGACATATATATCGGCAACGGCGTCAGCGAGCTTGTTCTTATGGCTCTTCTCGCTCTTCTCAACAAGGGCGACGAGGTTCTCATGCCCTCACCCAGCTACTCGCTGTGGTCAAACTCGACCTACATCGCCGGCGGCCAGCCTGTTTTCTACACCTGTAACGAAGAGAACAACTGGTACCCCGACATTGACGATATCAGAAGCAAGGTTACTCCCAAGACAAGAGCTATCGTTATTATCAACCCCAACAACCCCACAGGTACAATTTACCCCAAAGAGGTTCTTGAGGATATTATCCAGGTAGCAAGAGAGAACGACCTTCTTATTTTCTCAGATGAGATTTATGACCGCCTTGTTATGGACGGCGCTGAGCATTACTCAACAGCCGCTCTCGCCCCCGACAGAATGGTTATCACAATGAACGGCCTTTCAAAGTCACACATCATCTGCGGCTTCCGCTGCGGCTGGATGTGCATAAGCGGTTACAAGGGCAAGGCTGACGATTATATCGAGGGCATCTTCCAGATGGCGGCGATGCGTCTGTGCCCCAACACTCTTACTCAGCTTGTTATCCCCGCTGCTCTTGAGGATAACGCAAGCACACAGGCAATGCTTGTTCCCGGCGGCAGACTTTATGAGCAGAGAGAAGCCACAATGAGAGAGATTGAAAAGATTGACGGTCTCACCTGCGTTAAGAACAAGGGCGCGTTCTATGTATTCCCCAAGCTCGACGTTGAGAAGTTCAACATCACAAACGATAAGAAGTTCGCATTCGACCTGCTTCACGAGAAGCACATCTTCATCGTTCCCGGTTCGGGCTTTGACTGGCATACACCCGACCATTTCAGAATCGTTATGCTCCCCGAGCCCGAAGAAATGGCTCAGGCAATGAGAGACATAGGCGATTTCTTAAGCACATATCATCAGGACTGACGTATTCAGCGCAGAACGAAAAGTAAAATAAAAACAAAGTAATAAAAAGATGGTTCTGAATTGGTAGATTACCGTTCAAAACCATCTTTTTGATTGAAATTAAAGATTTGATAGATAACAGTTTACTTTTCTAACCGTTTTTTCGCCCTCTCGCAGTATCGCATACAGCTTCGGAGCGAAGAAAACGGTTTCTACATCTGAATTCAACAATCATGATTTTTATATTATCTTCTCAGCACTGAACAGACAGCCCACACAGCGGCCACAGCTGTTACCGCCGCGGATACGGTACTCAGCGCCGACAGTGTTCTCGAAATATTCACCGCTGTTTTCAGCATTTTTGCGGTACTCTGGTTATCCATAAAATCCTCCTTTAAAAAGCAAGTGTAAATAAAATGTAAAACAATTATGAACTTCATTGACTTACAAAATCCGCCATAATAAAATTGTTATAATCAGTATAATGAAGTTATTAACAAGGAGGACGTCATGGACAACGAAACCAACGTAAAAATCAAAGCCCCCAATATTAACAGCTCATTACGACACAGTATATTGAAAATGCCCGAGGAGGCATACAAGGCAAGCGGAATAATTATAAACGGCAGACGGATAAAAACGCTGGTCTTCACCACCGACATTGCCATAATACGCAACTGCGACGCCGACGCGGTGTTCGCGGTGTATCCTTTTACGCCTCAGCAGGCTATCAGCGATGCGATAATAAAAGCCTCATACGTTCCCGTTTTCTGCGGAGTGGGCGGCGGCACCACCAAGGGCTTCCGCACTGTTGCTCTCGCCAAGGATGTGGAATGTCAGGGCGCAATGGGCGTTGTACTTAACGCGCCTGTTACGAACCTCAACCTTATCGCCGTGCGCAAGGCGGTGGATATCCCCGTTATAATCACCGTTGTAAATGAAGAAACCGATATTGCCGCAAGACTTGCCTCGGGAGCGGCAATCCTTAATGTGGCGGGTGCGGCAAAAACGCCCGACATTGTGGCAAAAATCCGTCAGAAATTCCCCGAAGTACCTATAATAGCTTCAGGCGGCAGTACGGAGGAAACGATAAAGCGCACCGTTGAGGCAGGCGCAAACGCAATCACATACACACCGCCCTCAACTCAGATTCTATTTAAATCCCTTATGGAAAAATACCGTGAGGATTAACCGCCCGAGAGCAGAATCCCGTGAGCTATTCCCGGCACCGACTGCCCCTGCAGGGCGGATGTCTGAGACAGCAGAGCCCCCGTTGCGACAAAAAGAACCTTGTGAAGAACTCCCGAGCGGAGTTCTTTCATTATTTTGGAGCAGAGTACGGAAGCACTGCACCCGCAGCCCGAGCCGCCGGCGTTTACGTCCTGTTTATCAAGGCTGTATATCATAAGGCCGCAATCCTTGTGAAACGGCGCGAGATTTCCGCCGTATTCACGTTCAAATAAATCATAGAGAAGCTTTGTGCCCACCGCGCCTAAATCACCTGTCAGTATAAGGTCATAATCATCGGGCGAAGTGTTTGTTCCATGCAAAAACCGCCCGATTGTTTCACAGGCCGCAGGCGCCATGGCGGCTCCCATATTATTTTCATCTGTCACGCCCAGGTCACGGATTTTACCGAAAATCACCTTTTGCGCTCTCGGCATTTTCTCTTTTTCCTCATTGCCGAATATCACGCACCCCGAGCCCGTAACCGTCCACTGAGCCGTCGGAGGACGCTGACCGCCGTATTCAATCGGCTTTCTGAACTGCCGCTCAGCCGAGCAGAAATGGGATGAAGTAAGAGCGGCGGCTCTCCGTGCGTACCCTGCGTTAACACTGAGCGAGGCGAGGGCCATGCTCAGCGCCATAGTCGAG
>JAZUHE010000089.1:0-25580 GCA_045641565.1 Acutalibacteraceae bacterium | reverse complement strand
AAATATCACAGCATAATAAGAAAAATGGTAAGAAAAATTGCGGATATATTAAGCAAAGCAGACGCTTCAGAACAGGAAACCACAAGAGATATTAACCGTGAACGATGATGATATCGTTAACGGTATCATCATCGCTGCAATTAACGGGTTCGTTTTTATTTAAGCAATTATGTTCATTGACAAAACCCGAAAACAAATATTATAATAATAAAAAAGATAATTTGCTGTAATAAAAACAAACCTGATGTACAGGAGAAACTGATATGAAAAAAGTACTTTCATTTCTGTTATTTATAATTTATTCGCTGCTTTCACTTTTCGGATTTTCATTTGATGACGGTCAGAGGATATGGACGAAAGATGTAATATTCAATATTGAAAGCAGATCTGATATTTTCTGTCCCGATGAAAATGTCTGGAATAACGGTGCCGAATACCCGTCAGTAATAAAGCTTTCCGATGGTACGCTGATGGCTTCTTTTGAAGTTTTCAGCAAAAGCGAAACAGGCTTCAGAATTATGGCAAGTGAGGACTCGGGCAAGACCTGGGAAGAACGCGCGTTTGTAACCGAAACTGTTGATAAATCGCTTAATGCCGCATGGAACCCATGCCTTATGGAGCTTTCGGAAAAAGTCGGAGAATACACCAAAGGAACGGTTATTCTTACGGGCGTTTCCATAGACCCGTCACAAAAAATAAAATCCCGCATTTCCGTTTATGCCAGCAAAGACAGCGGAAAAAGCTGGGACGAAATTTCTGTTGTGGACGAGGCAGGCGGAATTGAAAACGGTGTGTGGGAGCCTTGCCTCGTCTATGATAACGGATATGTTTACTGCTTTTATTCTGACGATTTCGATGAGGTCTGCAGTCAGACATTAGTGTATAAAAGAAGCTCCGACTGCGTAAACTGGGAAAACAAAAAAGCTGTTGTAAAATCAGATAAACCCGACGACCGTCCCGGAATGCCTGTGCTGACAAAAATGGGAAACGGGAAATGGTTTATGTGCTATGAATTCGGCAGAAGCGGAGATTATCCCGTATATTTCAAAACTTCCGATTCGATTGACGAATGGGATTCAGCTGACATCGGAACTCAGATTATATCAAAAGGCAAAAAGACAATCGGCTCCGCGCCGTCCTGCATATGGATACCTGACGGCGGAAAAAACGGCACTCTTATTGTCAGCGGAAAATATGGCAGCAGTAAAGGAAACGATCTGTTCATCAGCAGCGATTTCGGCAAAAGCTTTCGAACAATGAAAAATCCGCTTGATTATTCCGACAAAGCGGGATTCGGTTATCATGCGTCGTTCTTCCGTTCCGAGAATGACGGAAAGCTTTATTATGCAAACACGGTTGATTATACGGGGACACTTTCCAAAATCTCTGTCGCTGTAATTTCACCGCAGGGCAGAAATTTATAAAACGGTATAAAGTTTAAGAAGTCGGGGGATCCGACTTCTTCGCTTTTTGAAGAATATATCCATAAAACACAGTATAATTTTTAATCCACCGAATCTTAACGACTCGGTGGATTATTTTACCTATCCAGTATTTCTGAAGCACAGTTACTGATAACCTTTTCGAGCATTGTTAATCTACAACCACACAAAGAATAACGGGATTTCTTTGTACCGGAAATGTCTCATACATTGTGATAAAATTGTCTCATCAAATAAAAAGGAGCAATCAGAATGAATATTGATATTACCGACAGAGCCGTAGCAAAAAGCATGATACAATGTGAATTTGATCTTCCGAATGAGGCGGTTATCAGCTTTTACGACCCGGAAAATGAAATCAAAGTTGATTATTCAAGCTTGTATGACAGAGTATTTTACGTTAAACTGCCAGACATCAGCTTCTATGACCTTGACAGTTACGGGTACACACTTGAAAGTTTCTTCCCTGAAGCAGACAGGCTGGCAGAATTTATTATTAAAGCTCACGATGACGGATATAATTTTCTCTGTCAGTGTGAACACGGTGAAAGCCGTTCAACTGCCGCTGCTGCCGCAATCGGAGAATTCTTTGACCATGACGGAATAAAAGTTTTTGCAGATTACCGTTTCTGCCCGAATCAGCTGGTATATAACAAAATATATGACGCACTGGTACGCATAAGTCAAAAGTCTTAATATCCCGATTCCTATGGATTTATCGGAGCATTTATGATATAATCGGGAAAGAGGTGATATTATGCGGGAAACAATTATTTTTGCGCCGGGAGCAAATCCCACTGAGCTTTTAAGAACAATGGCAAAGCACGGCAGAAGCACATTTAATCTGAGAATTATGAGCGCCGCCGAACTTTCCAAATATGCTCTGATGAAAAGCGGAATAACTCTGAAAAGCACTTTTCTTTCCGCAAAGGAGGAGCCTGCGGTTATAGCTGAAATTATGAGCGGTATTCCGTATTTTGAAGCGTCGTCATATTCCGACGCACAAAATATTGCAGATTCTCTTGACTCAGTGCGCCGTCTTATTCCCGATAACGAGGCTGAAACACTTGAAGAAAAGCTTAAAGGCGGCAAATTCACGCAAAAAAATAACGCCCTCATCAGCGTATATAAACAGTATATTTCAAAGCTTGAAAAAGATAACAAAGCTGACGCCGTTATGCTTATCAGATACGCGGCAGAAAAATCGAAAAAGCTTGATTCTGATTTTGTCATTCTTAAAGAGTTTCCCCTGTCGCCTGTTGAGGAAAAACTGCTCAGTATATTTTCGGGCGGTGAATATAAAGAAACAACACTTACAGAGCTTCTCGGCAAAAATGAAAAGCCGATTCAAATTGAAAGCTATGTAAATGCCTACGGCGCATCAAATGAAGTTGAAGCTATTATCGGCAGAATTGCCGAAAGCGGCGCATCTCTTGATGAATGTACTGTTGCGGTGACCAACAATTCAAGATACGGTCAGCTTTTTTACGATTTATGCTCGGCAAACGGGATACCCGTAACCTTCGGCTGCGGTATTCCGATTTCAAATTCAAATCCCGCATCTCTGCTTTCGCTTCTGAACGAGTGGAACACTAACGGCTTCAACGGCATTGACTCACTTCGCACCATAATCAGAAGTGAAGCATTTGACCGTAATAAAATGAGTAAGATTTTCGGCGAAGAGAAATACAGACTCGATGAAATCATCAACACTGCAGGCAGTCTTCGTCTGTCATTCGACAAAGCCGAAAACAGCAGAAGAATTACCGCATATAAATCAACACTTTCTTCCGATTCAAAAGCAATGAAATATCTGCTTCTTGCGGAAAAGTTATTTAAAGAAATCGAAAAAGGTTTCGTTTACATAATTGAACAGTATTCTGTTATCCGCGACGGTATGGCAGGCAGAATAGACCGCTCCGCCGTCAAGGTTATCTGCGAGGCGATTGAAGCCTACACTGAATTTTCAGAGGACGGAAATATATCGGAAATCGTTCCCGATATTCTCAGCAAAACTGTTTGCTCCGAGACAAGCCGAGAGGGCTGTCTTTATGTTACAGGTATAGAAAACGCCGTCTGCTCATTGAGAAATAATCTTTTTGTCGCAGGCCTTTCCGCCGCTGATTTTCCCGGAAGTCCGAGAGAAAATTATCTTATTCTTGACGACGATTACGCTCTTTTCGGAAACGGTAAAAATATTTCCACGTCAGAAAATAAAATCGCAAAGAAAAAAGAAAATCTGCATAATCTTCTTAAAACAGCCTCTGCACTCGGCAATAAAATATATCTTTCTTTTTCGGATTATGATTCGGCAGAACTTAAAGAGCAGAATCCTTCTTCAGTTCTTTTTGAAATTTTCAAAGAAGAAAACGGTGAAAAATCATCTGTAAAAGATTTTGAAAACGCTCTTGTAAACACGGAATATTTCTCGCAGAAAATCAGCCCGGAAAGACTTGTTGGCAAAGCATATATTGACGGCGCGGAGCTTACAGCAGAGCCTGCCGAATCTGAAGAAAAAGCAGTTGAATGTGACAGCTCGCAGCCGTTTTCGCCGACAGATATATGCACCTTTTTCGACTGCCCCAAGAAATTTTATTATTCAAGAATCCTCGGCCTTGAGGCGGAGGAAAAAGACGACCCGTTTACCGTAATCGACGCGAAAAACATCGGAAATCTTGCTCATACAATGATGGAGCGTCTGGCTGAAAAGGAAATGTCTAAAGATGAATTTCTCAGAAACGGTGCAGAGCTTTTTGACGGTTTTCTTTCATCAAGACCTGCTCTGATAAGTGCTGAAAAAGACAGAAAAGATTTTCTTTCCATGCTTGAAAAAACATACGATACCGACCCGAAGAACGAGATTGCTCTCGCGGAAGAATCACTTGTGATAAAGCATCCCTCTGGCATAACCCTCAACGGCCGTCCCGACAGAGTTGAAAAGCTTAAAGACGGCAGTTACATTATTGCGGACTTTAAAACAGGACGTAAAATCAAGCACGAAAACGATAAAGTCCTTTCCTGCCTGCAGGCGATACTTTACGGCTATATGGTAAAGGAAAGATATGGTTACAATATTACCGGCGTAGAATTCCGCTACCTTCGCCACGGTGAAACAATTCATTGTTTCTATAACGAACACGCGGAGGAAAACATATACGATTATCTGTGCGAGATGAAGAACGCCATTGATAATTCTTCATTTACGGCAAATACGGGAAATTGTGCATACTGTGATTACGCCGAAATCTGCTCAAAAAATAATGTGGAGGTAAGCGAAAATGAATAGTATTCTCGAAATCGATAAAGCCTCCAGAGAAAAAATAAAAACTGAAATCCATAAAAACTTCTTCGTTGAAGCAGGTGCAGGCAGCGGCAAAACCTTCTCGCTGGTTCAAAGAATGGTTGCCATGGTCAAGGGCGGATTTGACGTTAAAAAAATCTGCGCCATAACCTTTACCAAAGCGGCGGCGGGTGAATTTTACAACCGCTTTTACCGCGCGCTGAATGACGAACTTCAGAATGATATTCCCGACAGCGAAAAGGCTCTGATTGAAACAGCGGTGCAGAATATTGACCTGTGTTTCATGGGCACAATCGACTCATTCTGCAATATGATTTTAAGCGAGCACCCCGTTGAGGCAGGCATACCGTCGGACGCGGCGGTTAAATCCGACGCGGAAATCGCAAATATTCTTGTGCGTGAATACACAGAAATCGCGAAAGGAAATTACAGCGCGGAGCTTAAAGAAAAATATGACCGATTTGTTTCTTTTGTCAGCAATCCGAAAGAAATATACACAGGCGGGATTGCGAGAATTCTCAACACAAGAAACGCCGAGCTTCAGTTTGAAAAGCAGTTTTGCGGCTCTGTTGATGAACATTTCAAAAGTCAGAAATCTGAGCTTTTAAGACTTCTTGATACAGTAGAAAGACACCCCGAAACAATTTATGCTTCATCGCGCGGCGACAGCGAAAAATATATAAATCAGTTTAATGATTACAAAATCAGATCGTATACTCTTAAACAGAATTGGGACAGAAATCTTGCAGATGTTATGTATGTGCTGAATTCTCTCAAAGGCTTCAGACTTACTCCCGAATGTTGTCTTGAAACTGATTTTCCCGATTTTCTTGAGCCGCATATGACAAAATCAAAAGTTTCGTGGCTTGATTTTGTCAATCCGATATACGATGAACTTTGCGAAATAAGATATTCCGCAGTTATGGATTTTCTTGTTTCGGCGTCGAAGGAAATTTCAGACAAGCTGCGCAGAGAAGGCTGTCTTTCGTTCTTTGATTATCTTCTTTATCTTCGTGATATGCTCAGAAATGATGTCAGAAACGGCGGCAGACTTATCGAACACATAAACGGCCGCCACAGCTACTATCTTATTGACGAATTTCAAGACACCGACCCTCTGCAGGCGGAAATATTCTTTTATCTTACGGCTAAAAATCCTGTTGAGAACTGGAAAGAATGTCAGCCGAAGCAGGGCTCGCTGTTTATTGTCGGCGACCCGAAGCAGTCAATTTACCGCTTCAGAAACGCGGATGTCAGCTCGTTTCTCTCAGTTAAATCAATGTTTGAAAACGGTGTAGGCGAAGTGCTTCAGCTCTGCCGCAATTTCCGTTCCACAAAAGGAATATGCGAATATTTCAATTCGGTTTTTGAAATACTTCTGCCCGAGGATACTGAAATTCAGAGCAGATTTTCACCTATTCCCTGCGAAGAAAACCGCTCACCCGAGGGAACATTTGGAGGAATTTATTCCTATCCCGTTCCCACATCAAGAACGCCTGATTATGCGATTGATGCGGAATCCGTGTGTCAGATTATAGAGTCGCTCGTTCATAATCCGAATCATAAAATCATGGAAAAAGATGACAGCGAACCGCGCGAAATTGAATACGGCGATTTCATGATTATCACCCCCGGCAAAACGCATATTGCAGATTACGTTGCCGCCATGAGCGCAAGAAAAATCCCCTCAAAGGTCGAGGGAAAGGTCGCGTTCAGCGATTGCACGTCTCTGATTGCAATAACAAAAATATATTCCGCTGTCGCAAATCCCGCGGACTCAATTAAAATCTTCGGTGCGCTTACCTGCGGAATATTCGGCATAACCGAAAATGATATTTCGGCTTTCGTTTCCGACGGCGGAAAGCTAAATCTTTTCGCTGAAAACGACATTGAAAACAGTCAGAAAATATGCGATATTATTTCATCACTCAAATCAATTTATTTCAGCGCAAAAAATCTTTCTCCCGTTACTGTGCTTGATCTCTTACAGAAAAAATTCAGAATTTTTGAGAAAACGGGAGCAGATAATCTTGAATGTTACTACTATGCACTGGAGCTTTTAAGAAAAGCTGAAAGCGACAATACAATTCTTTCTCACAATGACGCTGTGGAGTATCTTCACGAGATAATCACAAACGCTTCGGGCGAAGAACGCTGCATCAGCCTCAAAAAAGAGAGTAACAGGGTTCACATCGCGAATCTTCATAAAGTCAAAGGACTTGAGGCTCCGATTGTTATTCTTGCTTCGCCTGCTTCCAAAGCGCCGACTCCTGAAATCCGTATTGCCGATACCCCCGACGGCAAAAAGAGCTGGCTTTTCTCATTGGGTAAAATGTCGACAATCAAGACAGAACTGTTTGATGAAGAAAAAGAGCTTGAAAAGGACTGTCTGCTTGCGGAAAAGGTCAGACTTCTTTATGTTGCCGCCACAAGAGCACGTTCTGTGCTTATTATCAGTAACGCTGTTAAAGCATCTGACGGCAACCGTTCGGAATCCAATCCGTGGTATACGCTTCTTGACGATAATGTAAAAGACATTTTCAGTGCGATAAGTAAAAATTCATCAGAGACAGAACCGTCAGAAGTTCAGAGTATTTCTGCTCTGATAGACGAAGCCAAAAATGATTCGATTTCGGACAATGCCGAATGGCTTGAAAAGAGCTTTGAAATAAAGCGTCCGAGTCAGATTAAAATCAAATCAAAAACATCTTCGGAAGATGAGTTTGAAGACAGCGAAGATGAAACTGCCAGAGCTGAAAACAAAACCAACGCTGCCCTGCGCGGAACGCTTGTTCACAGACTTATGGAGGTGCTTGTTTCAAGCCGCGGAAAAATTCCTGTAAATGATGCGGTTGACGAAATCATTACCGATTACGATATTTACGACAGCAGATTCAGAGATATTCTTCTCTCTGTCGGGAATACCGTTATGAGCGGCGGCTATGAGCAGAATAACGGCATGGTTAAAGATATTTTCGCAGAGCTTATGTCAGCCGATGAAGTTTTCTGTGAGGTGCCGTTCTGCCGCTCCGACAGCAGCACCCTGTGGCACGGTGTCATGGATGTTGTTTACTGTAAAAACGGCGAATGGCATATTGTTGACTACAAAACCAACACCGATGCGGATGACCTTGACGAGAAATATCAGGAACAGCTATCAGCTTATATTGAGGCGTTCAGAGAGCTTACAGGCAACACCGCCGACGCAATGATTTATCATATTGATGTATAAAAAGATCCCGTCAGATGACGGGATTTTTTCTGTCATGCCGGAGAATTACCTTACTCGTACTTTTTCTCTGCATTTAGTATATTCTCTCTGATTTTATCTCTTAAGGACTGTGGTGAAATTACTTCAACATGATTCATATACTGCATTGCCCAGTATTCCATAGCCATAGGACTGGCGGTTATAGTTATACGCAGTTTACCTGTTTTGTCGGTTTCATCAACCTTTATGTCAAGTCCCAGCCAGTCAACCACCTGATCTATAACCGATTCGTCAACAAGAAGCGTGATTTCAGCAGGAGTGTCAGAATACATGTACGGCATTGACGAAAACTTTTTATAGTCGATTCCGTTCTGATAACCTTCAATGGTTCTCAAAGGTGTCTGCACTTTATCACTGATTTTCATTTCAAAGATTCTGTCAAGGCGGTAATGCACCATGTTTTTCATATATTCATCATACGCCATGAGATAATAACGCTGATTATGCAATATCAGCTGATACGGGCTCACACGGTGCCGCGCCCTTGTATGCGAGCACTTGTCGGGACCGTACAGCTTATATTTGAACGAAATCTGCTTTTCGTTTTCAATGGCTTCGTCAATTATTTCAATATTATAAAAGAATTCTTTGTTCTGCGTCTTGCTCCAGTCGTTTACGGAATAAATGTGTCTTACATTTGAACGGAAATGCCTGTTTGAAAGACCGCAGAGCTTTTCTATTATCTCTTTTGAGTATTCGGGAGAAATATGCTTTGAAGAAAGCACGCCGTCAATGAGCATACGAAGCTCCGCATCAGTAAAATCTCTGCTCTCAAGATATGCGCCTCTGCCCTTTTCAGTAACTATTGAGGGCGTATTGTCGTGCTCCGCGGCAAGATTCAGAAGAGCTATATTGCGCCCGACCGCCTTCCTTTCAAGAATAATTCCGTAATCTTTTTCAAGATGTTCAATAACATCATTCTGACTCAGGGGATGGTCAAAGTCACTGTATTTTTCAAAAATCTGCTTAATACGCAGAAGAGCAAGTTTTTTATCTTCAAAGCCGTTTTCACAATTCATACAGAATACCTCCTTTATATTTATTATACACCTTATGCATAATTTTGCAATATATCTTGTACCAATTCCGGTACATAACTTCTGATATGATTATATCAGAAAAAGCAAGGAGGTAAAAGCAATGTATTTTTACGGTATTGTAGCAAACATAGAAAACGAAGAATCGTATATTAAAGAGTGGTCATCAAGAAAAAATCAGCGTACAGTTCGTGACCTTACGGAAAAATTCAACCAGAAAACAGCGGGAGAAGCTTACTTCTTTATTGAAGATGCAAATGAAGTGTGTGTCACAGCCGGACTGATTACAAAAGAATGCCGATATTTTGAAAACGCTGAGGCGTTTTTCAAACGAATCGGTCTGAATGTCAGCAACATCGGTTTTCAGGAAACAACATTCAGAACTATCAGAGATTCGCTTAACGCCAGCAACTGCAGAGGGTTTATCCGTGATGAAGATGAAATACTTGAACGCTTCGGCATTGATTTACTTTCAAGGTCTTATCGCAGGAATTTTACTTTTGACGAAAATATTATAGATTTTAAAAGCAAAAAGCAGATTTTCCGCGAAGCCAATCAGCTTTTTGCAAAAGAACAGTTTACTGAAGAACTTGAAAGGATCTATTCTCATTGGGCTTTCGGCAAAAGCTTCGGGCATCCCGTTCATTATATGCTTATGGCAGAAAACGACAGTTCTCTGACCGATATGGTATCGGTTCTTGTTCCCGCACTGTTCGGCAACGGCAGAGTCAAAAGCCACCGTTACTGCACTCTAACCGTCGAAAGAGATGACAGCGTTACGTTATCGTGCCTTGAAGCGCTTTACAAATCCTGCACATACGGAACAGTTGTAATAAACGTCATGCCGATGAGGGTGTCGGATGATTCTTACGCTTCCGAAGACGTGGAGAACATCAGCAAAATATGCAGAACTATGAAAAAATACCGAAACAGCGTTCAGACTGTTTTCGGCTTTCACCGTGAAAGTGCAAAAATCAGAAAGCTTTTTTATGAAGAGCTTGAATCGCTGTCTTTTGTTGAAATAGCGGAAACGCCTGTAACTGACATCAGAGCAAAGGAATATATCAAATCAATCGCCAGAAAACATTCTGTAAGAACCAATAAAAAACTTTTATCAATGATTGAAGAAGACAGGTTTTACAATGCCGAACAGCTTGAAAATATTTTTGATGAATGGTATGACGATAAGCTTAAAAATGAGATTTTGCCTCAATATAAAGATATTCACGCAAAGAGTGAAGAACTGAAAAAAGGCACTCCTAGAGGAAGCGCCTTTGACGAGCTTGACCGAATGACAGGTCTCACCGAAGCCAAAAGTGTAATAAGAAAAGCGGTTAATTATTACAAAGCTCAGAAGCTTTTTAAAGAAAAAGGAATGAAAACCGACAATCCTGCCATGCACATGGTTTTCACAGGCAATCCCGGAACAGCAAAAACCACTGCCGCAAGACTTTTCGCACGTATCATGAATGAAAACGGTCTTTTATCAAGCGGCAAAATAATTGAAGTCGGCAGAAGCGACCTTGTGGGTAAATACGTCGGCTGGACGGCAAACATAGTAAAGAACAAATTCAAAGAGGCAAAGGGCGGAGTGCTTTTTATTGACGAAGCGTATTCTCTTGTTGACGGCCGCGACGGATTATTCGGTGACGAGGCAATAAACACCATCGTTCAGGAAATGGAAAACTGCAGAGAAGATACTGTTGTTATTTTCGCGGGATATCCCGATGAAATGGAGGCCTTCCTGCAGAAAAACCCCGGACTTCGGTCAAGAATTGCTTTTCATATTCCGTTTGCTGACTATAACACCGCGGAACTTTGCGATATTGCTGAATTGATTGCAGAGAAAAAAGGTCTGATTTTGTCAGACGGCGCAAAAGAAAAGCTCATAAAAATATTTGATAATGCCCGACTTCAGTCCGATTTCGGCAACGGACGATATGTTCGCAACATAATAGAAAAAGCGAAGATGTCACAGGCGGAGAGGCTTATTTCAATGGACTATGACGATGTGTCACAGGCAGATATAAAGACTATCTGTGCTGACGACATTGAAATGCCTGTATTCTGCAAAACCGAAACAGTCAGAATTGGATTCTGAATAAAGGAGGGAAAAACAGCCATACAAACGAAATGATAATCATTGAAAAGAACAGTTAAGGAGAATTATTATGAAAACAAATCTTATTAAAAAAATCACAGCCGCTATACTCGCCATCACGCTTCTCGGAGGATGCGCCGCACAAAAACCGACTGACGGTGATACCGCCGACGCCGAACCTTCACAGACACAGGAAACAACAGAAATAACTTCTGAAACATCTATAGATGAACCGGTCGAGTATCCGTCAGAAGAATACGAAACACAGCCGTATTTCCGTGAAGAAATCACAACCACCCAGACTCATTATACACACGCTGCGCTGTGCGGCAGTATAATTGTAAAGCAGGACGGTTCAACACGATATTCATATAAAAAGAAGTGTGATACGTGCGGATATGTCTTTCCCGGCACAACTTCAACGAGCAACAGTTCCGGCACAATGAGTAGCGGTTATCGCTGCCCCAAGTGCAACACAAACGGAAAGATTGAAATTGAAACATACAGAAATTAAGCCTCAAAAAAGCCGCTGATCGTTCACGGTCAGCGGTGCTTTTTTACACTGATATTCACTTACTTACAACATATAGCATCTTCTTCGATGCAGACTTCGTGACATAAATGTTCCGTTCGGGTCCATAGATTCTGCAAATTCATAATCATTAAAAATTGGTGCTGCATTGTTTTCAAAATATGAATCATCAATTATGAATTTGAAACCGTACTTTATAAAATCATCTTCATGCTTTATTGTGTCAGACGTTTCTATCAGCTTATATGTTTTACAGACATTGAATGTTTTATAAAGCGAAAAGTGTAAATTATCATCAGATAATACTGCATAAAAGAAACGTTCCTGAGCGAAGCTTCTTGCAAGTATTTCTGCATCCTCATACGGAATATTTAATATCAGATATGCTTTTTCTGATTTATCATTGATTGCTGCATATACAAAGTTTCCGATTCTCAATGCTTTTTCGCCGTTTTTCCTTATATGTTCTAAATCATATTCCATATCATCATTGAACAGATTTTTATCTTTCAACCACAACTTATATTTCACCAGAAATTCCTCTCTGGTTATATTCTTCACATTTAATGAATTTTCATATGGGATAACCGCAAATGTTTTAATTTTATCTGTCACAAATTAACATCCCCTTTATCCAACCTTGATTTCAATGCAAGTTTTATTTATGCTATGCAGCTCCCGCATATTTGCAGCGGTAGCACGGCTTTTTCCGTCCCATATCATAAGAGCCGTATCACAGTCCTTCTGCATTTTTATATCTTTATCATGATGCCATTCGTATGTATTCGGCTGATTTAAACTTTCAACACACACCGTTTTCCAGTTTCCCGCATTATTTCTCGGTGCATCACCTGAATAATATACAATGATATTTCTATATTTTTTATCGTGCAGATACTTTTGAACTGCGGTATCAGCACCGAAGCAGTCACCAATCAGTATTATATTATGCCTGTCGATAAGCGTATTCAGCTCAATCATAACTTCTTTTGTAAGCCTGCAAATTGACTGTGAACCTCCGATAAATACTTTTTCTTTACTCATATATCTCACTCCTCTGTTTTATCATATAATAATAACTTTCTTTATATTTCTAAGTAGTCCAGCTGAACGGGAACGCCTCTTTCATCAAGCTTAAATTTGTCAAAGCTGCCGTTTTCAAATATATCCGACCAGATTTTAACGGCACTTTGATACCCTGTTAATCTTACAATTTCACCGTCATTTGTTTCCATAAAATCATTTGCGTCTGAGTTCATCAGTTTGATGAATTCAGCTTTTTCCTTTTCTCTCAGTTTCCTGCTTTTAATGAATGAAACATACTCTGCTTTGTTCAGACAGATATACGCACACCACTTTTAAGCCGTACTTCTGTTCGACCTCAACCTGTATAGAAAGCACTCTGCACAATATGGGGTTAACAATCGCCATTTCGTTTTCTTCCGTTAACAAGCTCATTACAATTCAGCTCCTTAATAGCAATCATATCAGAACTGATGTCTCAATAATGGTACATTCATTCTGTTATACTTCAGATGTCAATAAGGCAGAGCGAAACGGATATGTACACAGAAGCTTTGTAAGGAGTGAATGATTATAAAGAGCTATAAAACAAAGATGAACGGAAGATATCAAGTTGGATCAGGCCGTATAGTGACCATCACGCATGATTCTCCGTTCATCGAGGATAATAATATATCAGATTCGACTGAAAGTCAAGATGATAAAAAATCTTCCCGTGACAGCGAGGACAATACTCTTTCCGAACAGCAGGCGGAGTATTTCAAGGACAGCAAGGTGCGTGACGCTGACGGGAATCTGCTTGTTGTATATCACGGAACGCCGAACGCAACGTTTACAGTTTTTAGACCCGGAACATATTTTACAGAGAATAAATGGTATGATTATTAAAAAAATACATAAAACACCATGTTATAAAATGGCAAATTTTTCTGCCAAAGACAGCGGACTTCCTCTCGATATCTGGCTTGATTCCATCGGATGTAAATATAAATCCCCGAGAATAATAATCGGCAAGAAAAACGGAATTCTGATTTCAGTATGCATTAAGCCAACAAGACTGCCCGGTAATAACAGGTTTTATAAAGATACTGATATAAATGAAGTATTAGAGTTTATAGAAAGAAACCAGAACATTTTGCTGAAGCATTGGAATAAAGAGCTGACTGATTTACAGGCACTCATTGAACTTCAGAAAAGTATCAGAAACAAGGAGTAAATGATTATGAATAAGCAGGTTGAAAATGATTTTTGCATATGTATGACGTCGATACTGGGAAAATATGTAAAAGAACCTAATGCTTTGCCCTTTTCGTTTTATTTTTCAATCCATGTTGTTAAAGAGTATCCAATCAGTGTAAGACCTGTGTTTGACCCTGAAAGGCTGTTTTTAAGTTTGACTGGTTATTTAAAGCTGTGTGATGACTGGGAATACATACCGAGCAAAAACGACAGGAATACAGACGAAAAAGATATTGAGGCCATGAAACAGTTTTTTAAAGATAATATCGTTCTGTTCGCTATGGTGTGGGACGAACAGCTGCAAGACGGCGTATTGGAATACTATTTCACAGGATTAACATCTTTTCATGAAATGATTAAGGGTATTGATTTTTATGAGGAAAACAAGATTCAGATGGATAAGCTTTCCACAGTTAAAGAATTAGAAATCTTTTGTCGGGAAAATAACCTGGTAAATTTTTACGGGAACCGATGAGGATGATTATTATGATTGAAAAAATTAAAGATTATTTCATCGATAAATACTATGATTACATTACCAACAGGGAATTTAATCAAAAAGACCCTTTGTTTACATTCCAATATTTTCGCACAATTTCACTGTAATTAATATGGTGTTTACGCATATCAAGTATAATTACGCATATCAAATATAACACCTATTTTGAATTCTGCACTATACTTTTTCTGCTTTTGTACTTTTTTGCCATAAAATATGCACCTCCAAAAGTTGTCAAACTTTCGGGGTGCATATCATAATGAATCAATCGGATTTTCATTAAAACGACTTCACATCTTTTTTTATGAAACAATATTCAAGAATAAGCTGTTAAGTTTTTCCCAACTGTTGACGGAATCCTCAGGCTCATTGATTTTTTCTTTAATTTCTGCAAGAGTTTTATCAAGATAATCATTCAGCACATCAATTTTGGGAATCTTTTTTGCCTCTGGAAAATTGATTTTTAAATCAAGCAGACGTTCAACTTCCGGGCGAAGGAATTCCGGCAGCTCTGCTGATGCAAGCTCGGAGAACAGCATCGGAGGCGGAGTGCCTTTATCAATAATCCATCGGCACGCAAGAATCGGTCTGAGCACATAGAAATACTTTTTCGCTATAACCGTATCACCTTTAAGATATGAACGGTAATTACTTTCTGCCATACTGATATAATGGTGCAGACTTTTCTTTGAAACAAAATATTCTTTCATTATCTTTCTGAACTGCTCCGCAAATTCTGTTTCAATATAAACTATCGGAGATGAAAACCATTCAAAAAGAGTGGGATTAGAACGGTAAAGCAGTCTGAGACTTTTCTTAAGGTCCCATCCGTTTATATCAAGCTCGTCATTTATCGG
Source organism: Acutalibacteraceae bacterium (assembly GCA_045641565.1). GTDB lineage: Bacteria > Bacillota > Clostridia > Oscillospirales > Acutalibacteraceae > CAG-488. The sequence continues at coordinate 10,278 of JAZUHE010000089.1, read as the reverse complement.
CAGTTCGATAACATCACGGATTTCTTCAAGCCGCAGATAATCCTTATACGGTCTTACATAAATAAATCTTACATCATAGTCGCTGTCGGGCGAGGCGAATCCCCACGCGCGGCTGCCGGATTCCACGGCCAGCAGAATTTTTACATCATAATCTTTTTCAATCTGTTTCAGTTTGCTGACAATCAGCTTCTTCATCTGTGTTCACCTTCTTTTTCTTCCACGGGACATCATCGTCGGAGGCTTTGAAATTATACACAGGCTTCATGATTTCAATAATATCAACGGAATCACGGATTACATCAATAATATCTTCAAGTGATTTGTAAGCCATCGGCGCCTCGTCGATGGTATTTTCATTTACGGATGTTGTATAGATTCCCGCCATAGCTTCTTTGTATGCTTCCATGTCAAGATTTTCTTTCGCTTTTGTTCTGGACATGATACGCCCTGCGCCGTGAGGTGCGGAGTAATTCCACTCGGGATTTCCTCTGCCGACCGCGATAACCGAACCGTCCCTCATGTTGATGGGAATAAGAACCTTCTCCCCTTCGTGAGCGGCAATGGCTCCCTTGCGGAGAATCATTTCATTTGTGTCAATATAATTATGGATAGTATGGAACGCCTCAACGGCAGTCATTCCCGTTTTTTCAAGAATAATTTCCGCCATCTTTTCACGGCTTCTGCGGGCAAATGCCTGGCAGATTTCAACATCGTGAAGATAATCATTGAGAAAAGTTCCGTATAACCAGCATATGTCTTCGGGTACCTCCGAAACTTTTGCCTTATATTCTTTTTCAAGTGCTTTGAGAGCCGTCTGTATTTCGGAACGTCTGCCCTCCTCCTTGTATGTGCGGATAATCTCCTCGCGTCTTATAAAATAGTCTTCCTTGCCTGCGTGAAGGTCAGCCGCAAGCTGCTGATAGATTTCCGCTACCTGCTTGCCGAGATTTCTGCTTCCCGAGTGAATAACAAGATAATATGTACCGTCAGCAGCCTTATCAATTTCGATGAAATGGTTGCCGCCGCCGAGAGTTCCGAGAGAGCGCTCAAGGCGTCTGGAATGCTTAAGCGAACGGAAGCACTTAAGAGAAGTCAAATCAAACCGCTCGATTCTTCCCTCCCAGACATTCATGCCCGAAGGAATGAAATGACAGGCTTCGTCAACCTTTTCAAAATCTATTTCTTTTTCGGCAAGTTTAACGGTATACATACCGCAGCCTATATCAACGCCGACCACATTGGGGCAGGCTTTGTCAATAATTGTCATGGTGGTGCCGATTGTGCAGCCTTTCCCCGCGTGAACATCGGGCATTATTCTGACCTTGCTGTTTTCGGTAAGCGCATAACTGCACATTCTGCGAATCTGCTCGATTGCCTCGTCTTCAACAACCTTTGCGTAGCAGATTGCCGTGTTTACTGTTCCTTTTATTTCAAACATTGTAATTCTCCTTTCGTAAAGGTGAATTACAGAAGTTAATCCACCTTTATACTCATGCCGCTATTTTTGAATAGCGCTCGCTCCTTATTACATCAAGCATAAATGAATAAGGAGACAGATTATTTCCCGCAACCATTGAGAAAATTCTCGGAGTCGCGCCCGAAATCAGCACAACGCCCTGCTCGTTCTTTTTCACGGGCTGCTGTCTGTTTCTGCTCGCAACATTCCAGAACACTATTTCGGGAAGCTTATATCCGTGTTCTTTATATTTCTTTTCGGCGTTTTTGAAATTGCTGAGTGAAGCATTTTCAACACAGCAGTCAAACTCCATATCCGAAATTATTATCAGCTTTGACGGAAGCTCTTTCTGCGGGACTTTATTATTTACTGCTGCATTAAGAATGAGGTCAAAAACCGCTTCAAGATTGGTGTTTGCGACTTCATTGAACGTGCAGGCATAACGGAGCTTATCCGCAAAAGTTTCGCCTTTTAATTCAATAAGCTGAGGGCGTTTCGAAAATTCTATAAATGTATTTCTGAAGCGTCCTTTATTATGCTCCGCGAAGTATAAACCGAGCGAAAGCGCAACGGCGGCAGGCATCGGTTTTCCGTCCCAGTACATTGAGCCCGAAGTGTCGATAACCGCAAGAGCATTATCTTTACTTCCGAAGTCGGAAAGCGAATTCCATGTTGCGTTAAGAGTACGCTTTTCATCTTCGGTTATATTTTTCATAAAGCAATGGTATTCTGTAAGATACGGCTCCACAAGCTCATATGGGTAGATATTGTCGGCATGAAGAACCGCTTTTCCGTTTTCAACAGCATTGAGAAACTCGGTATAGCGCTCATTATCGTTGCGGTAAAACGCGCTGCGGTATTTATGCAATGCTCTTGACGGCTGTTTTTCATAATCAAAGGAATAATCCTTTTCACGAAGGTTATTCTCGATTATTCTTATCTGTTTTCTCAAAGCAGTAAGAGTTTTTCTGTACTGCGCGTCATTCATTCCAAGATGTTTTGCTATTAATTTAGCCTGTTTAACAGTTTCTGCGTTTGAAGCGTTTACTGAAGGAAGCCATTTCGCAAGCAGAGAAATCTCGCCGCCGTTTTCAGCGGCATCAATATCTTTCTTCAGCTGATTTTTAATTACTTTCAGCATCGCTTTTTCGCATTCTGTTCCGAACAGCGAAAGCAGGTCATCGTAGCGGCCGAATTCTGATATGTACTCAAGATTTTTGAGAACGCTTTCGGGTTCGTTATCCGCAAGCCATTTCAAGATTATTCTGAAAATTCGTCTTTCACCGAGGCCGCCTCTTATATCGCGGGAATAGAAAAGGAGCTTCATGGCTATGTCGGCATTTTCAGTATATGCACGGATAAAGCGAAGAATTATTTCATCTTCACTCTCCCGACGCAATGCGCCGATTGACGCGAAAAGGTCAAGACATTCTGACCCTGTGCTTTCCAATGTGACAGCTCCGTTTTCGGTTAATGTTTTATTTGCTTCTTCTCTGATATGTTCCAACATAGTATTCAACTCCTTTTATTTATTCTGTAATGCGGGAAAAACAAGGCACCGTTGAAGCGGGATTTGAACCCGCAATGGTGATTAACAATCACCTGCTATCCGATCAGCTTTCGATTTTTGCTGTTGGTGCCTTTACGGCTGAACGTTAATAGGGTACGGTTCCCGTTACGCAGCCGTATATCTCAAGAGGCTTTCGCCCCATTGATTCGGACAAGGCGCGACAGAATTTGATAAGGTTCGGCAAAAGCCTATCCTATTCAGTGTTCGATAATTGCTGTTTGCGCCTTTGGGTTAGATGCCGGGCAGGAGTCGAACCTGCCTCACGGAGATTTTGAGTCCCCACTCAGCCGCTGAGCTACCGGCATCATAAAACAAGGTACAGTACCCAGGTTATGAGCCCGCCGCTTATCGTTCCAATTACATCAGCTATTGAATTGCTGTATGTGCCTTTTCAAGACGCCACCTTTCGGCTGCACGTCAGACACATCTCCGTAGAGCAGTCTGTAATTTAGTGAAAATTGCTGTAGGCGTCTTTATGCATTCAAGAGATTCAGACAAGTGTTATGGAGTTCATTCGTTGCTGTTCTCCTGTTTGCAGCTCCATTTTACATAACTGCAAACCATTTTTCACGGAAAAAAAGTTGCGAACATTACTGCTCACAACTTTTTTGTTTAATAAGTCTGTCTTTTATCAGATTCACGAAGCTTTGCGGTGACACCACCTTTATCATCGGTCCAAATGATAAAATACGAATCACAAGCTCTGTTTCATCGTCTTTGTTATATGTTATTTTTACAAGATAACGGTCATCATCAAGCCTTTTGGCCTCTTTTTCAAAATGTGCAAAATGAAGCAGAACTCTTTCCAGCGCGTTTCTTTTATCAATCAGCTCAAATTCAACCGTATCCGTTCTTTCAATTCTGTCCTTATTCCGACTTCCGTCAAACGGCCTGTTATACGGCTTGCACGAAACAACTCTTCCGAGATTAACCGTTTTGCCGTACCTGTTCCCTGAGCTGATAAGTCTGAATTTATCGTCTTTTTCGGAATACTCCAGATATTCGGGCATTATGACAACATAAGAAATGCCACCTTTTCGGTTTGTCATATTGACTTTTATCGGATATCTGTTTCTGACAGCGTCCAGTATAATTCTGAAATTCTTTATGTAGTTTTCGTCTTCATACGGGTCGCCGTCGGCGTAGCTGTCAAAAACACAGTAATCATCCGCCGTAAACAGCGGTTCCACATCGGGGAAATCGGGCAAATCATCTGAAAACAGTCTGATTCTCGGGTCAAGCGAAACAGCCTTGAGCCATCTTTTCTGAAGCGTTGTCAGCGGCATTGACGGTGCGTTTTTCAGCGGAGTCGTACCGTCTTTTAAAATCAGCTGCCAGCGTTCATCCTCAAGAGCAGGAGCAATATTCAGTATGCTTTCTTCAAAGGCTTTCTCGTTTATAATATTATTTATTTCATTTTTCTGAAGCGGATGGTCAACAGCGGCTTTCAGAATTTCTGCAACCGTATTGTAATACGCACTGTATAATTCACTGAAAATCATTCGCTCTCACCGTCCTCTATGCCGTACAGACTATACATATCCTCAATATCGTTTCTGAACTGCTCTTCAAGCACTTTATCCGAGAAGCTGAACGAAACGATTCGGCAGATAAATGTTCTCATCCACGGAACAAGCTCGCTGGCATCAAAAACATCAGCAGAAAATCTGCTTGTGTTTTCATCGATTTTTTCAACCGTACCACAGCGCTTTTCGCGTTCAAGTCTTCTGTGTATATGAGCTTCTTCATCAGAATATTTTACTATAAACTCAACGTGCTCCAGTCGCTGACCCGAACCGCCGTTTGTGCTGACGCCCCACATATGAGACCTCATGCCGTCAAGCTTTTCTCTTAATTCATCAAATCTTTCGCATACATCGTCCGCTTTGACCGATATTATATTATCCGTACGGTACGAAGTAATTCTTCTGAATCTCGGATTGAAAGCCATAAGATACTGTCTTCCGTTCTGAACGCTGAACATAATCCGAAGCGGAACAACACGACTTTCAAATACCCAGTCTTTCCTGCGGCTTAGTATTTCAAGCGTAATCATCCGCTTTTCACGCATGGCGTCAAAAAGCTGGCATATAATCTCGCTGTCCATCGCGCCTGTAATATAATGATGCTTGAATGCGAAATTATTGCTGCTGCTCTTTTTATCAAGAAGGAAAGAGCCTATCACTCCGCAGGGCGCAACCTCTGAAAAGAAATCAAGAACATCTGAATTGCTGATTTCGGTATCATCCGCCGCACAGCTGTATAAAACAGTTTTGCCGTGTTTTTCTGTTCTCACAATACCTTCCGCAGCATATTCCTTCAGCTTTTTTCTCACGGTTGATTCGTCAAACATTTTCGGCTCTTCAAACTGACAGAGATAATCATCTATTCTTTCCGTAATTTCACTCAGCGTGAGCGAAATATCTGAAGATGAAAGTATATCAAAAAGAATAAAATGCAGAGTAATATCTCCGTCGGTAAAGCTTTTGGTTTTCCAAGCTTTGTATAACGGATTGTGGCGGGAGTCACGGCTGTCAATGGAAATAAAGACATTTTTGCCGTCTGCTGTCTGACGGAAATTCATATAATCACCGAGCCAGCTTTCCATGCGGCGGCGCTCGTCATCGTAAGAGCGTGCGCTTTTCTTTGTGAATTCGTCACGGCTTTTGAAGCCATACACATAGAATTCACGCATATATTCACGGATTTTATTGAAATTTTTGACCAGCTCGCTGTATGCCATGTTCTCCCTCCTCTTTTTACTTTTTAACTTGGCAAACGTTCTCTATCCTGCACTGAGAATTATCAAGATAAATTATCGAAACACTCTTTATGCTTTTCTTTCATCTTCAAACATTTCAGCTACTGACGGGCAGTTCTTTGTAAGCTTTTTAATGCTTAAATCCTGCGCTTTGTCGTTTGCAAGACGGAGCTGTCTTTCAGAACCGAGCAGTCCTTCCTTAACTTTCTGAAGATGGTCGATTGTTTTGTCAATCTCATCTATTGCAGTTGAAAATTTCTCGCTTGCGATACGGAAGTTATTTCCGAATTTGGTCTGGAAATCAAGAAGATTGTTTTCAAAATTGCGTATATCAAGATTCTGATTCTGAGCAATTACAAGCTGCTTCTTATATTCAATCGCACTTCTTGATGCATTTCTCAGCAAAGAAATAAGAGAAATAAAGAACTGCGGTCTGACAACATACATTTTCGGATAGCGGTAAGAAACATCTACAATGCCCTCGTTATACAGTTCGTTATCAGCCTCAAGCATTGAAACAAGAACAGCGTATTCACAGCCTTTTTCATTTCTGTCCTTATCAAGTTCCTTAAAGAAATCCTCGTTCTTATGTTTTGTAGCGGTGGTATCATTTTCGTTCTTCATTTCAAACATAATTGAAATGTATTCAACACCGTCAGAATAGTCTCTGAAAATAAAATCACCTTTGCTCCCCGATTTTGCATTATTGTCTTTTTCAAAATACGCTTCGGGAAACGCTGTCGCGCGGATTCTGTTAAATTCAATGCTGCAATGCTGCTCAAGGGTTTCGCCAACCATCTTTGTTGACATTCTGGTTTTCAAATCCTTGTAGTAATCAATCAGCGCGTCCTTATCCTTAATCTCTTTGCCGTGGGCATCCTTAATCAGATCAATTTCTGTCTTATGCTGATTTTCTGCGGTTGCCTTCTCCGTCTTTAGTCGCTCTATCTCGCTTTCCTTCTCGGCAACAGCAATTTTTACAGCCGCTTCAGCATTAGCTTTATCGGTTTCTATCTGTCCGTTAAGGCGTGTAATTTCATTATCTTTCTCTGCAATAGCTTTTTCCTTTTCGGTATCTGCTGCCGCAATCTGAGCTTTCAACTCACTTATAAGTCTGTCTTTTTCAGCCTCTGCGTTGGTAACAGCAAGCTTAACAGCGGCTTCTTTTTCACCTGCAATTTTCTCTTTTTCTGAATTTGCAGTCTGGAGGGCTAAATCATTTGCCGCGTTAATCTGCTGAATCTGACTCTGCAGCTCGGCAATCTTCTTATCCTTTTCCGCTTCCGCATTTGCAACTGCTAATTTTTTCTCACTTTCAAAAGATTCTTCCCGTCTTTTTATTTCAGCATTAAATTCCTTGTCGTGTACCTGCTTAACTATTGCGGCATATCCCGATTCATCAACTGTAAAAACTTCTCCGCATTTCGGGCACTTTATTTCCTGCATTTTCACAACTCCTTATGCTTGTTAAAGATAATACTAATATATAGCGAATAATCAAAAATATCAAGTTTTATTATTCGTTATTTTCTTTTTATCATAACCAAACAGACTTGCCCGTCGGAACTTCTGTCATATAAAGCATATTCTTTTTCAGATTGGAAATCCTTGTCATAGCAATTTCAGGAGCGTTTTTCATAAAATACAATAATATGGTCTTTGTCAGACAGCTTTTCACAGCACGGAATACCTTGAGGGTATTCCAATGAAATTCACTATCTTCAGAAAAAGCAATAACATATACATATTTTTCTTCCGGATTGAAAGTCAATCTGTACATATCCTGATATGTAATTGTATTCGTTGTATTACCATTCAATTCTGTATATATTCTTTATTTCCATATGCTATCTGTTTTAGCTTGAAAAATCCAGTTGAACGACATAATCATATTATTACTCCATCCATGGTTTATTTCAGACAGAATACCAATGAACTTAGCGGTATTCCGTCTATACATATAGCGGCAGCCTCATTAAGAGGAATAATTTCTGTTATCAAAAAGGCAACCGATTTTCACAGTCCGACCACAGAATTTATCAATGAAGATATTTCATCAGCTGATTTTTCAGTATTGTCCCACCACAAATATTCTGACATTTCCATACGGTTTAGTACGGCAGGACTGTATACTTTTTTCAGTCTGAGATTATCTATGTATTTGAAATGAGTTACAACTTCAATTATTCTGTGGAGGTTTTTCGAAAGTCCGATAACAACAATTTTGTCATATCCGTCGCCCCATTGAGGCGGTGCAAGATATACTTTTGTACCGGAAGAAAAATGTCTGGTCCCGTTCTCTGTTATGTTTCCGACAAGACACCATCGCCACTCTGACTCAGTTCTATCACTGATATTTTCAATGTCACAGACTGAAAGTCCGCAAATCCAATCTTCTTCATACTCTACGCAGTACGTTTCTGTTCCGGTTTTTATATCTCTCACAATATCGCAAATGGTTCCGATTTTTCTATCCCTCTTTACATAAACTTTATCTCCCAATTTTATTTCTCGCATTATACCATCATCCCACTTCAACTGATAATATCAGTAAAATCAATTATGTCTTTTCAAAGCTACAGTAAATATTATTTTAGCTGCTCCGAAACAAATCAGAATTATCCCAAGCGAATAAATATAATTCTTCATTTTACAACCTGCTCCTTTCATAAATTTACTATCCTGCGCATACTGCTGTATATTCCGTTGTTTTCTTCAATGTTCTGCATCAGTTTATAATCGTGCTTTTTTATGTATTGTATCGTATCGATAAACGACAGCAGCATCATCGGCTGCTTGTGGAAATCGAAACGGTTTTCCGGCTGCATCGCAAGATTGATATGCTCCAGAACCACGGGCTTTCTCCGGACAAATGCCTTCCATATTCCTACAGGAGTTTCAACGCGAACATAATCTTCATGCTTTGAAAAGCTGAATCCACACTCAGCACAGACTGTTTCTATTTCATCAACGCTCTCATTATTTACAGGTTTGCTGTAAAAAGGAACTGAATAAACAGCGTCCTGTTTTGCTGTCGGTCTGCAATGCTTGCACGGAGTATATCCTGCTTTAAGAGCATCAGAAAATTTTGAAAAGCCCGAAATTTCAGACAATCCGTTCATCTTCGGACAGCTTGCAAGATGAAAATCACTGTACCCCCTGCCCGCGAAAAACACATTTGCGGTTTTTGTAAGAGTGAATGCGTCTTTTCTTTGAGTTTCATTATCTGCTGCATCCAGAAGCAGGTTCCGTAATTTTGTTGATCTGTTAAACCTCGCTACTGCGTTAAGCTGTTCTTTGGGAAGAGGATCCTCTCTCTGCATACCGTCTGATTCATCATATACCGGCTCGGGTGAACATATTTTGCAGGGTCTTCTGCCCTTGTTGACAAGGCGTTTATATGAATTTGAAAAGCATATATCGTCTTTGCAGGTTGCGAAGCGGCAGTCCTTTGAATGAAAAACATCCGAATCCTTTAAATAAATGAAATTACAGCCGGACTGTTCTATTTTCCACTGTCTGTAATCCTTTTCCTCTTTTTCATACTCATCTTTACAGCAATCACAGGGTGTATATTTCTTTTTAACCGCTGTGCGCAGGTCTTTTATTCCTGAAAGATCTCTTTTTTCTCCTGCGTTCGGGCACGAGCTCATATGCAATATTTCCGTAACCCGATTGAAAGAATAACGGGCTCTTATCGTTTTTGGCATATATTCTTTTGGGACAGGCAACGGAGCAGACGAAAGTAAATCACGGTCAAATCCCGTTTCCCTCAAGAGAGAAAGCAGAGTCTTAACGTCGTTGTAGGCATGATGCTGCATCAGCGGAACATTTATCTTACGGCATTGAGCAAGACTGTACGGATTTCCTTTGTATGTGAGCCCGGACGGAGCCAGAGCATACTCCACATACGGTTTCAGACAAAGCGTTTTATTCATAAAGTCTCTTTTTAAAATGATATTGAATAATTTGCTGAAGGTTTCATCTGAATTGCATTCCCACCAGCAGACAATATCATTTTCATCAAGCCACTGTTCAAACTCAGTGAAAACCTTTCTTGCACTGTCGGCAATTCTGAAAACTTCTAAGCCTGCACCGCTGAAGGCCATGTGTTTTTCTATTTCAAAAGAATCATCAAGAGGTCTGATTCTTGAATAAAAAGAGTATTGCATATTCCAGTCTTCATCAGCTTTAATCGCTGACAGCTGAGTGGGGCAAATAAACCCTTTTGAATTAGTTACCCATTCAATATCTGCGAGTACATACATATCATCCACGCCCTTTCTGTGCCGATTATATAATACCTTTGTCAGATAGACAATGTTCTGCAGTCCTATATTAGGGACTCACGCACAAAAATTTCAGTAAAGGCCTATATATAGGGTTTTAGATGTGTTTCTTGAAAAATAATTGTTGACCACGATCTACCGCGGGATATAATGAAGAAAAAAGCTTGTCCTTAAAAGCTTTATCGAAGGGAGTAATTGATAT
>JAZUHE010000088.1:0-14346 GCA_045641565.1 Acutalibacteraceae bacterium | reverse complement strand
TAAAAACATAAACAAATGAAAAAGCAATTCGGAGATAATGAAGAATCTGAAATCTCTGAATTGCTTATTTTTATATTTGAAGTTAAAAATGATTTACTTTTCTAACCGTTTTTTCGCCCTCTCGCAGTATCGCATACAGCTTCGGAGCGAAGAAAACATTTTCTGCATCTGAATGCGGCAGCCCCATGATTTTACTTATCTGCAATAGATTGGCTCTTGACAAAAGAACATTTGTTCTGTATAATATAGTCAATTCCTTTAAGGCAGTGATAGTATGAATGAAAAATCATATATTGCCATAGATTTAAAGTCCTTCTATGCTTCTGTGGAATGTGTTGAGAGAGGTCTTGACCCGCTTAATACAAATCTTGTGGTCGCTGATGAAAGCAGAACGGAAAAGACAATCTGCCTTGCGGTTACGCCTGCTTTAAAAAAGTACGGTATTCCCGGCAGAGCGAGACTGTTTGAGGTGAATCAGAAGGTCAGAGAGATAAACGGCGTCAGAAAAATGCGGTCTCCGCGTTACAGCTTAGAGGGGGAATCTGTGATTGCCTCCGAGCTTGATGAAAATCCGCAGCTTAAGCTTACGTTTATTACGGCAACTCCGAGAATGAAACTTTATATGGACTACAGCACAAAAATATATGATATTTATCTGAGATATATTTCTCCCGATGATATTCATATTTATTCCATTGATGAAGTATTCATTGACGCTTCGCCGTATCTGAGAATTTACGGATGTACGCCGAGAGAACTGGCGATGAAGCTCATACAATGTGTTTTTGAAGAAACTGGAATAACCGCCACGGCGGGGATAGGCACCAATCTTTATCTGTGTAAGATTGCCATGGATATTGTGGCGAAAAAGTGCGAGCCTGATAAAAACGGTGTGCGAATCGCCGAGCTTGACGAAATGAGCTATCGCCGTCTTTTATGGGAGCACCGTCCGCTGACAGATTTCTGGCGCATAGGCAGGGGATACTCAAAAAAGCTTGAGGAATACGGATTATATACAATGGGCGATATTGCGAGATGCTCTCTCGGTAAGCCGAATGAGTTTTATAATGAAGGACTTTTATATAAGCTTTTCGGCATAAACGCCGAGCTTCTTATTGACCACACCTGGGGCTGGGAGCCCTGCACTATGGAGGAAATAAAAAAATACAAGCCTCAAAGCAGCAGTATAAGCTCGGGTCAGGTGCTCGGCTGCCCTTACAGCTTCGAAAAAGCCAGGCTGATAGTCCGCGAAATGACAGAGCTTCTCGCTCTTGATTTAGTCGAAAAGCGGCTGACGACAAATCAGCTTGTGCTTACAATAGGATATGATGTGGAAAGTCTGAAAAATCCCGATGTACACTACACCGGGCAGGTGACAACTGACTTTTACGGCAGAAAGGTGCCGAAGCATGCCCACGGTACCGCTAATCTTAAAAGAAACACGTCTTCGTCAAAGATAATAGTTGAAGCTGTTATGGATTTGTTTGACAGAATCGTTGACGAAAAACTGCTCGTAAAAAGAGTATGCATTGCCGCAGGCAGGGTGGCGGTGCAGGGCAAGGACGATGCTGAATATGAACAGCTGGATTTTTTTACTGATTATGAAAAGAAAGAAGCTGAGGAGCGTGCGCTAAGAAAAGAGCGCAGCCTTCAGCTTGCCATACTGAGAATGGAGAGGAAATACGGCAAAAACGCCGTGCTTAAGGGAATGAATCTGTTAGAGGGAGCAACGACAATAGAAAGGAACGCGCAGGTGGGAGGACATAAAGCGTAAAGGAGAGTCCCCATGGGCAGATATGACGATATTATAAATTTGCCGCATTATGTTTCTGAGGACAGAGCACATATGCCGCGGAGCGCGAGGGCGGCGCAGTTTGCGCCTTTTGCCGCGCTGACAGGTTATGATGACGAGATAAAAGAAACAGCGAGGCTTACCGACTGCAGAGCGGAGCTTGACGAATACGTTATAGCTGAGCTTAACGGCAAGCTTGTAAAAATAAAGGACAGGGTTGAGGAGCGTCCGGAGATTGAAGTGACTTATTTTGTCGCGGACGGCAAGAAATCTGGCGGAAAATATCTGACGCTTAAGGTGAATGTTATAAAAATTGACGAATACCGCCGTTGTGTAGTGGCTGACGGCGGCATTGAGATACCGATAGACGATATATATGGAATCAATACGGAGTGGGATTTTTAATATAGACCTTGATTTTATGACTGCGGTGATTTATTATTAAAATGTAATTAAATTTCCGGAGGTTTTTAATTTGAAGTTTGAATATAAAGGCAATAATTTTTATCTTGACGGTGAGGAATATACAATAATTTCAGGCGCGATGCATTATTTTCGCATCCCGCGGGAGTACTGGCGTGACAGACTCTTAAAGCTTAAGGAGTGCGGCTTCAATACAGTTGAAACCTACACCTGCTGGAATCTTCACGAGCCGAAAGAAGGCGTTTTTGACTTCTCCGGAATGCTTGATTTAGAGGCCTATATCGACATTGCCGCTGAGATGGGACTAAACGTCATCCTCAGACCCGGCCCGTATATTTGCGCCGAGTGGGAATTCGGCGGTCTGCCTGCGTGGCTTCTTAATTATAAGGATATGGATATCCGCTGCAACGACGAGGTGTTTATTTCAAAGGTTGAGCGCTATTATAAGGAGCTTCTTCGCAGGGTTGTGCCGAAGCTTTGCACCAACGGCGGCAATATCATAATGATGCAGATTGAAAATGAATACGGCAGTTACGGCAACGACCACGAATATATGCAGAAAATTGCCGATATCTATATTGAGAACGGCGTTGACTGTCAGCTTTATACATCCGACGGCGCAGGTTATTCCATGCTCTCCGGCGGAACTCTGCCCCAGTATCCGTGCGTGGCAAATTTCGGCTCAAGACCTGTTGAAAATTTCACCGTGCTTGAAGATTTCAGACCGAATCAGCCTAAGATGTGCGGTGAGTACTGGTGCGGCTGGTTTGACCACTGGTATGAGGAGCATCACGTGCGTGACCCCAAGGAGCTGGCAGGGCTTTTCAAGGATATGATTGACGCGGGAGCGTCGCTGAATTTTTATATGTTCCACGGCGGCACTAATTTTGGATTTATGAACGGAGCCAATTACTATGATAAGTATGAGCCGACCATAACGAGCTACGATTATAACGCTCTGCTTTCTGAGGCAGGCGACCTCACACCTGCGTATTATGAAGTGAGAAAGATGATTGAGGAGCTCAATGGCAAAAAACTCCCTGCGCTGACAGTAAAGAATTCAGAAAAAGCGGCATACGGCAAAGTGACTCTTTCACAGCGCTGTTCTGTTCTTGACGCGCTCGATAAAATCTCGGCACCTGTTCATACCGCCGCGCCGAAGTTTATGGAGGATATCGGTCAGTATTACGGTTATACAATGTATTCCACGGTTCTTACAGGGCCGATAGATAAAAAAGAGCTGAAGTTTGACGCTGTTCACGACAGAGCGGTGGTTTACCTTGACGGTAAATATCAGGGATATTTTGAGCGTTCACGTCACAGCGATAAAATAGAAATCGGGCTCGGCAAGGGTGAGACGGCAAGACTCGACATCCTCTGCGAAAACATGGGCAGGGTCAACTACGGGCCGAAGATTATGGACAGAAAAGGCCTGCGCGGAATCAGATTTGATTTAAGCTATCATTTCGGCTGGGATATGTATCCGCTGCCGATGACCGACCTTTCAGGCCTTGAATTTAAAGAAGAATCGGGTAAAACCGATGTCGCGTCATTCTTCAAAGGCAGTCTGTTTATTGACGGTGAGCCGAAGGATACGTTCATACGCCTTGATGGTATGCATAAGGGCTTCGTCACGGTGAACGGCTTCAATCTCGGCAGATACTATAATGACGCGGGACCGCAGAAGACGCTTTACTGCCCCGCACCGATGCTCAGAAGCGGAAACAATGAGATTATTGTTTTTGAGTCAGACAGAGCTGAATGTGAAACAATAGAATTTACCGATACGCCTGAACTCGGATAAAATTATTATAATAATAAAAATCGGTGGCAGTCTTTTAAAAGGACTGCCGCCGATGAATTTTACGGATTATATTTAATGTTGAAGCAGTGGGAGCGAATCTGATATCTGAAAAGACCTGTGTAAATGTTTACGCCCTTTATCGTTTTGCCGCCGACCTTCATTGAAGATATGTAACCTGTGTTTGCGTCAATGGATTTATCATGAACAATATCGGTAAACCATGTTGACGGGTCGCCTGTTAGGGTTACGCCGAGGTAGCTTGCCGCGAGGGATTTTATCTGCTCGGGTGTATAGGTGTAAACTCTCTTGGTTATATCCTCTGATTCGGGTGAAACAACGCCGCCTTTAAGATAAGCGGGAGAAGGACCGTAGCCCCATGCGTTCTCTGATGATGTGGTTTTGCCGCCGACGCTTGAGCAGTATATTGCCTCAATGGCTTTTCCGTTATAAGCAACGTATTGACCGAGAACCTCGTTCAGAGCGCATTCAACAGCTGTGCCCTTCCATTTTGAAGTGTCAGACTCATAAACATGAGCCCCTGCGCTGACATTGAAATTATAGAATTTCGCAAAGGAATAAATGGCAACCATAAGAGATTTTATGGATTCATACGCGACATAGTCGCCTGTTTCAGCATAAGTGGAACCGCCTATATATGTTCGCAGGTCGATTGTCTGACCGCCGAATTTAACGGTAGCGGGCATATTGGTGTCCTTAAGGATTTTTGTATTATCCGTATGATAGTAGTGGAGAAGTATCTGGTCATATGTCCAGCCGCGCTCCGCATACTCAATAGCGCCGCACTGGCTCATGCCTACACCGTGACCGAATCCGTAGCAGGTGATTGTGAATGTGCCGGATTTGCCTGTGGTGGTTTTAGTTACGTAGGTGAGGCTTACCCATCCGGTCTGACCGCTGTATGTGGTTTTGCCCCAGCCGTTTTTCTCTGCCGTGACAGTGATAACCGTCTGATACGGAATACTCGCGAGAACGTCGCTGTTTGTGGTAGGTTCTTTACGAAGATTAAGTGACGGTTTGGCCGTAACCTTGCCCTGATACGGTTTGAACGTATCTTCGGGCTTCTCAGGGGGAGTTACCGGCGGGTCGGCAGGCTTCTCAGGAAAGCTTGCTTTTAATCCGGTTGACACCTGGAGAATATCCAGAGCGTCGGTTGAATTGATTGAGCCGTCCCAGTTTACATCAGCCACACTTTTGGCGTCTGCGGAAAGGGAAATCAGCTCAGTGGAAGACTGGAGCACAATAAGTGCGTCTACAGAACTTATTTTTCCGTCGCCGTTTACATCTCCTGTTGAGAGTGCCGCGGCTGAGTTCATCATAATCGGGCAGAAGGCCATAATAACAGCCAGAAATAAGGATACTGCCGATTTCAGAATTTTTGATTTCATACTGTTCACCATTGTCCTTGTTTTTACTTAAATAAGAATTTTATACAGTGAATTTTTATTGCTGAAATAACCGCAATCAAATTAATTATATACTTTTTGGGCTGATTTGTCAAATTTTACGGATTTCGGCAAGATTGTCATCTATAAATCTGCCGCAGTCAGTTGCCGAAAAGAAGATTTCATCAAGCTGATTTTTCAGGTTTTGTATGTCTTTTATTGACTTCTCCGCTTCCTCAATCAGTTCGCTGTAGGCTCTTTTGCAGAACGCTGCCCTGTTTTTATATTTCTCATTGTATTCTCTGCTTAAGAATCGACTTTTTCTGATTCTTTTAGTGTTCTCAATTTCTGAAGCAGGGGTGAGCCGCTCGCTGTAAATGCCGTATTCAAGCTCAGGTATTATAACGTGGCGAACTGTTTCACCGTCAAGAAAATCGACAAAGGTAATCACGTCATAACCGCAGCTTATGGCATAAAGTCTGATTTTGTCGGCCGTGCTCTCGGCAAGGGCAGAGGAGAAGTCGCTGATGACGCTGACGCATTTGCAGTATTCTCCGAATTTTGAAAAGGGGAAATACATTCCGTCGGCAGTGGGAACATCAGCGAAAAACCGTACTTCTTTTCCTACTCTGCCAACAGGAGGCGTACCGTACTTTTTCCAGAGAGCGGACATGAAGCGGTTAACAGAGGGAAAGCTGATATTGTTCTTTTCCAGCCTTCTGCAGTCATCCGCAACGCCTTTAGCTGCGGAGATATAGCCCGTGCATCGCTTTTCAGCTTTTCTTATTTCTTCGAAAAGTACAGCCGCTTTTTTTCTTGCGATATCCGGGAGCGGAAAAGACTGATACCCACCGAGATTGATAATTGCGTCTGTGATGCCGTAGGTTTCGGGCTCACGGGTCTGAGGGTATGTTCCGTCAAAAATTCTGAAGCCTTTTTCATCGCATACCAGGGATATCGGTCTGCCGCCGAAATCATATGCTGTTTCACATTTTGCATAATCAGATACTGCGGATAAAAGCTCCCGCTTCAATGCATCGGGATATCCTTTGAAATAATATGTAAAATAATCTTTTCTTTCAGATTTGACTTTTAAGGTTTTCAGTCCTCCGGCTGTGTATGCCTGTGAACAGAATGTATTCATTCGCATTGTCCTCCCGGGTGCTGATACTTTATTCTATTCTGAAAAGCCAAAAGTGTTACTGAAAAATTATAATCAGATTTTTGAAAAATGTTTATTAAACAATCGTTTTTTCTGAAAAAAAGGTCATTTTTCTGTTGATTTTTTAAAACTATTGTGATATTATAACAGACGGATAGAAGTTATCTGTCTGAAAAAGATAACAGAAGTCCGTACATATTTAATTTGATAAGAGCTTCCCGATTTCGGTCGCTCTTTAATCAAATATTAAAGAAAGGAGTAATTATATCATGGAACAGATTCTTGAGGTTGTAAATCAGCTTCTCGCATTCCTTGGCGAAGGCGAAGCAGCAGGCATCGTTGAAATCATTAAAGGTATTGATTTCGCAGCTATTTTCGATTTCTTCAAGAGCATCCTTGCTCTCTTCGGCGTTGCTCTTTAATCTTAAACTTTGAAGAAAACAAAGCCCTCACGTTTCACAACGTGAGGGCTCTTTTTTGCCTGTATCATACTCCGATACCGAAATATATTTTGTTTATCTCTGTAAGGATTTTTTCTTCTTCGGCATCAATCACAGAAGAGCTTATGTTTTCGCAGTATTTGCCTTCGGACAAGTCTTTGTATGCTTTTGCGCAGTCATCAGAGGCTTTCTGAGCTCTGATAACATAGTTCCAGTATTCGTTGTAATTCTCAATAAAGAATACTATAGTATAGCTGCTGTCGGTTTCAAAAATCTGATTGTCTCCGTATTTTCTGGATTTGTCAGATATCCAGCTCTTTATGCTTTCGTTAAGTTCGGCGGCTGAAATACATGAAACAAGACCGCATGAGGCGGCGGAAGAGCCCTCTGATTTTGAAAGAGCAAGATATGAAAATGAATTTTCGTCTGCGTCTCCGGCTTTCCAGTCAGCGTATATGTTATCGGCGTTCTGCTTGGCCTGTGTGAGAGAGTCGCCTGAAAGCATATTTCCCTGAGCGTCGGTTTTGTTTATAACAATTTCACGGTAGCTTACATTATTTTCTGTTGTGTAAAGGGGCTTCTCAAGGAATGCAACGGTGTAGCCGTTCGGTGTTTTGAAAACAGCCTTGTCGCCTGATTTTCTCTGAGAATCGTATGCCCATTTACCCATATCCTTTGAATAGGTCTGGTCAATATAATTCTTCGGAACAACAGGCATAGACCTGCTTGACTGGCTTGCGTCTGTATATTTGCTGATTGCGTTTGCGAAGCTGTTTAAATCTTTGGTGTCCTTTTTAATCTTTTCAGCTTTTTTCTCAGCGTCCTTACCTACAACCTCATAAACACAAAGGTCTATGTAATCGTATTTTGACGGTTCTTTTTCGTGGAGCTTTTTGATTTCATCCTGCGAATATGCTTTCATCGTTTCAGAGTTCTTAACGACGTCATATTTTGCGGCAATGTATTCTCTGATAAGCTCGTTTTTGAAAAATTCCTCATTGCACTGTGAACCGAAAAGAATCTGAAGATACTGGTCAAGATTCTGATATCCGCTGCCCTTGATAGCGTCGCGCAGACCTTCTATATGGTCATAAACCTGTTTCTGAATGTCGGCGGTGAGACCAATACCCTCTGCTTTGGCCAGAGTGTATTTGATGTGATAATTCATCATTGTCTTTATGGCGTCATTTCTGATGTATTCCTGCCATGAAATCTCTTTGCCGTCAGCGTCAAGAGCTTTGCCTGTCTGACTTGCGGCGGGCTTTGTGAAATCAAAAATATTCTTTTTGCCCTTTGAATATTCTTCGTAATATTCGCTGTAGTAATCCTTGCTGTCATCGTAGCTATCGCCGAGCTTCTGACCTACATACTGCTTGAATTCAAGCTGAGCATTATTCTGAATATTCGAAAAGCTCTGACGGAAGAAAAATTCGTATTCGGCGTCGCTTATGTTTATGTCACCGAGAGTCATTACAGCGTCTTCCTTTGAAACCTCGGGGTATGTGTATTCAATAAGAAGCTCAGGAAAATTACGCTCGAATTCTTCTCTTTCTTTTTTATTCTTATTGCTGATAATCATGGTCACAGCAACAACTGCCGCCGTTACAACCGCAACGCAGGGGATAACGATTTTTAAGACTTTTTTGATTTTAGCGCTTTTCTGCGGGTCTTTGGCAGCTGCTTTTTCAAGCTCTCTGGTTTTCTTTTCTGAGAGCTTTTTCGCTTTTTCGTCAGCCTTTTCTTTTTCTTTTTTTAAGAATTCGTCTGTTTCGCTGCTCTTTTTGATTTCTTTGAAGATTTCGCCGCATTTGTTGCATTTTACGGCATTCTGAGGCAGCTTTTTACCGCATTTGGGGCAAATCATATTCATTCCTCCATAAGTTAATTTCATACAGAGGCTATTTTACCATTAAAAAACAGTTTTTGCAACATTCACGGCGCTATTTTCAGATGTTTACATAAAATTAATAATATTTTTTTAAAAAAGTTTGGTTTTATCCTTGACAAAGCACAATATTGTATGATAAACTATAGCGTAAATAAAGAATACCCCTTGCAAATGCGGAGGGAGGGAATAAGCAATGAGTCAGGTAAAAGTTAAAGAAGGCGAATCCTTAGACAACGCTCTCAGAAGATTTAAGAGACAGACTTCAAGAGACGGCGTTATTCAGGAAGTTCGTAAAAGAGAGCACTATGAAAAGCCCTCTGTAAAGCGTAAGAAGAAATCTGAAGCTGCACGTAAACGTAAGTATAAGTAATTTTTCTTGTACATAACAGGGTACTCTCGTAGTACCCTGTTTATTTTTTCTTAAATAGTTTAATTCACTTGGAGTGATAATTTTGATTACCCGTTCATTATCGTTCACCATGCCGACAGTCGCTCTCAGAGGACTGGTGGTTTTTCCGGGGATGAATATAAATTTTGATGTGGGGCGTGAGAAATCAATCGCCGCGCTGAGAACCGCCATGTCGGAAAACCAGGAGCTCTTTCTCGTAACTCAGAAGGACATACGGGACAGTGACCCTGATTATGACGACCTCTATAAGGTGGGCACAATAGCAAAGGTAAACCATATTCTGCGGATTCCCAACAGCGATAATATCCGCGTTTCTGTTGAGGGCATACGCAGAGCGAAGCTTTGCTCGATTATCAGTAAAAATGATTATCTTGTGTGTGAAATAAAGCCTAAAAACGATACTCCTGTCAAAGCGGAGGACCATGATTACGCCACAGCTCTTGTAAGAAAGGCGAAGGATCTTCTTGAGGAGTATGCGGAGTACGCGCCGCAGATACCGCCTGATGTTATTCTCAATGTACTCGAGAGCCGTGACCCGGGCGGAATAGCGGACTGTATTGCGGGCAATGTCATGCTTGAATATCAGGACAGGCAGAAGATTCTCAATGAATTCAATCCTGTCGCCAGAATAGAAAAAATCTGTTACCGTCTCGCGAGAGAGGGCGACCTGCTTAAGCTCGAGGCTGAGATAGGCGACAAGGTGCAGGAGCAGATTGACAAAGGACAGCGTGAATATTACCTTCACGAGCAGATGAAGGTTATATCCGCCGAGCTTAATGACGGAGCTTCACCTGAAGAGGAATGCAATGAATTCAAAGAGAAAATTCTCTCTCTGAATCTTTGTGCCGAGAGTGAAGAGAAGCTTCTTAAGGAATGCTCACGCCTTGAAAAAATGCAGTTCCAGTCTCCCGAGGCAGGCGTGCTGAGAATGTATCTTGAGGCGTGCACGTCTCTGCCGTGGAACACTGTGACAACAGATAACCTTGATATAGATAACGCGAGAAAGATTCTCGACAGAGACCACACAGGACTCGATAAGGTCAAGGACAGAATTATCGAGACCCTTGCGGTCAAGAATCTTACGGATAATCCGTCAGCACAGATACTTTGTCTTGTCGGCCCTCCCGGTGTAGGCAAAACATCAATAGCGAGGTCTGTTGCTGAGGCTCTCGGCAGAAAGTTCGCGAGAATTTCTCTTGGCGGTGTCAACGATGAGGCTGAAATAAGAGGCCACAGAAAAACGTATATCGGCTCCATGCCCGGCAGAATAATCGCGGCAATACAGCAGGCAAAAACCGCCAATCCCCTTATTCTGCTTGATGAAATTGATAAGCTTGGTTCGGACTATAAGGGAGACCCGTCATCGGCGCTCCTTGAGGTGCTTGACCCTGAGCAGAATAAAACTTTCAGCGACCATTATATAGAGATTCCGTTTGATCTGAGCAAGGTACTTTTCCTCACTACGGCAAACGACCGCTCGACCATACCTGCTCCGCTTCTTGACAGAATGGAAATCATTGAGCTTGCGAGCTACACGAGAGAGGAAAAATTCAGAATCGCGAAGAATCATCTCGTGAATAAGCAGAAAAAGCTTCACGGACTCAACGGCAATAATTTCAGAATCAACGATGAGGCAATCTATACACTTATTGACGGCTACACAAGAGAGGCCGGCGTAAGAAGACTTGAGCAGAAAATTGCCGCTCTCTGCAGAAAGGCCGCGGTGCTTATTGTAAGCGGAAAGAAAAAGAGCGTGTTTGTAAAAGCCAAAGATGTGGAAGAGCTGCTCGGCGCTCCGGATTATATCCCCGATACGCTTGATGAAGCTCCCGCAATCGGAGTCGTCAACGGACTCGCATGGACTGCTGTAGGCGGTGAAATGCTTCAGGTTGAGGTTTCCGTCATGGATGGTACAGGCAAGATTGAGCTCACAGGCTCTCTCGGCGATGTCATGAAGGAATCCGCAATGGCGGCGGTCAGCTACGTGCGTGCTCACGCGGCGGAGTTTTCCATAAATCCTAAATTCTATAAAGATAACGATATTCACATTCACGTTCCCGAGGGAGCTGTTCCGAAGGACGGCCCGTCTGCGGGCGTGACTATGGCGACGGCGCTTGTTTCCGCTCTCGGCGGAATACCCGTAAATCAGAAGGTTGCCATGACAGGCGAAATTTCACTTCGCGGCAGAGTGCTTCCCATAGGCGGACTCAGAGAAAAGACAATGGCCGCCTATAAAGCGGGAATCAAAACGGTGGTAATTCCTCAGAAGAATCTGCCAGACCTCAAGGAGGTTGACCCGACAGTTAAGGCTGCTGTTGATTTTGTTCCCGCGTCCTGCCTTGACGATGTTTTCGCCGTGGCTCTTGTCAGAGAAAACACCGCTGCCGCTGCGGCCGCAAGCGTGAATATTCAGAATAAAAACACCTACACAACCATAAGAGCAGGTGAGAGAAATGAATTATAATAACGTGAAGTTTGAGACATCCTACGGCGTGTCAAATCAGCTGCCCGAATCAGATGCGGTTGAGATTGCCTTCGCAGGCAGGTCAAATGTGGGCAAGTCCTCACTGATAAACAAGATTTTCAACAGAAAGAATCTTGCGAGAGTCAGCTCTGTTCCCGGTAAAACCGTCACCATAAATTTCTTTGACTGTGATGGGATTAAAATGGTTGACCTCCCCGGGTACGGCTACGCAAAGGTTTCCCATGACGAAAAAATCCGCTGGGCGGAGCTCATGGAGGGATATTTTCAGTCAGGGAGAAACATCCATCTTGTAATTCAGCTGGTTGATATGCGCCACAGCGTGACCGCACAGGATATCGAGATGATGAATTTCATGAAATTCAATAAAATTCCGTTTATCGTTGTGATGACCAAATGTGATAAGCTCAATAAAACCGAAACGGTGAAACGCCTTGAAGAGATAAAGGACGAGCTTGCTGAGTTCGGAGGAGCAAAAACCATTCCGTTCTCCGCTACAAAAGGTACGGGAGCGGAAGAAATCAGAAAAGAAATAGAAAAAGCAATATGATTCTGAAAACCGCCTGATTCAGGCGGTTTCAGTCTGTCGATAAAGTCACAGACCGAAAAATATAAAAGATATAAAAGTCTTGAGCGTAGGGCAAGCGGCTTGCCCTTGCCGACCGAAACGTGAATTTTGGCATAAAACATCTAATCCGCAGAGGTTATCGAAACCCCTGCGGATTATTTCTTACTTCGTCACCGACGTTTTACCGTATCTGTATACGTCTACAAACGTCGGTTCCTTGTCTCTGTAACTTTCTCGACAGCCTGATTTAGGCGGTTTTATTTTTGCTTTTCGGAACACGATTTTTGTGTTGAAATAATCTGTATTTATGGTATAGTATGGATAGATGCTTCGCATCGGAAAGGGTGATTTTAATGATTTCAATAAATGAGTATAACGAACAGATAGCCGCAACCCGCGACGAAAGAATGAAATGGTGGCGTGAGGCGCGCTTCGGCATGTTCGTTCATTTCGGGCTTTATTCACAGATAGGCAGAAACGAGTGGGCGCAGGTCTGCGAAAACATTCCCCCCGAGGAATACGCTCAGCTTGCGGATACGTTCAACCCCAAAGAGGGCTGCTGCCGTGAATGGGCCGCCCTCGCCCAAAAAGCCGGAATGAAATACATGGTTCTCACAACACGTCATCACGAGGGCTTCAGTCTGTGGGATTCCAAGGTTAATCCGTTTAACTCGGTTAATTACGGCCCTCACAGAGATATTGTCAAAGAGTTCGTTGAAGCCTGCCGTGAATTCGGACTTAAAATCGGTTTCTATTCGTCTCTCATGGACTGGCATCATCCCGACGGCGGAATCGCCGCTTTTGACACAGAGGCCCGCCGCCGCTTCACAAAATACATCAGAGACCTCAACGAGGAACTTCTTACAAATTACGGCAAAATAGATATTTTATGGTATGACGTTGCCGCTCCCATGGAGAGCTGGGAGGGCTGGGATTCCCTTGAGAGAAATCAGTATCTTCGCTCACTTCAGCCGGATATTATCATCAATGACAGAAGCTTACTGCCCGAGGATTTCGGTACACCCGAGGAAAACATCAAGCCGAGTGAAAGAGACTGGGAGGCCTGCATGACCTTCAACGGCGTAAGCTGGGGCTATATTGACTCAAATCAGACTCAGCCCTACAGCTATACCGCTCAGAGAATCGCTTCCATGCTTCAGACCTGCTGTGAAAGGGGAGGCAACCTGCTTCTCAATATCGGCCCGAAGCCCGACGGTTCTGTTCCCGAGGAAACTGTTGAGCCCCTTACTCAGATCGGCGAATGGCTTAAAGTCAACGGTGAGGCTGTTTACGGCTCACTAAAAAAGACCGGCGGCAATCAGTATCATCAGAACGGCGTTGCCCGTCCTTCAACAAAGGGTAACACAGTTTATATGTGGAATAAAATCTGGGCGCCTTATAAGGGCACAATGGGTATCGGCGGATTCTTCACCGAGCCGAAGGCTGTTACGTTTATTGACGGCACTCCCATTGAATGGGAAAAGAAGGGTGACAGAATAATCCTTAAGAATCTGCCCGAGGAAAGTCCCGATAAGATTCTCAATATTCCGATTATAAAGCTTGAGTTTGACGAAGAGCCTCAGTACAGATTCGCTTCATATTATCCTCAGCTTAACAAGGGAAGAAACGACAGAGAAATCATCTAATCTTAAGGCAATACCACAAAATTCAAGGCGCACGCCTTGCCCTGGTTTTATTCCGTCATATTGCCCGAAAATTCCTTGAAATACGAAAGTATTCCTTCAAAACTTTCAGACAATCTGACGAAAAAACATACTGTGCAATCCGCACACCTGAATTATGCGGTATTACCTGTTTCGTATTTCTTCGATTATTTCAACAATTTTAAACCGCGGTTCGTATTTCGGATTTTTCGATACGAGCCGCGTTCCTTTTTCACCGAGAACCGCTTCTGTGTCGGTATTCGCCGAGGCGGCAGGCAGGCACAGGGCAGGAAACATCACGCACCACCAGT
>JAZUHE010000087.1:0-2291 GCA_045641565.1 Acutalibacteraceae bacterium | reverse complement strand
TGGAAAGGCGAGGTAAGAGCTCACCCGTCGGGCGGGAACGCCGCAGACGCTGTAAACCCTATCCGAAGCAACACCGAATGAAACTATCGCTTGCTCGGCGCGTTTCGAAAGGTGGCGTGAGCTCTGCGGCAACGCAGAGCCAAGACAGATGATTGCCTTAAAAGACAGAACCCGGCTTACAGACCGGCCCTCTTATTTATAACAAAAATCCGCCCCGCGCGTATAATATAGCGAGGTGGTCATAATGCTTGAAGGCGTATGGTACGGAATCGCGGCCGCGCTTGTTTTTTTAGGACTCGTTTCGGTTGCGTACATATTTTTTTTAAAAATATTCAGAACAGATTTACCCGAAAACCTTGTGGTAGTGTTCTCGGAGCGTGATGACGGCGGCGATATAGGCTCGTTTTTATACTCGGCTCATATGAGGCTGTCTCTGTGGGGCGGAGGTAAACTGGTGATTGTAGATAACGGACTGAGTGAAAATCAGCTCAGCTTGTGCAGGCAGATAATGAATGAATGCGGCGGCATGGAGATGTGCTCGGCCGCCGAGCTTGCGGATTTGCTGACAGGAAAGGAAACGTAATGGATTCTCAGCTTGAGGAAGTCTGCGGAATAGTCGAAGAGATAACCTTCCGCAATGACGAAAACGGATTCACGGTAATAATGATGTCTGACGACGATGATTATTTCACCGTCGTCGGAGTTTTGCCTGAATTGTCCGAAGGCGAGTCCGTAAGGCTTAAAGGCACATGGGGTTATCACTCCACATTCGGCAGGCAGTTCAAGGCTCAGCTGTGCGAAAGGAACATGCCTTCCTCGTCAGCGGATTTGCTGAGATATCTCAGCGCGGGCGCGATAAAGGGCATAGGCCCTGCTACCGCTAAAAAAATCATCGACCGCTTCGGTGAGAATTCCTTTGAAATTCTTGAAAATGAGCCGGAGCGCCTTGCCGAAATAAAGGGTATTTCCCTTCGCAAGGCAAAGGATATATCAAAGATTTTCAACGAGCAGTTTGCTGTAAGACAGATTATGATAAGCCTTGAACGCTTCGGAATGACGCCTAATGAATGTCTTGAAGCCTACAGACTTTACGGCGCGAACGCAGTTGATTTTATTACAACAAATCCTTACATTCTCTGCTCGGATATGATAGGTGTGGGCTTTGAGAGAGCTGACGCCATTGCCGCGGCTTTACCCGAACCTCCTGCGGACAGCTTCAGAGTGAACGCGGGCATAATTCATGTTATAAAGCATAATCTTCATAACGGACATACCTGCATCCCACGCAAAAAGCTGCTCACTCCGGGAATGGGACTGCTGAATACTGATGAGAATACTATCGAGATTGCTGTGGACAGGCTTATTGAATCAGAACAGCTCAAAAGCGAAATGATAGACGGCAGAGAGTTTCTGTTTATTCCCAATATCTATGAAGCGGAAAAAAGCGCCGCTCAGAGAATTCTCGTTATGAAAAAATTCCCTCCGGCAGGCAGAATAACCACTGTTGAGGATATTAATAAAATAGAAGAAAAAGAAAATATAAAGTATGAGGAAAAGCAGAAGGAAGCAATTCTCACGGCTATGAATACAGGCATGCTTATCCTTACAGGCGGCCCGGGTACTGGTAAAACAACTACGCTCAACGGCATACTAAAGCTGTTTGAGGCTGACGATGTTGACGTCGCGCTTACCGCTCCCACAGGCAGAGCCGCCAAAAGAATGAGCGAAATCACAGGCAGAGAGGCCAAAACAATCCACCGTCTGCTTGAGGTTGAATGGGACAAGCACGACAGACCTGTCTTTTCGAGAAACGCGAGGAATCCCATATCCGCGGGAGCCGTTATAGTTGACGAGCTTTCAATGGTTGATTCCGTTCTTTTCGCCAGCCTTTTAGACGCGCTGCCCTTAGGCTGCCGCCTTATCATGGTCGGGGACTCCGACCAGCTTCCCGCCGTCGGTGCGGGCAACGTGCTTCACGATATGATTGACTCGGGCATAATGCCTGTAGTGGAGCTTAAAGAGGTTTTTCGCCAGGCGATGCAGAGCAGGATTGTCACAAACGCCCATAAAATTGTCTCGGGTGAAATGCCTGAGCTTAACGATAAAAAGAACGATTTCTTTTTCATAAAAAGAAATTCGGCATATGATACTGCAAAAACAGTCGCTGAGCTCTGCACTTCAAGACTTCCCAACGCTTACGGATATTCTCCCGTTAACGATATTCAGGTGCTCTGTCCGTCAAAAAAAGGCGAGTCGGGCACTGTGAATCTTAATAAAATACTTCAGAGCAT
>JAZUHE010000086.1:0-5092 GCA_045641565.1 Acutalibacteraceae bacterium | reverse complement strand
CTTTGCTTCAAATTCGGTTTTCAGCTGTTCGCGTCTCTTTTCTTCTGCTTCCGCTCTTGCCTTTTCTGCGGCTTCACATTCAGCCTCTTCTTCGGCAATAGCGTCGAGAACCTTGCTGAAATCAAATTTAGGTGTTGCCTTGATATCGGAATCCTTTTCGGTAACGGGGTCAAACTTAACGTCTTCCATTCTGTCAGAAAGGCCGGAAATGGTCTCGCTGAACCTTGAAAGGTCGTCGTTGAATGAGGCAATTCGATTGAAAAGCGAAGTCAGCTTATCGTCCTTGCCTTTTATTCCCTCACTGACTTTTGACGTGATTTCGTCAGCGGCAGCCTGCGCTTCAACAACCTGCTCGGCGGAACGTTTCAGCAGGTCATAGTCTTCTGCCTGAGGTTCAGTGCCGTCCAGAGAAATAGTATCGTTGTTTATCTCATTGATTTTATGAGTAAGAGAAGCTATCTGCTTGTCCTTTTCCTTAACGGTATCTCGGAGCTCAGCAATTCTGAGCCGCAATTCCTCGATTTCCCCACGGGTTTTTCGGTCATTGCAGCTTGCCTGAAGACGATTGATATAATCCAGAACCTGTTTTTTATCAAAACCGCCGATTAATGTCTTTTTTAATAATACATCTTGATCCATGGAATTTCTCCGCCCATAATCCTAATATAATTATACACCATTATAATAGCACAAATTTTTCGACTTTTCAACATATTTATATTTTATTTTAATGCTTAAATAATATTGCATATCAATGGGTACTATGATATAATATACTGAAATTAAAATGTATAACTATACATGTACCCATTAACATCTATACGGGGCGACGAAAATGACAGAATGCAATGAAATTATAATTGCTTCTCTGGAAAGCTACATGAACGGAAAAAAACTGAACATGGATTTTGATTCCGAGACGGCTGAAAAACTGATTTGCATGTCACGCATGCAGAAGATTCTGCCGATAGTTTTTCTGAAAAACAGTGAGGCGCTTCAAAAAGCCTTGAGTAAAGAAAAATACGACGAAGTAAAATCCGAAGTTATGTTTTCTGTTTTTTCTCAGGTTCAGCGGAATGCAGAGCTTGTACGTGTGTGTAAGCTGTTTGAAGCAGAAGAAATTAATTGCATAGTTTTCAAGGGTGCTGTTTGCAGGGCACTGTATTCGGATTCCGAATACAGAACCTCATCGGACGAGGATATTTTCGTTGCAGCCGACAGTATTGAACGTGCAGGAGAGCTGCTTCAAAGCAGCGGATATAAATTGACGGAAAGAAAAAGCGGAGAACTTAAGCTGGTAAATCCGCGAGTCAAGTCACTGCTTGAAGTTCATTCGGGGCTTGTTGACAGTAGAGGTTCAGACGGAATGAAGGAAATTGACCGCCTGTTTTCCGCTCAGCTTGAATGTCCTGTCCGGCTCAAAACCGAAGCGGGAGATATTCCGACATTTTCCCCTGATTTCGGTTTTTTGTCGCTGTGTGTGCATTTTTTCAATCATTTCGTAAGGGGCGGAATCGGAATAAGGCCTGTTATGGATATTGCCTGTTTTGTGAAGAACAATTATGAAGAGATAGATTTTGATTACTGTTTTTCTCTGCTCAGAAAAATAAACGCAGAAGGCACCATACTCAGCGTGCTGTCTTTGTGCAGAAAATATTTCGACGTTGAGTGTGCATATCAAGGCGAAGAGAAGACAGCGGAGAAGCTTCTTGACGACATAATGAACGCAGGTGCGTACGGAACATCTGATTCCGGCAGAACTCACAGCGGTGCAGTAACCAAAAAGATTGCAAGAGGCAACAGAGGGTTTGTTTCTTCGGCGTTTTCGGTGCTGTTTCAGTCAGACGAGGAAATTGTGTCCGCACATCCCGAATTAAAAGGCAAATCAGACGAAATAAGGAAATACAGATTCAGAAGAATCGCAGGATTTGCAGGAGAAAAAGGAAAGATAAAAACACTTGCAACTGCGTCTAAAAGGAATAAATTGCTTAAAAAGCTTGGAATTATAGATTAAGGTATTTTATCCGGGAGGAAAATATATGCCGAAAGTTTCTGTTATTATGGCAACATACAACTGTGAAAAGACAGTTCGTGAAAGCATTGATTCAATTTTCAATCAGACTTTTACGGACTGGGAGTTTGTTATCTGTGATGACTGCTCGGATGATAATACCTATGCGGTTCTTTGTGAATACAAGGAGCGTTATCCCGATAAGATAATACTTTTGAAAAATGATGTTAATTCCAAGCTGTCATTTTCTCTCAACCGATGTCTTGAAGCTGCTTCGGGCGAATACATGGCCCGCATGGACGCTGATGATATAGCAATTGAAACAAGACTGGAAAAGGAAGTAAAAATCCTTGATGAGAATCCGCAGTATGCGGCGGTCGGCGGTGTAATAAGGCTGTTTGATGCAGAGGGTCCGTACGGCAGAGTGTACTATCCCGAGCACCCTGATAAATTTTCACCGATGCGCAAGGTTCCGTTTGCTCACCCTGCGGTAATGGTCAGAAAGTCGGCTTACGATAAGCTGGGAGGATACCTTGTTTCAAAAATGACGGTTCGTTCGCAGGATCATGAGCTGTGGTTCAGATTCTTCGCGGCAGGTTTTGAGGGATATAACCTTCAGGAGGATGTGCTTTTCTTCCGTGAGGATAAGAATGCCGTAAAGCGCAGAACCGCAAAGGTAAGGTTTAATCACACAAGAATTCTCCTTCGCGGATATAAGATGCTTCATTATCCGATTTATTATTACCCGATTGCATTTGAACCCGTGATTAAAGTATTTGTTCCGCAGAAATTTATTTATCTGTTCCATAAAATATCTACGAAAAAGAAATAAAGGATGAAGATTTTTTGAAAACAATAGGTTTTGTAATTGGACATAAAGAAAATGAAAGCAGGCGGGCGATTCTGCCGTCAGAGATTTGTAAAATCGATCATCCCGAAATGATATATGTGGAAACGGGTTACGGTAATGTCTACGGCTGCTCTGACGATGAGTATTCTGCGGCAGGCTGTAATGTTGTTTCACGTGTCGAAGTGTTTCAGTGCGATATAATCTGTGACCCGAAAATCGGCGATGCCGAATATCTTGAAAACCTGAAAAAAGGACAGACGATTTTCGGCTGGATTCATGCGGTTCAGAATCGTGACATTACAGATAAAATAATCAATGCAGGACTTTCTGCCTATGCATGGGAGGATATGTTTGCCAACGGAAGGCATACGTTTTTCAGAAACAATGAGCTTGCAGGTGAAGCTGCAGTCATGGATGCCTTCAGATGCTACGGCAAAATGCCGTATGGCCTTGAAGTGGCCGTTGTCGGAAACGGAAATACTGCAAGAGGCGCAATAAAGATTCTCACAATGCTCGGCGCGAATATTACATGCTATTCAAGAAGAACCGAAGAGCTTTTCAAAAGTGAAATGACAAAATTTGATGTTGTTATCAACTGTATTCTCTGGGATACTGCGAGAAAAGATCATATTATATATAGGTCTGATTTGAAAAAACTCAGAAAGAACGCCTTGATAATTGACATAAGCTGTGACAGAAACGGCGGAATCGAAACAAGCATACCGACTACAATAGAAGAACCGGTTTATCTGATAGACGGTGTCATGCATTATGTCGTTGACCATACACCGTCCATTTTCCACAAAGACGCCACAAAATCAATTTCTGAAGCAGCGCAGATTTATATTAATCAGCTTATCAACGATGCTCCTGATGAGAATCTCAAGGCTGCAAAGATTTTTGACAACGGAAGAATTCTTGATGACAGAATAAATAAATTCCAGTCAAGATGAGGTGCTGAATAATGAAAGAAAAAATCATAGAGTTTCTCAGAGGACTCAGCAAATATGACGCAGGACTTTATCTAAGGCTTTTATACAGGCTGAAAAATCAGCAGAGGCTTTACAAAGAGAATCCCGATGATAAAGCATTTCTTGAAATGATGTATAAGCAGCAGACAGGACGTACCCTTGACCTTGATAATCCTCAGCGCTTTACGGAAAAACTGCAGTGGCTTAAGCTGTACAATCATGATCCGCTTACTGCGCAGTGTGCAGATAAATATCTTGTAAGAGAGTACATAAAATCAAAGGGCTGCGGGGATTTACTTAATGACCTGCTCGCGCATATAGAGAATGTCGATGAGCTTGACGTCAGTGCTTTGCCTGACAGATTTGTTGTAAAAGCGGCGCACAGCAGCGCAATGAATTTTATATGCACTGATAAGAATTCAGTTAACTGGAAATCAAAAAAGAAAATATTCAATCTCTGGCTTAAGCTTAATCTTTACCTCGACGGCAGAGAATGGGTTTATAAAAATCTCAAGCCGAGCATTGTTGTTGAAAAATATCTTGAAGATGACAGCGGATATCTCCGTGACTATAAATTCTTCTGCATGAAAGGTAAAATTGCTTTCATACAGGCGGACGAGGACAGATACTCCGACCACAAGCAGT
Source organism: Acutalibacteraceae bacterium (assembly GCA_045641565.1). Taxonomy (GTDB): domain Bacteria; phylum Bacillota; class Clostridia; order Oscillospirales; family Acutalibacteraceae; genus CAG-488. Next base: position 615 of record JAZUHE010000086.1, on the reverse strand, counting down.
CCTATTATTCTACCGACTGGGAAAAGCTTGATTTCACAACGGGAGTTCAGGACTGTGTTGTAAAGCGTCCCGAAAACCTTGACCAAATGCTTGAAGTTGCGTCAAAACTCAGCGAAGACTTTCCGTTTGTCCGCGTGGATTTGTATAACTGTAACGGAAAGATTTATTTCGGAGAGCTTACATTTTTCGGAGGCAGCGGTTTTTATTCGTTTGATCCTGATGAATACGATTACAAGTTCGGTTCAATGGTTGAGCTTCCCGAAAAAACTATTTAACAGCAGGTATATTTATGAAAAAAATATTGTTTCTTATTGATTCACTTACGGGCGGCGGTGCCGAAAAGGTGCTTGTCAACCTTGTGAACAATATGGATACAACCGAATATGACATAACTGTTGAAACGATGTTTTTTGACGGTGTTAATGCGCAGTTTCTTAAGCCCGAAATTAATTATTTCTGCCGGAAGGCTCCGCATTTCCACGGAATCTCTCATGTACTTAAGAGAATACCCGATACGCTTCTCTATAAATATTTTGTCGGTAATGCAAAATATGATATCCAAGTCGGATCGTAGCCATGTCGTTCTGTGAGCCAAGGAGTTGGGGGGCTCAGTTG
>JAZUHE010000085.1:0-15169 GCA_045641565.1 Acutalibacteraceae bacterium | reverse complement strand
GAATTTTCAATGCCGAAGCTCCTTTCAAAAAGAAATATGACCTTCAGCAAGGGCAGAACAGCCGCCGTGAGCATAATTCTTATTGCCTGCATTCTCATTTCGGGCGCAGGCTTCGCCGCAGCGGAGTACATTAAAAACGATACTTTTGAGGAAAAAGGTGATTATCAGATTCATCTCGGTGACAGCCGCTTTGGTTCCTACACAAATCTGAAAAAAGCCGAAAGGGAAATGGGCGTCAGCCCGAACAGCGTCAACGATATTTTATGCTCGCCTTATGTTAAAAGCGTCTCGGGTCATGAATGCCGCACTGCCGTTGTGAGCATAGACAGAGAGTCGGACTATTTGAAGCTCGCCGATTCGGGCAATTATATATCGAGTTCCTTTGTGGGCGGTCATTCTGATTACTGCGACTTTACCAAAGAGAATTATCTTGAAATAATGGAGCAGCTTCGCCTTGAGGATTTGCAGAATGTCCGCTCGGGCGACCCGTCTGTTCAATACGATGACGACTACGGCAAAAACACGGCAAAGGATGATTACAGAAAAGCGTTCAGCCTCGAGGGTGAATTTGCCGAAGCAAGCATAAACTCATATGAAGAAAGCTATGTTGAGTCTTTGCAGAAAAAGGTTGTCGCCGGCAAAATCAATATTGACAAAATAAACAGCGGCGAGGAAGTAATCCTTGAAGCGCCGAACAAAATCGGTCTTTTCTTTGAGCAGGAAAAATATGATTTAGGTTTAAGTGTTACCCATTTGATTTTCCCCCTTGACAAAAACAGCAAAACAAACTCCAAAAGGGTAGCTGACAATAAGGTTTCAAAATATACCCTCGTTGACAGCGCAGACCTTGATTTGAAGGTGGGCGACGAAATCGAAGTTTCGATGCTTTTCAATAACTGTAATGACACCGAGGGTGTTCCTGCAGACAAGCTTTTTTCAGAAGAATACACGGAAAGAGCAAGCAGAAAAGCGAAAATCGGTGCGATTATTGATAAGCGCCCCGACGGAGCGTCTCTCGGAATCATCACAACGAATCAGGGCTTCAGAACAATCGGAAAAGAAAGCTGCTACACCGAGGTTAATGTTTATCTTAACACCGAATGTACCGCCGAAATTGATGAAAGCGTATGTAAAATAATCGACCCGATAATTTCGGGCACAAACGGAATTTACAGCTCAAAATATCAGATAAAGCAGGAAGAGCAGAACTCATATAGAATTCTTTTAATATCAATCATATCTGTAATTCTGCTTATGGCGACAATCTGCACGAGCCTTATCAACAACGCTCTGACCGCGAGGATAAGAGAAAGCAAAAAAGAAATCGGCACGCTCCGCGCGGTGGGTGCGTCTGTTTCGGAGCTGACAAAGTCATATATTCTTCAGCTCCTTTCAATGTTCGGCATTGGTCTTGTCAGCGGATTTTCAATTTATGCTCTCGGCATTTCGGGTATAAAAATCTATGAAAAAATAGCAGGAGAAGACACGGGATTCAGCTTTAATATATGGATTCCCCTCGCCGTCTGTGCCGTGATATTCATTGTCTGCGCGGTCAATCTTTATTCGCAGATTAAAAAGCAGACAAAATCAAGCATTGTCGATAACATCCGTGAGCTGTGAGGTGATTTTATGAAAAAAACAATAGTTTCAATTCTGTGTTTCATTTTGGCTTTCGGCTTTTCTCTCTGCGCTTTTGCCGAGGAAAAAACGGAGGACAACTCCACGCCGAGGCTTATGGTAACCGATTATAAAATCGACAGCATAACTCCCGGCAAAAAATCACAGCTTACAATAACCGTTAAAAACACAAGCAAAACAAAAGCGATTAAAAATATTCTTTTCACACTTTCGGACGGTGAAAAAGAATTAGTGCCTGACGGAATGGGAACGGTATTTATTGATTCGATTGCCGCAGGGAATTCATACATTTGGAAAACAAATCTTACTGCAATTCACTCCGCAAAAGAGGGCAGGCACGAGCTGACTTTTTCCGCCGAATACGAAGATAAAAGCGGTACGCCGTACTCAGCCAACGCTTCGATTTTTGCTGATGTAAAGCAGGCGGTAAATCTTGATTTTTCAAATGCCGTTCTTCCGAAAAAGGCTGTTCAGGGTGAAACAGTTTCACTGAGCATCAATCTGATGAACACGGGCAAAAGTGAAATTTCAAACGTAAAAGTTGATTGTGAGATTGACGGACTTACCTCAGGTGGAACGGCTTTTGCGGGAATAATTCCCGTCGGAGAGAGCAGACAGTGCAGCATAAATCTCAATGTAACAAAAGAAAAACTCGGTGAAATAAAAGGTAAAATAATCTTTTCGTATGAAGACTGCTTCGGAAAGAAATACACAAAAGAGCAGGATGTTTCAACTGTAATCGAGAAAAAAATTGAAGAAGAAAAGCTCGAAACAAAAACGGAGGAAAAGAAAAATCCGCAGTGGTGGCTGTTCCTCCTCGGCGGCATACTTCTCGGCGGCGCAGTCGGTGCGGCAATTCCCATAGCAATCCATTCCTCCAAACAACGCAAAGAAGACGAAAAAAGGCTGTAATAGTAAAACAGGAATCCTTATCAATTAAGGGTTCCTGTTATTTTTTAGGAGGTAAAATTATGGCATCTATTGTTAAAAAAAGAAAACAGTTTTATGTGGTCTATTATGCACTTGACGAAAACGGTGTCCGCAAACAAAAGTGGGAACCGTTCAAAACCAATTCAGAGGCAAAAAAGCGTAAAAAGCAAATAGAAGCAATGAAAACAAAAGGACCTGTAAAAGTTCCGAATACCCGCACGCTTAAAGAGCTTCTCGCAGAATATGTTTCTGTTCACGGTGTAAATTCATGGGCACCTTCCACCTTTTCAAGCCGTACTGCGTTAATTGAAAACTACATAAATCCATTCATCGGTAAAGTTAAGCTTAAAGACATAAACACAAGAATGATGAACGAATACTATCGCAACCTGCTTAACGAACCGGCTGCGACAACTCAAAAAAACAAAAACCATCCGCAGCTTGTTTCAGTCGGAACAGTACGAAATGTTCACAAATTGCTGAGAAATGCTTTTAATATTGCTGTCAGATGGGAAATCATGGATCAGAATCCCGTTATTAACTGCACCATACCGAAAAACAACTATAAGCCGCTTGAAATATGGGACATTGATACCCTTCATAAGGCCTTGGATTTATGTGAAGATCCTATACTGTCACTTGCAATGAATATGTCATTTTCATGCTCGTTAAGAATCGGAGAATTATTGGCTTTAACATGGGACTGCATTGATATAAGCCCCAAAAGCATAAAAAATAATTCTGCGTCAATTTATGTAAATAAAGAATTTCAAAGGGTATCCAAAGCAGCGCTTGAAAAAATCGGCGAAGATGATATATTTTTCAAGTTTCCGACATTCACTCCAAATACAACAACGGTTTTGGTTTTAAAAAAGCCGAAAACAGAATTAAGCACCCGAAAAGTCTATTTGCCTGAAACTGTTGCAAAACTGTTGATTGCCCGTAAAGAAGAAATTGAAAAACAAAAAGCTAATTCAAAATCAGAGTATTATGATTATGATCTTGTTATGTGTATGTCAAACGGCAGGCCAATATCTGAATACTATATCGGCAGAGCTTTCAGACTGTTTATTGAAGAACATGATTTGCCGAAAGTTATTTTTCACAGTCTTCGCCATACAAGCACAACATATAAGCTTCGCCTCAGCGGAGGTGATATAAAATCTGTTCAAGGCGACACGGGGCATTCTCAGGCAACAATGGTAACTAACCGCTACGCACATATAATGGATGAGGACAGAAGAAAAAACACAGAAAAACTTGACAGAGATTTTTATAAAGGAGAAGATCCTAATATTATTTCAGATGATGTTATCCTACTCGCAAAAGCAATAGAACAACACCCGGAAATAATGAAAATCATTAAAGCTCTGATATAGCAAAAATGCTAATAAAGGGTTATGTATATACAAACACCCACTTATTAGATTTTTTAAATTTTACCGCGAAAAAAGTATTAGAAAAAGTATTAGCCCGCTAATACTTTTGTGTTTTATCCACTTTCAACTTAACATATTTGACCGATATTTTTTCGAATTAAATAAAGGCTCTTATAGCCCAAAACCGTTGATATATAAGGCTTTTGCGAAGGAAAAAGAGCAGGCGTTTTCGCTTGCTCTTTTTGGCACCCCCTGCGGGAATCGAACCCACAACTAACCCTTAGGAGGGGTTTATTATATCCATTTAACTAAGGAGGCGAATGTTATTCAATTTCTCATCTCAAAACGCAAAGCGTTTTACAACTGACCTTACGGAGGTCATATATCCGTTTAACCCATACTGTCAATGTCGGTGAAAGCGATGTGCTCTCACCGACAAAGAATTCTACCAAATCAGAAAAGAATTGTCAAGGGTTAATGCTTAGGTTTATAGTTCCTGTCTTCTCTTTTCTTTTTTGCGGAATCCATATCATTAATCTTTACGACTCTGATTTTATTCTTTCTTCTGACGGGCTTGCTTATTTTGTTTTTATAAAGATACCAGAGATAAACCGCCGCGCAGACAACAGCTATTATAAACAGAATCACAAACACCGGATTTGTTATGAGCTTTTTGAGCATAACAAGAACAAAAAGAACATAGTTTTTGCTTACGCTCTCAGCATAAACAAGATTAATCTCGGCAATTTCACTGTCTGCAAAATACACCTTTGCCTTACAGGCATAATCACCGCTTTTTATGGGCGCGTTTACTTCATCCGGCTTGTCCACAGGTTCAATAAGAACGCTGCCCTCATCTGTTCCTGTGGGAACAAGAGCTCTCACATCCTTTTCGGGAACAAGACGCATATGGTCGGTTTTCCATGAATAATTAACCTTGACCTCGGATACCATCAGCGAAGGTGAAGCGATGAGCTCATAGCTGAGATTTTTAAACGCCCAGTCATACATCCTTACAGTATCCATAAAAGCCTGATTCTCGTCAATATTATCTCCGTCGGAGTCTCTTCTGTCTCCTCCGATAACAACGGCAAGATATGTGTACCCGTTTTTGACAGCGTAAGATGTAAGGCAATAGCCCGCGTTGTCGGTTGTACCGGTTTTGATTCCCTTAACGTAATCTCTGTAATATGTCGTATATGTGGGATTTATTGTTGAATTGGTGTTGGTGATTTTGCGTTCCTCGTTTTTATTGGTCTTTGCCATTGTATATGTTGAGGTGGAAACGATTTTTACAAATTCATCATACTTAAGAGCCGCCTGCGAAACCAGCGCAACATCATGCGCGGTGGAGTAGCCGCCGTCAGTATCAAGTCCGTGAGGGTTGTTATAGTGAGTATCCTTACAGCCGAGAGAAGCGGCGCATTTATTCATCATCTCAACAAAATGAGCCTGAGTGCCTCCGAACTTCTCCGCAAGCACTGCCGCGGCGTCATTACCGCTGGCTACAAGAAGCAGATTGAGCAGCTGAAGCACTGTAACCTGCTCACCTATCTGAAGCCCTGCAAGGGAGCTGTTTGTGTTATCAAGAGACCTGATAGCCGATTCCGGCACCGTAACAACCTCGGACAAATTTTTGCAGTTCTGCAGAACAACAAGAGCCGTAGTAATTTTGGTCATTGATGCGATAGGCATTTTTTTGTTTTCGTTTTTTGCCATAATCACAACATTGTTGTCAATGTTTATAAGGTAATCCACCTGGCAGTTAAGCGTTACGCTGGACTGATAATTCTGCGCATACGCCGCAGGTGCCGCGATTGTAAAAATTAAGACAAAAACTGTTAAAAAAATTATCACTTTTTTCATAGACAAATCACCATATCGTGTTGTATTATATATAATAGGTATTTTAATCGGTATTTCCGGCCGATTTTTACATCCGAGTTGTATTATAGCAAAAATTTCTCAAAAAATAAAGAGTATTATTAAATTTTATATCCGGAGTGATAAAAATGATTTATGTTACAGGCGATATGCACGGCGACTATAAGATTTTTAAACAGCCCCTTTTTACAAAGAACATTAAAAAAGGTGACACTCTTATTATATGCGGCGATTTCGGATTCATCTGGAGCGGTGACAAAAACGAAAAAGCCGTGCTTGACAAGCTCTCAAAAAAGCCCTACAACATATGCTTTGTTGACGGAACTCACGAAAACTTTGATTTGCTCGCGAGATATCCCGTTACGGGATTTTCCGGCGGCAAGGCTCACAGAATCAGAAACAACATATTCCACCTTATGCGCGGTCAGATTTTTGAAATCGAGGGCGAAAAAATCTTTACCATGGGCGGTGGAGAAAGCCCCGACATTGACATAAGATTTGACAATGACACCTGGTCCAAGTCAGAAATTCCTGCCGCCGATGAATTAAAAGAGGGCGTCAAGAATCTTGAAAACGAGAAATTTGACATTGACTTTATTATCACCCACGAGCCGCCGCAGAAAATCAAGGCGTTCCTCAATCTCAAGGACAAAGAAAACGTGCGATTCACAGGCCTTAACGCGTATTTTGAAGAAATAAGCTCAAGCTGTAAATTCACACGCTGGTATTTCGGCAGTATTCATGAGGACAAGCATATCTCTCCCTCTCACGTTGCCGTTTACAGAAACCTTTTAAAACTGCAGACAGGAGACATTGTAAAATGAAAAATACACTTATCGCACCCTCGATTCTTTCCTGCGACTTTTCAAGGGCGGGGGCTGAAATTGCCGATATTTCTGCCCGCGGAGCAGACTGGATTCACGTTGACGTTATGGACGGTCATTTTGTGCCCAATATCACCTTCGGCGCTCCCGTCATGAAATTTTTCCGCTCTTACTCAGAGAAATTCTTTGACGTTCATCTTATGATAAGCGACCCGCTTTTTTATATAAAAGATTTCGCAAACGCAGGCGCTGACGGAATCACCTTCCACACTGAATGTGATTCCGTCATAAAAGAAACAATAAACGAAATAAAAAAATACGGCAAAATCCCCGCTCTGAGCGTAAAGCCCAAAACCCCGATAGAGACTGTATTCCCCTATCTTGACGATATCGGCATGGTTCTTATTATGACGGTTGAGCCCGGCTTCGGCGGCCAGAAATTCATGGCTGATATGCTGCCGAAAATCGAGGCGGTAAGAGCCGAATGCCTCAGACGCGGAATAGATGATATGCTTATTCAGGTTGACGGCGGAATAAACGCCGACACCGCGAAGCTTGTTAAAGCCGCAGGTGCCGACGTGCTTGTGGCAGGCAGTGCCGTTTTCGGCGCGGAAGACAGAAAATCCGCCATGGAATCAATCAGAAACGCTTAAATATTACCCGACGGACGCCAGTACTCGGCAGTCTGAGCGGTGATAAAATCGTCCTGACCGATAAAGCTTCCGTATTCCTCAATGATTTTCTTTTCTCTCTGACCCGGGAATCTGCTGAATACGGCTCTTACACGGTCTCTGTTTCTGAAAACTCTGCATTTATCAGAAAGGCTGTCATATCCCACAGCCTTTATCATATCAAGAAAAGAATCCATGCTGTCAAACTCATACACAGCCGCGCCTCTGTTCTTTTTTAAAACAGGTGGCTTTAATGACGAAAGGTCTCTTTTCTTTTCGGGAATGGTAAAGCACAGAACGCAGCCGCCCTCGGAATCGGCGACGGCTTCAATCAGCAGATTACCCGACGGGTCGATATCGCATCCGGAGGTCTCGCGGATTTTGTCAATAACCGTCCATATAACCCGACGTGTTTCAATATTGGAATAATCCATTTCCTCGTATGTAATGTCAAGCTCATTCATATCTCTGACGCTCAGCTCGGCAATGAATTTATTTTTATTAATAAGATGAATATTCATATTATATCCTCCGGCAGATTTATAAAATAATTATATAGCTGAGGCTGACTCTTTTCAATGAATAAATAATGGAAGAAGGTGAACCGCTTGCCTGAAACAGCAACGGCAAAAACAGACAGTTTTTATAAGGATATGCTCCCCGCGCTTTTTCTGCCTTTTGTTATGGCAATCCATTTTTACGGACTGAGGGCGTTCCTTATCTGTCTTGTCAGTGTATCGGCGGCGGTTGTATCTGAAATTATCGGCAGCAGGATTATAAGACAGAATCCGAAGCTTTCCGACTGCGGCAGTGTATATATCGGCCTGCTGCTTGCGCTTATGCTTCCCGCTTCCGTGAAGCTGTGGATACCCGCTGTCGGCAGTATCTTTGCCGTTATGCTTGTAAAAATTCCATTCGGCGGAATCAATTCTTCTCCGTTTTCATGCACGGCGGCGGCCTTCTCTTTTTTATGTATATGTAAAAGCAGTGAGGTTTTTGCTTATCCCGTTTTAAAAAATGACGGGTCAGCCGCAGTTTTCGGCTCGGACGCTTTTGTGGCAGGCACCTCGGCTGCCCAGAGCCTTCTGCAGAATAAAACTCACGGCGTAACAGCCGTTGAAATAATCAACACATTTATCGGTTCGGTGCCCGGCCCGATGGGCATGACGGCGGCGGTTGTAATGCTCGGTCTGCTTGTGTATCTGCTTGTCAGAAGACCGAGAAGCTTTGTAAACGCCATAAGTTTTCTTGTGACGTATTTTATCGGCTGTGTTGTAACTGTTGCAGTTGACTGCGGAGCAATATTTGCTCTGAATCCCATGAGAATGATATGTATAAGGTTTTTCTCAGGTTTTTCGCTGTGCATTGCAGTGTTTCTGATTACCGAGGAGCCTCAGTCTCCCGATAAAATCTCTCACCGCATTATTTACGGAGCGGCCGCGGCAGTCGGATATATTCTGCTCAGACGCTTCAGCGTTTTTGAGGACGCTGGCTGTTTTGCCGTTCTCGCCGTCAACTCCATATGGCCCGCGGCGGAGAAATATCTCTTTTCTCATAAAGAAAAGGAACCGGAGGTGATGACCGGTGAGTAAAAAAACATCACTTAAAAAAATGATAAAAACAGGCGGATATCTGAAAAATCCCGTGCTTGTTCAGGTTATCGGCATCTGCCCTGTTGCGGCGGCGGCAACGTCTCTTTTCAACTCGCTGATTCTCTCCGCCGTCTTCACCGTTTCGCTTATTCTCTGCGAATTAATCGCGAGCCTTATGCTTAAAAAGGTACCCGGGTGGATTCGCGTCGGCATATATATCATTATAGGCGCGGCAGTGGTTTTCCCGATTATGTATCAGCTTGAAAAAATCAACACCCCCGTTTTCGCAAGCCTCGGAATTTATCTTCCGCTGATGGCAATGAGCTCATTCAACTGCGTTCACTGCGAAAAATACGCCGTAAAGCACACCGTTAAAGAATCATTTTATGACGCTGTCGCCTCCGCGGCAGGCTACTCGGCTGTGCTGATTATCACAGGTGTAATAAGAGAGATTTTCGGCAGCGGAAAAATCGCAGGCTTTGACATTCCACACATTTACGGACTTAACGGAATGCTGATGCCCTTTGCGGGATTATTTATTATCGGTCTGCTTTCCGCTCTTCATAAATCGGCCGTTATCAAAAAATACCCGAAGAAAGCAAGCGGCCTTGAAAGACGTTTCGTTCTTGATGAAAGCAGGGACGATGAAGGTACTTTTACCTATGCGGTAAAGGCCAGATTCGGAAAATCCGAAAAGAAATAAACACAAAAAGAGGTGAGAAAATTGAGCGGCTTTTTTGATATGCTTTCCGCGGCGCTTTACGCGATTATTGTTCAGAATCTTGTTTTCAGCGGCGGCTACGGAATAAGCGAAGCCATGAGAATGGCGGCAAAGCCGAAAAAGCTGGCGTCCATGGCGGGAATGATAGTATGGTTTTCAACCGCATCCGCCGTTATCTGCCGTCTGCTTGACTCACTTGAGTCTGTTTCCGCATTAAGCAGCTCATTTCATTTTCTCATTTTTATCGGCGTTCTTCTCGCGGTGTATACCGTAACCTGCATTTTTACTTTGATAATACTGAAGCCCGGCAGAAAGCTCATGTCAAACCTGGGCATGGCGGCGCTCAACACGCTTGTACTTGCCATTCCGCTGATAAATCACCGCTCCGCCTCCACTTTGTGGGAGAGTATCGGAACAGGCTTCGGCTCGGGAATAGCCTTTATCATAGCCTCGCTGCTTATCAGCGCAGGATTCACAAAGCTTTCAAAAAATAAAAAGGTTCCCCGCGCTTTCCGCGGAGCGCCGATTATGTTTATATATGTAGCAATGCTGTCACTTACCTTTATAGGCATTTCGGGCAGCGGAGCGTTTGCATAAGGAGGGATTCAGATGGATGAAAAAAACAGCGGCGCAAAAAGGCGCAGAGCCTTTGCGGATTTTAAAGAGAATCAGTATGATGACTCTTTCTCTCTGAATCAGAATGAAAAAATAAGCAGCTCCGCAAAAAGAATAATAAAGATTGTTCTTATTGTAATTATGACCGCCGCGTTCATAATCCTCGGATTCTGCATTACAGACTCACTTATAAAAATCTCAAAACAGCCGTATAATGATAAAAACACATACACGGCGGCGTTTGTAAACACTACAACAACCACAGCGCAGTCCACTGAGGAAAGCACAACTCAGCCGTCCTCAGACATGTATTATTCACAACCGGCGGGGAACTATTGATGTATATACCGTATAATTCAGGCAAAGATTATCATAAATACCCTTACGGCGCCGTCAGCAGCGGCACCGCGGTTACCTTTCGCATAATTCTGCCCAGAAGCTTCTGCTGCACAGGGGCGAGAATCGTGATAGAAAAAGACGGCGAATGGGAAAAGAAAATCTCCATGAACTGGGACTGTATGCAGGGCACTGATGAGGAATGGTGGAAAATTGAAGTACCTTTTCCCGAAACAGGACTGTATTTTTATCATTTTGAATACAACTCGGGCTTCGGCGTGAGCGGTATTTTTTCAAACGCAGGCGGTCAGGAGGGCTTTTTAAGCGGATACGGCGAAAAGTGGCAGCTGACTGTTTACGATAAAGATTTTACTACTCCCGACTGGCTTAAGGGCGGCATATTTTATCAGATTTTCCCCGACAGATTCTGCTTCTCGGGTGAGGAGAAAAAAGACGTTCCGTCAGACAGAATTCTCAGAACGGACTACTCCAGTGAGCCGTACTGGAAGCCCGATAAAAACGGAAAGACTCTCAACAATGACTTTTTCTGCGGCGATTTTAAGGGAATACAGAGCAAGCTCCCCTATCTTTCATCACTCGGCGTGAGCTGTATTTATCTCAATCCCGTTTTTGAGTCCCACAGCAATCACCGATATGACACGGCTGATTATGAAAAAATCGACCCGCTTCTCGGTACGCAGGAGGATTTTGAAAATCTCTGCTCAGAAGCGGAAAAGCTCGGCATAAAAATTATTCTTGACGGCGTTTTCAGCCACACAGGTTCCGACAGCCGCTATTTTAATAAAAAAGGAAGATATCCGACCTCCGGCGCGTATCAGAGCAAGGAGTCGCCCTTTTATAAATGGTACAAATTCAAAGAATGGCCCGATGACTACGAAAGCTGGTGGGGAATTGATATCCTCCCCGAAATCATAGAAGAAACACCCGAGTTTATCGACTACATTTCGGGTGAAAACGGCATAGCACGCAAGTGGATTTCCCGCGGAGCGGGCGGCTGGCGGCTTGACGTCGCAGACGAACTGCCCGACGAATTCCTTGACGAATTTAGAAAAGGCGTAAAAGAGCAGAACAGCGACGCTCTCATTCTCGGTGAGGTATGGGAGGACGCTTCAAATAAATCGAGCTACGGCAAAAGAAGAAGATATCTTCAGGGCCGTCAGCTTGACAGCGTTATGAATTATCCTTTTGCCGACGCTGTTATTAATTTTGTAAGATACGGAAACGCCGAGGCGTTCAACAAAACCGTAACATCAATTACAGAGAATTACCCGAAGCCTGTTATTGATGTACTGATGAATCATATCGGCACTCATGACACTCAGCGCGCAATCACCGCCCTCGCAGGCGAAAGCTGTGTTTACCGTGACAGACAGTGGCAGTCGGGCAGAATTCTTACCCCCGAGAAGAGGCAGGAGGGCATCCGCCTTTTAAAAGAAGCCGCTGTGCTTCAGTTCACTCTTCCCGGAGTTCCGTGCATCTACTACGGCGACGAGGCAGGCCTTGAGGGCTACAAAGACCCGTTCAACAGATGCTGTTACCCGTGGGGAGAAGAAAACACGGAGCTTGTAAATTTCTATAAAGCTCTCGGCAGGGTCAGACGTGAAAACGAAGCCTTCGCGCAGGGAGAATACGCAAGCGTTTCCGCGATTTTAGGCTGTGTCGCCTACACAAGAGGCAATGATATTCTTGTAATAGCAAACAGCAACAATCATCCCATAAAATATTATTTCCCTAAGGAATGGTACAACTGCACCCTGATTTTCGGCAGCGGCAGGGCTGAATGGAACTGCGCGGATATTCCCGAGCATACTGCCGTTATACTTAAAAGAGGTTGATTTTATGAACAAAAAGGATACAAGACTTTTTAATCCCGTAAGAGTCAGAGGCGGAAACAAACTGAAAACCGTACTCACTGCGGTTATTGCAGCTGTTCTCGTTTTTCTTGTTGCGGGCACTGTATATGTATCAAAAAACGGTACGGCGGAAGCCAAGAATGTTATCAAAAAAATATCAACTGTTTTTGAATTCAGCAAAAAAGACAAAAATAACGGCAAATCCTTTGTGAACGCCAGAACAAACATCCTTCTTATGAGCGTTTCTTCTGAAAAGACTGAGGAATCCGGTGAAAAGGAAATTTATTTTATGGCAATAGCTCACGCTGACGCTTCAACAGGTCAGATAAAATTCTGCCCGCTTAAGGTTAAACGTGAATATCTTAAATATTATGAGGACGGCGGCCCCGACGCCGTGACAAAAGCCGTTGCCAAAGAATACAAAATCAAGATGGAAAAATACATCGCCTCTGATGAAAATACTTTTGCCCTCGCTGTGAATTATATGGGCGGTCTTCAGTACATTGTTCCGGAGCGTGTTGAATACAGAACGAAAGACCTTACTCTTATTCTCACACCGGGAGAGCAGATTATCAAAGGCGAGGTTCTTATTAAATATTTAAAATATTTTAAAAATATCGACCTGTCAAAGCAGGGTGAAATTCTCTGCACAATGGTCAACAATTATTTCACTCAGGAAAATTTTGAAAACGCAATGAAAATCTATAAAGGCGTTCTCACCAATCTTTCTGAAAACAGCAATATTTCATTTATCGAAACCGCGGACAATCTCAGCTGTATTAAAACCGTTGTTGACAACGCTAAAAAAGTTGTAACAGTATCTTCTGTTGAGGAGTTTTAAATTTATGAAAAAAATCATATGTTCACTGCTTATCTGTGTCATATCTTTTTCTTTCTGCTCATGCGCACAGCTGCCTGTCCCGAAAGGCATAAACGAATTCCTGATGTCAAACATCTATACGGACTGGGACAGCTATTCAGCGGAAAAAATCCTTGACAAAGGCAGTGCGTATAAAAATTATTTTGATGCGCTTTCTGAAAATCAGAAAAAAGCCTATAACAGCATCCTGTCAGCGATTTATGACGCCGCAGACACGTTCCCCGAAAAAATAGAAGTGCCTCTTATGGAAAGTGATGAGCTGACTCAGGTGTATGAAGCTGTGGTTTATGACAATCCGGAAATCATGTGCTTCGGCAAGGGCGGCAGTATAATAACTGAGGGCGACCTCTGCTTTTTCAAGCCGGAATACTGCATGATTCCCGCAGAGCAGACATACAGAATTGAAAAAATGAACATTCTGGCCGACGCGGTTCTGTCACGCTTTAATGAAAAAACATCTGACTTTGACAAGGAGCTTGCCATTCATGACTATATTATAGGCAGCTGCACATATAACAGCGAATCTGACGACTCAAACACAGCATACGCGTGCATGAATTTCGGAAACGCCGCCTGCGAGGGCTACTCAAAAGCCACAAAATTCGTTCTTGAAAAAGCAGGTATCGAATGCTACAATATTATCGGTGACGCCAAGAATCAGCAGGGCGAAAACGAAAGCCATATGTGGAATATCGTAAAAATAGACGGCAGTTATTACTACCTTGACACCACATGGGATGACCCGCTTGAAAACCCTGCGGGGATTTCTCACACATATTTTAATCTGTCAGAAGAGGAAATAAAGGCAGACCACAGCAATTTTAAAAGCGCCTTCGTCTGTAACAGCACTGACGCAAACTATTTTGTCAGAACAGGCAGTATGTTTTACTCATCTGACTACTACAGCCTCAAAAATATGGAAAAAGTCATTTCCCGTAATCTCAACCGCGGCATAAATGCGATTGAGCTGAGGTTTTCTTCAAAAGATGTATATAATCAGGCGCTGTATACTCTTATTACCGAGAGCAAAGCATATGAAATTCAGAACAGCATAAAATATGCCCTGCCCGGTATTCAGATGTCTGACCAGATAAACTACAGCAAAAACGATAATTATAATATAATAGAATTTATATTCTGATATCCCGGTCACGCACTGTCAAGACTCCCTTATGAGGGAGTCTTTTCTTATACCGCACAGTTATAAATATTTTTCACCGCAATATCCGCAAAAAATTGTTGACAAATCGGTTTATTCATGATAGACTAAGCGTGTGGTCTATTATGAATAAACCAAAGGGAGCGATTATTATGGACTTTGAATTAGGCGAGGTTCAGCTGAAATTTGCTGATTTGCTCTGGAAAAACGAGCCTGTCGCGTCGGGCGAGCTTGTTAAAATATGCGAAAAAGAGCTGGAATGGAAAAAATCCACTACATACACCGTTCTGCGCAAGCTCTGCGATAAAGGACTTTTCAGAAACGACAACGGAACAGTAACATCTGTCGTTTCAAAGAATGAATATTACTCGGCGAAAAGCGGTCAGTTTGTTGACGAAGCCTTCGGCGGCTCTCTGCCCGCGTTTTTAGCGGCGTTTTCCGCTCAGAAGGAATTATCCGAAACCGAGATAAACGAGATACAGAAAATGATTGACGAATTCAGAAAAGGAGGCTGATTATGGACACGTTATTTTTAAAACTGCTTAATCTCAGCATAACCGCGAGCTGGATAGTTCTGGCGGTTATCGCTGTGAGATTTTTAATAAAAAAAGCTCCGAAATTCATATCCTGCCTCCTGTGGGTAATCGTTGCGCTGAGGCTTGTCTG
>JAZUHE010000084.1:0-63504 GCA_045641565.1 Acutalibacteraceae bacterium | reverse complement strand
ATACTCAACCGAGCCGAGGCACAGAAGTGCTGTGCCCATGGAGCTGTCAGTGAAGCTGACTGAGGGAGAGAAACAAAAAACTCTTTAAGCTCTGAGAAACGGGCGATTGATAATTGCCCTTACAATATCGTTGTAAAATATGCCGAATCTGAGATTTAAACCAAGTAAAATTTCGCAGGACAAGACGGTCTTCCGCAGATGTATGAATATACTTCAAGGAAGACCAACGCAGTATTGCGGAATTTGACGACGGTTTAAAATCAGATTTCCATTACTTCGGCTTCTTTTGCCTTTGCTACTTTGTCTATTTCCTTAATAAAATCATCAGTGATTTTCTGAACTTCCTCTTCACCGTCTTTGAGGTCGTCTTCGGTGATTTCAGATGCTTTCTGCATCTTTTTGAGCTTGTCAAGAGCATCACGGCGGATGGAGCGGATTGCTACCTTTGCATCCTCAGCCATTTTGCTGACATCTTTAACGATTGTTTTTCTGTGGTCCTCTGTAAGCTTGGGGAATGTAAGGCGGATAACAGAACCGTCATTCTGAGGGTTAATGCCTATATCAGATGTCTGGATTGCTTTTTCAATGCCGTGGAGAACTGATTTGTCCCAGGGCTGAATTGTAAGAATTCTGGCCTCGGCAACAGAAACGGAAGCAAGCTGGTTAACGGGTGTAGGCGTGCCATAGTAATCAACAGTGATTCTGTCAAGAACAGCTGCGCTTGCTCTGCCGGCGCGGATTGCGGCATAATCGCTCTTAAGATGAGCTACGGTCTTTTCCATCTTTTCTTTAGTATAAGCATAAACTTCTTTCATAAGTAAATCTCCTTTTAAATATTATTCTTTTACAAGTGTACCTATATTTTCACCCTTGACTGCCCTTACAATGTTCTCAGGGTCTTCAAGGTTGAATACCAGAATTGATATGCCGTTATCGCGGCAGAGTGAAGCGGCTGTGCTGTCCATAACCTTAAGTCCTTTCGCGAGAACCTCGGAATGTGAAAGTACGTCATATTTAACCGCGTCGTCAAATTTATTGGGGTCTTTGTCATAAACGCCGTCAACATTGGTTGCCTTGAATATAACATCAGCCTCAATCTCAGCTGCTCTGAGAGCGGCTGTTGTGTCTGTTGAGAAGAACGGGCAGCCTGTACCGCAGCCGAAAATAACAATTTCGCCCTCGTTGAGATATTTAACAGCGTCTCTTGCGACATACTGCTCAGCTATGGGCTGCATACCTACAGCGGACATCACTCTCGCTTTCATGCCCAGCTGCTCAAGAGCCTCACACAGCGCGAGAGAATTCATAACAGTGGCAAGCATTCCCATGTTATCGGCTCTGGTACGGTTCATGGTGCCGCTGCTTCTGCCGCGCCAGAAATTGCCGCCGCCGACAACGAGACCTACCTGAACGCCCATATCGGCTACTTTCTTAACGTATGAGCACACGTTTGTCACCATGTCGAAATCAATGCCGTGACCGTTTGCCCCCGCGAGAACCTCACCGCTTAATTTAAGTAAAATTCGTTTATACAATATGATTACCTCCAAGCACAAATATACATAGTTATTTTAACCTAAATTCAAATCCATGTAAAGAGAAAATGAGATAAAATTTACATATTTTTAAAATCTTTCTGCATATTAATATTTTTATCAAAAAAGGAAGATAAATTTCAAATATTGTATAGACAAAATGCAATAAAAAATGTATAATAAGTTATTGATTTTACAGTGGAGAGGTTTGGTGTATTGTGAAGCCAAAGGTCAGCGTAATTACCCCGACTTATAAACGTGCTCATTTTCTTTCACGCGCTATAGATTCCATTCTCGGCCAGACATATGATAATATTCAGGTCGTTGTTGTTGACGACAACGCCGAGCTCCCCGAATACCGTAAAAGCACCGAGGAAACCATGCTTAAATATAAGGATGATTCCCGTGTAATGTATATTCAGAACAAAGAGAATCTGGGCGGCGGACTTTCAAGAAATGTCGGTATAGAAGCCTGCGACGGTGAATACATCGCTTTCCTTGATGACGATGACGAATATGAGCCCCCTAAAATCGAAAACGAGCTGAATTTCATGATTGCTCATAATCTTGACTTCTGCTTTACAGACCTCCATCAGTATGACGGTGACGGCAAGCTTATCGAGCACCGTACACATCGATATGTTAAGGACTGGTCTCCGGAGAATCTTATAAAGCAGCACGTTCTCCATTCGCTCACTCCTACATCCACATATATGATTAAGCGTGATTTCATTCATGTATTCGGCGGATTCAGAAAAGTGCCCATGGGACAGGAATTCATGCTGATGTGGGACGCGCTTCAGTATGCGTCATCTCATCCCGAAATAAAAATCGGCTATATCCCCTGCTCACATATTAAGGCTTATCTTCATAATGAGGGCCGTATTTCCGTAGGCAAGAACAAGGTTGAATGCGAGGAAAAAATCTTCCTTGTTAAATCATCACAGAAACCGTCTCTTACTAAAAAAGATGTAAGATATATGGATTTCCGCCATTATTCCGTTCTTGCCGTTTCATATCTGAGAAGCGGGGTTAAGAGCAAGGCATTAATAAATCTTATAAAATCATTCAACACATCCCCTGTTGACTTTGTCAAAGAAGGAATGCAGCTGATAAAATAAATTCCGTTTGCATAAAATAAAAGGAGGGAGTACATGGTTTCATTCCGGGACGGAGTTCTAAGAATCCAGAAAAGTGAATCAGACAGATTTTTCCGCTTGCCCTTTGAAATCTGTTTTTACCTTGGAATGGTAATATACTACCTCGTTTATTCCAAGCTGCATTATATCGGCGTTGCCGCTCTTATGGTAGGGCCTGTCATTATAACAGCCGGCAAGCTTTACAATTCCCGCATAAATAAACCGATACTGTCATTCTGGTATCTTGCGTTCATTGCTCTTGCGGAATTATCCTCAATGTGGGCATACGCCCCTCTGATGTCGGCGCTTAAATACGTTAAGTTCATGACGCTGATACTGGTAATATGCTTCGGCATCACGCAGTATGTCGACACCAAAGAGGACGCGGAGCGGATACTTGATATTTATCTGTACGGTGCAATTACAATCGCGCTGATTCAGTTTATCGGCACGCCTTATGCTCATTGGTATGACGGATATTTCGGCGCGGCAATCGGCGGCAACAATACAAACACATTCGGATACATTCTGCTGTACGCCGCAATTATTGCTTTTTACAAAGCATACATTAAAAGAGAACGCCTGTGGTATCTTGCCGAGGCTTTGCTGCTTTTCGGCTGTGTTCTTTCAAGCTCGAGAAAGGCAATCGCCGTCGTCGCATTTGGCATTCTGTTTATCGTCTTTTTCGCTTTCGGCCGTAAGAGGCATTTCTTTCATTTCCTTATTGTAATCGGCATCATAGTAGCGGCGTTTATATTTTTTATGGAAAATGAAGTGCTCTATGAAATAATAGGCAAAAGACTTGAGAATCTTATTGACTTTACAAGCAATAACTCCTCAGTATATGAGATGGGCAGTCTTCAGCTCAGAGAGTACTACGTTGACTTTGCGAAGCTGCTCTTTAAAAGGAAACCCGTCTTCGGTCAGGGCTTCGCAAATTTTGCCACACTTCTTGCAGCAGAAACAAAAGCTTCGCACGCCATATACGCCCATAATAATTACTGGGAGCTGCTCGCCGATTTAGGCATAATCGGTTTTATTACTTACTACTGGTTCTATTTCTATATGCTTATAAAGCTCGGCATAAAGCTTTTCAGAAAAGAATTCACCTATCTTAAGCTGCTGGCCCTGGCGATGCTTTTATCTGAGTTTATTATTGAGTGGGGCGTTGTTTCAATGCATGTTATTTACCCTCAGCTTGTTATAGCGCTTATATATATATGCATGAATGTTGACGACGCACCCGGCAAAAAACAGTTCTTTTATTCAAACAGTCAGCAGGGTAACAAATAACAGTTTACCGCTGAAACAGTCAAAACGGTTCTGACCGTTCTGAATTTATGCTCTGCGCAATACAGCAGAACAGATTCGGAGCTTTATTAATTAAAATAAAACATCGGAACAAAACGGAGGTTTAAAAATGAGCTACGAAAAGCAGGAAAGAAACAACGGCATTGAAATTAATATATTTGCTTTCATGCGCGTTGTAGCGAAAAAAGTCTGGATAATTCTTGTGCTTGCACTTGTTTTCGGCATTGTGGGCGCAGGAGCGGCATCGGTTCTTCAGGAGGATACTTACACCGCAACGGTTTCGTTCGTTGTAAACACCCTCACCAACGAATCGGAAAAGGTTGAAAATTCAGATATCAGCGCTTCAATCAATGTTACAGCCACATATCAGTATATTCTCGAGGGACGCTCAGTATCTGAAGCAACCGCGCAGAAATGCTCTGTTCCCGTGTCAACCGCAGAAGTTTCCAGCGCTACCAGCGTTAACATTATCACAGGCTCAAACGTGCTTGAGGTAAAAATCACAACAGAGAGTCCCGAAAAGTCATACGCAATAGCAAAATCTCTTGTAGAAAACTATAAGAGCATTGTTAACGAGATATACTCCAACGCTCATCTTAATATCTGCGATTATCCCGTACTTCCCACAAATCCCGATGTATCATCAATAACGCTTATCATTTCTATAATAGGCGCACTGTTCGGTGCGATTGCCGGCGTTGTAGTTATTCTCGTTTACTACATCGTTCATGATACAGTCCGCAGCGTTGATGATATCGCAAGAAAGGTTAACCTCAACGTTCTCGGCTCAATCAACAGAGTTAATTCAAAGTCAAAGGGTCTTCTTGTTACCAATAAAAAGATTGGCTTCGCGTTTATTGAAACCTTCAAGGCTATCAGAACCAAGGTTGAAAACAACGCAGCCAAAGAGGGCAACAAGGTATATATGGTTACAAGCGCCTGTGAAAATGAAGGTAAAACAACTATTTCGACCAACCTTGCAATCACCCTCGCTCAGAACGGCAAATCAGTTCTTCTCATTGACTCCGACCTCAGAAAACCCGCTGTCTGCAAAATGCTCGACATTGAGAATACCGGTAGCAAAGGCCTCGCAGGTGTTATCACAGGCAAGGTTCCCCTTGAATCAGCTATTAAATATATTGACAAGCATCACATATTTGTTATCGCTGACTCTCACTCCACAGATAATCCCTCGGAGCTCCTCTCAACTAAAAAGATGGCCGATATTATCAAAGCTGTAAGAAATGAATTTGACTATGTTATCATAGACACCGCGCCCGCAAGCGTTGTTACCGACGCATCAGTTATCGCCTCCATTGCAGACGCAACAATCCTTGTTATCAGCGAAGACAAATCTCCTGTAGGAAGAATCAAAATGTCGATTAACGATATTGACGCCAACGGCGCGTATGTTATCGGATGTATCTACAACAATTCCTCAATTTCAAGAAAGCGCTACGGCGGAGGATATTACGGCTCATACGGCTACGGTTACGGTTATGGCTACGGCTACGGTTCGGGCTACGGATATGGCTACGGCTACGGCAGCAATGACCAGAACAATGACAAAAAATAATAATTAAAGTAAACAAAAAACCTTCTTCGCATATTATAGAGCGAAGGAGGTTTTTTTATGGATGAATTTGAAAAGATTGTTGAAAAATACCGCCGCGAGCTTATGGAATTTTCAAAATCCTGCGGCAATAATATCACTGATGGCGCAGAATGTGAAAAAAATCCACCCGATGAGTCTGCTGCAGAAAGTGAAGAATCCGAAGAAAAAGGCTCAGTTTCCAATACTGCGGCTCCCGTTCAGGACAGCGAAAAAACATCAAACTCAGATTCCGCCGGTTACAGCGTTCCTCGCTTTTCTGATTATGATGATTTTATAAAGAATAATTCTCAAAGCGGCGTTCTCAGAGTTCAGACCTTTGCCGCAGGGCGCGTATTTCCTGTTGCTTCTGCAAAAATCACCGTAGCTCTTGAACTCAGAAATGAAACCAGAGAAATGTTTGAGGGACTTTCTGATATAAACGGAATAATTGATAACATACCGCTTCCCGCGCCTGAGAGAGAAATGTCTCAAACACCGTCCGAATCAGCCGTACTGCCCTATTCTTCATACACAATTTATGTTGAACATCCTGACTTTGTAAGCGCCGTTTTCAGAGATGTTCCCGTTTTTTCGGGCACAAAATCCATTCAGGGTGTGGAGCTTATTCCTCTTGTAAGCGCAGGGGGAGAGCCTTCGGCTGTAATTGAAGACGAAAGTGAATCCTTTTCGAGACTGAAAGGAGATGACTGATTTGGCATCACCCGTTATCCCCGAATTTATCACAGTTCATCTCGGTACACCAAAGTCATCAGCCCGCAATGTGCGTGTCCCGTTCCCTGACTACATTAAGAATGTAGCGTCAAATGAAATATATCCCACATGGCCTGAAAACGCTCTGAGAGCCAATATATATGCTCAGACAACATTTGCCCTAAACAGAGTTTACACTGAATTCTACCGCTCTCAAGGTTATAATTTTGACATTACAAACTCCACCGCATATGACCAGTCATATAAGCCTGACAATGAGGTATTTGAAAACATAAGCAGAATCGTTGACGAGCTTTTTAACGATTATGTTGTTAAGCAGGGGCAGGTTCAGCCGTATTTTACTCAGTACTGCAACGGCACGACAGTTACCTGCGGCGGACTCTCACAGTGGGGCTCAGTTACCCTCGCAAACAGAGGGCAGACTCCTTATCAGATTCTTCAGCGTTATTACGGCAATGATATCAATATCGTCTTTAACGCGCCCATAAGAGGCGATATCGCCTCTTATCCGGGCACCGCTCTGAGACTCGGCTCCGCCGGTGAGGATGTCAGAACAATTCAGCGTCAGCTTAACAGAATCGCCTCAAACTATCCTGCAATCCCCCGTATTTCACCCACAAACGGAATATTTGAAACACGAACTGATGCCGCCGTAAAAGCTTTCCAGCGAATTTTCAATCTCACTGCAGACGGCATTGTGGGCAGAAACACGTGGTACAGAATCAAATATATCTATAACGGTGTAAAGCGGCTTTCCGAGCTTTATTCCGAGGGTATTACCATAACCGAAAGTCAGCGTCAGTATTCAAACGTGATACGCCGCGGAGACAGAGGCAATGAGGTAAGAATTATTCAGTATTATCTTAACTTCCTCGGCTTTTTCAATCCCCGCCTCTCTCAGATAGGCGTTGACGGAATATTCGGCACCGAAACATACAATGCTGTTGTTAATTTTCAGCGGCTTTACGGCATTACAGCAGACGGCGTTGTAGGCAGGTCCACATGGAATATGCTTCAGAACGCTTACAACGGCGTGCTGAATTCTCTGCCTGCCGAGTACAAAAGCTATTCGTCGCTTCTTTATCCGGGATATTTCATCACAACTGGCGCTTCCGGAAACGTTGTAACGCAGATTCAGACTTATCTCAGCGTAATAGCAAGAAATGACCCGTCGGTGCCCTCACTTACAGTCGACGGCTACTACGGTGCTCAGACAGCGGCCGCAGTCACAGCGGTTCAGCGGCAGGCGGGACTTCCTCAGAACGGACAGGTCGGCCCTCTTACGTGGAATGCCATAGTGAATCTTTATAATGAATACAGATAAGGAATAATTGCAGTCAACAGGCAGATAATAAATATAAATTTTCTTGTAAAGGATTTTTATATGCCTAAAGTTATTCCCTTTGAAACAGGTTTTGCTCAGAATGTAAAGCTGCTCGACGGTTTTTTCAGAGTAGATGAAAACTTTGACGTTGTCGCCCGTGAAATAAAGATTGCCTCACGCTCCGCAAAGCTTTATTTTATCGACGGCTTCGCCAAGGATGAGATACTTGAAAAGGTACTTGAATTCATTATGAAGCTCACCGATGAAGACGTAAATTCCGTCAGCGGAACAAGAGCCTTTGCCAATAAATTTCTGCCGTACATTGAGGTTGACGTTCACAGCAACGTTATTCCGTTTTCTACATTCGTTTATTCGGGCGCTATCGGTCTTATTGTTGAGGGTTTTGCCGGCGGCATGCTTGTTGACGCCAGAACCTATCCGTCAAGAGGAATTCAGGAGCCGGACAACGATAAGGTTCTGCGCGGCTCGCATGAGGGATTCGTTGAAACCATGATTTTCAACACCTCGCTTATCCGCCGAAGAATCCGTGACCGCAACCTCACAATGGAGATTCACCAGGTCGGAGAGCGCTCACATACGGATGTCGTTCTCTGCTATATGAAAGACAAGGCCGACCCTCAGCTTCTTAAAAACATTCAGAAAAAGCTTGATGAAATCGACGTGAAGTCCCTCGCCATGGGGCAGGAAAGCCTCACCGAATGCCTTATAAAAAAGCAGTGGTTCAATCCATTTCCGAAGGTAAGATATACAGAACGCCCCGACACAGCCGCCGCCTGCATTCATGAAGGAGACATAATAATTCTAACAGACAACTCGCCCTCCGCCATGATTGTTCCCACGGGCTTTATGGCGTTTCTGCAGGACACCAACGATTTCTATTTCGCGCCCGTAGTCGGCACTTTTCTCAGGCTCGTGAGAGCCGTCATATTCGCCCTTGCAATGTTTCTGACTCCCGTATGGTATCTTTTTCAGAGCAATCCCGATATCGCTCCTCAGTGGTTCTCCGTATTTGCGTTAAAAACACCCGCACAGATTCCGCTTCTGCTGCAGCTTCTTATAATTGAACTTGTCATTGACGCGCTTAAACTGGCGTCACTGAATACGCCCAACTCACTGAGTAATTCTCTGAGCATAATCGGTGCTCTTGTACTGAGCGAGCTGGCGGTCTCGGCTGGATTATTCTCAACTGAAGCGGTGCTGTTTATGGCCTTTGTGGCAATCGCAAACTTCGCTCAGCCAAGCCTTGAGCTGGGATACGCGTTCAAGCTCTCGAGAGTGTTTATTCTTCTGCTGACAGGACTTTTCGGCCTGTGGGGATTTATAGGCGGCGTCGCGGCGGTTATAATACTCATAGCGCTCACCAACACAACCATGGGCAAGAGCTACCTTTATCCGGCGCATCCGTTCAACGGCAAATCGTTTATCAGCCTGCTTATCAGAAAACCCATAAGCAGAGACAACACCTAAGCAAAAAAGCAATCTTAAGGTCTTAAGATTGCTTTTTACATATCACTTTATTCAGAATTCGTTTACAATGCTTTCGTACTTTTCAATCAGCTCATTCATAACCGTGATTGTATCCTCTTCGCCGATTCCCGTAGGTCTGGGCACATAGTCCCTTATCCATTCTGTCTCAAAGTACTCAAGGCGCTTGCCGAGAAGAGTATCTGAGAACGCATTGCGCTCATATACCTGATGCCTTGAAACATCCTTGAGCTTCTTCGGCTTTTTGAAGTACGCCGCAAGCATTCTGAAATATTTATACCATCTGTTTGCGTAGAAATGGCCGACCATTCCGCCCCATTCACGCCAGTTTGTATCAAACAGCTTTGATTTTTTAACCGGACCGTAAATCGTATGATACATAAGAAAATTTATTTCAAGATTCTGTCTCAGTTCTTTAACATCGCCAAGCTGACGTGCTGACTCAAGGTGATAATAAAGATTGTTTTCAGGAACGGTTCTGAGCAGTCTGTCAATATCCTCACAGATTTCAAGAAAAGCGTTTGAGGTCTTTTCAAACTCAACTATCATCTTGTTGTTAAAGCACCCTGTTGCCTGAATGTGAAGCGGGCGCAGTGTATTGCTCAGCACCTGACGGAGCACTCCCGCCATATCCTTTCGGTATCTGTCATTCTTTTTAGCATCATTTGAAAGGGTTTCTTTAACAAACGCCATAAGCTCTTTATTGTCATAAGGACGCTCAAAAGTATCAAACGGCGCCGTATGATTTATCTGAGTACACGGTCTTGCGCACAGAGCGGAGGCCTGATTAAGATTACTGCCCTTGCAGTAGCAAAGCTTTGCGAGCTTATACAAATCATCGCCAAAATCATCTGTTCCGTATCTGCATTTTGAATAGTCATGCATGAAATGTCTGAGGTCAGCTCTTTTATCTGATGTTACCATTCTTGCCGCAAGGGAATAGAAATACGGATTTTCACAGTCACTGTCAAAGAAAAGTCCTGTTCCGACAGCGTTTTCATACTTCTGACTAACTGCAAGGAACGGATTTTCACAAAGGCTTTCCATATCTCCGCACAGAACAGTTCGTCCGTTAAGATTGCCTCTGTATCCGAGCACAAAATCATTGCCGGCAAATCCGCCGCGCTTATCATAATCGGTTCCGTCCTCATCAATGATAACGGCTTTTTCGACTTTTCCTTTAATCTCAGGCAGAGAGGCTGACCTTACAAACCATATGCCCTCGCTGTCAATTTCATCAAGAAGCTCTCTGAAATCGTCCCCGATATCCTCAATAAATGAGCTGTATCCCTCGGTGTCAACATCAGTAAGCGGGTCAAAAATATAGTTATGTGTCTCACCCAGAAGCTCTTTCTGCTTCTCAAGGAACATCTTATTGAAGATTCTGAAATATCCGTAATCATCCGCCGCAATAGTCATGGCAGGCGGGAAGCCGTTCCACTGAGGCAGCTTTATAAAGTCTGCCTTCGGATAATGCTTTCTGAAAGAAAAGGGAGCGGTAAGCAGAATTCCCTGATGAACAGGATTCATGTCAAGCTCTTTTTCACGGTCCGTAACCTTTTTGCCGACGGCAATTTTCTTATCAAAATAGTCAGCATAATTTACAGGCAAAAAGCCGAAAAGATTGCCCGAAAGCTGTCTGTACCAATAACACGAGCCGCTTATAAAAGAGGCAACAGTCTCAGGCTTGATGCGCATGTCAGTGAGCATTTTAAACAGCACGCCGTCACTGCCCGTAAGAGCAAGGGGCGTATTTATGCCGTTCATAGCCATGAAGTCAATCTCTTTTTCCCATCTGTCAAAGCCCCAGCCGTCGGCCTCCGCAGCAAAGCGTTCGCTTGTCATTGCCATACGGATTTTCTGCTTAACCGTGCAGGTTATTTTATCCTCGGGCATCGGAGCTGATTTAATATATGAAATATCATAATCGCCGCTGACAAGAAGCACATTGCAGTAATCGTGAAGATATTTGTAGTAGCCCATTGCCATTGCGATTTTATTATTGCCGCAGATTATTACCTTTTTATCCTCACCGAAAACCTGATACGTATCAAATCCGTTATCACTTTCGCAGGTTCTGAATTCAAACGCATCTGCAATTTTCGGAGTATTTCTTAAAACAAAATCATTCATATAAACAGTTCCATCACTTTTTAATAATATCATTTATACGTGCAAGGCCCGTCGCCATCTGAAGCACGATAAGAGCGTCGAGTGAGCTTGTCGATTTGTCACAGTTTATGTCACTCTTTCTTGCGGCATCGGCGTCAAGAGTCTTAAGGCCCGTTACGCCCTGAAGAATAAGCAGCGCGTCAGATGAATTTACCTTCTGATTAGAGTCAACATCGCCCAGATCTGTCACCGTAAAGGTAAGCGAGGCGGCTGTCAGATCAAGCTTCGCATCGGTACCGTAGTCATATCTTTTTGAGAGAACCTTGCCGCTGTCCGTAAGGCAGGAAAGGTATGTTTCGCCCGGCACATTGGCGTCTGTTTTAATGCTGTCTGACGACGCGAATACACGCCCGGTGCCCGTCTTTGTTCCAGACGTGAAATGAAGCGTAACAATGTTTTCATCAAGCCCTGCCGGTGAGACGGTGCAGTCCGCCGAATTCGGAATCATTGTAATATTGCAGAAATCAAGCGACTGCTTAAGCGCCGCCGCCCAGTCTGACGGGTAAAACTTTGCTTTATTCCCCGCAGTCATGCTGTATGACTGTGTCGCGCCGCTGTATGATTTTGAAGCGGCATAAAGCTTTGAGGATTTATTGAAATCAGCTGAAGTATTCTTCAGAATAGCGTTGTCATAAAAAATCTGCGCAGAAAAAGGACCCGCAAAATAGTTCGCACCCGTTTTAAGTTTAAGCTGAACATCAAACGTCTCGTTAAAAGAAAGATATGTTACATCTGAATTTTTGATGTTGGTATCAAGCTTCAGTGAAGCGTCAAAAACCGGCTGAGCATAAACACCTGAGGCGGCGCAGACAAGCACAGCGGTCAGAATAAGCGCGATTATCTTTTTAATGTGTTTCATCACAGCATCCCCTTTCTGAAAATTTCAGCTCTTATATTTTAACATAAAATCATGTCGAAAATCAATACCAATTTTTAAAGTCGGGTTTTATAGTCGAGGTAACTGTTATCTGGTTCAGCTCTCGGTGGTCGAGCTTTAATGTCGGGATAACTTTTATCTTTTCGGTTCTCGGTGCTCGAGCTTTAAAGTCGGGGTAACTTTAATCTTTTTAACTCTCGGTGCTCGAGCTTTAATGTCGGGGTAGTCTTTATCTGATTCGGCTCTCGGTGGTCGAGCTTTAAAGTCGGGGTAACTTTTATCTTTTTTCTCTGCAAAATAAAAACTCCCTCACGAGGGAGTCATGATAGTGCGTTACCGGGATTAAAAATCAGATTACAGTTTTAGCTCGATAACAGCAACCGGAATCAGATAACAATTACCCCGACATAAAAAAAAGAGAGCCACGGTTTTACCCGTGACTCTCAAAAGAATTATAAGTCAACAACTTCTGTTGCAACTGCTGTTACTGTGCCTGTAACGTCAACAGATACTGTGCTTCTCTGAGTTGCCCAGCCGTCTGCTGTCTTAACAAGAACTGTAAGTGTATGTGTACCGGGCTTGTAAAGCTTAACAAATGCATTATATGTGCATGTGTCGCCTTCAACCTTACCATAAGATCTTGCGCTGAATGTTACGTCACCAGCTGTAGCGTCGTCAACAAGAATCTGAATCTTAACTGCGTCAACGCCTGTAACTACCTGAACGTTAAGAGCGTCACCAATCTTTGCTGAAGATGCAGCAGGAGTGATGGAGATAACGTCAGCGTTCTTTGTGGAGTTAACAACGTTAAGAGCGTAACCAAGGTCAAGAGCTTCCCAACCGTCTGTTGCGTCCTTAGCGATTACTTTGTAAGCGCCAGCCTTGATTGTCTGTTCTGTTGTCCATACTTCGTAAGCGAGGTCTCTGCTCATATCGTCAACAACGTTGCCATCCTTATCATAGCTAACGATTGTTGCTTTGCCGCCTGTTCTGCTGATTGTAACGGTGTTGCCGTTAGCGTCAACGAACTGGATCTTAGCAGCTCTGCCTTCAACTGTTACGTCATATGTCTTAGCTGCTGCTGCAGTCATTGTGTACTCAACGTTTGTTACTCTGCCTTCTGCGGGAGTGGGAGGAGTAACTTCTGCATCCTTAAGGTTTGAAATAGCTGTGTTGATAGCGTCAGCCATAGCGTCAACTTCGTCCTGATGGTTCTCGTTGAGGCCTGTTGTTACGTTTGCAACTGCGTCTTCTACTGCCTTATAAGATTCGGGAGTATACTTGCTTGCGTCAAGCTTGTTGTAAGCGTCGATAGCATCGTTAACTGCATCGTAGTTAGCTGCACCGGCTGTCTTAAGTCCTCTGTAAGCTGCAAGGATTGCTGCTGCCATATCGTCAACATCGTCCTGCTTGTCAGCCTTGAGGCCGTAAGTTACGTCATCGATTGCCTGCTTGTAAGCATCCCATGTAGCCTTAGTATAGTTGTCAGCCTTATCGTCTGAAACCTTGTTTGCCCATGTTTCTACTTCGCTGTAGTCAGCGTCTGCAAGTACAAGGAGATCAAATGCTGCTGCACCGGCTGTTGCTGTTGCATCGATGTCTTTCTGATTAAAGATGTCACAGATATCCTTGTTGTTATAATAATAAAGTACGCCTTCAAATGCTGTGTTAAATGCTGCCCAAGAATCTTCTGTGTAGATTGAGGGATCAAGTGCGTTTGCATCAGCTACGAGCTTGTCGATTGCTGTGAAGTCAGCGGGCTTAGCAATAAGTTCGTGTGTAGCGCCGGTGGCCTTATCAGCTGCTGCGTCGATAATTGCCTGGTCAGCGATTGTGTAAGCTGCCTTGTTTGCATAAATTGCAAGTGCGTCTGCTACTGCTGCGTCATAATCTGCAAGAGAATCTGTTGTGTAGTAATCTCTATACTCTGCAACTGAAGTGTCAATGTTATAGATTGTGTCGATTTCTGAGAAATCTGCGCCTGCATATTCAAGACCTTCAAGAGCTGCGTAAAGGTCATTAGCCATGCCTGTAACTTCGTCCTGATGTGTAATGTCAAGATCTTTTACAACTGCTCTTACGGCTGCATCAAGAGCGTCGAGAGAAGCTGCTGTGTAGAGGTCTCTGTCAATGCCAGCTGCCTGAGCAAGATACTTATCAACATATTCATAGTCAGCCTTCTTGAGCTCAAGAGCCTTTGTAGCTTCAACGATATCTGCTGCATACTTATCAACCTGAGCCTGCTTGTCTGACTTGAGGCCGTAAACAACTGCTCTATAAGCAGCGACAAGAGCTTCTACTGAAGCATCTGTGTAAGGTGTAAAGTCCTCAGGCATATCTTCGATAGCCGCTGTAACAGCTGAGTAGTCAGCGTCGTCGAGTTTCTTAGCAAGAATATCATAGATGTCGTTTGCGAGCTGGTCAACTTCGTCCTGCTTGTCTTCTGCTGCATAGTTAGCTTCTTTGCCGATGTAATCGTTCTTTGCTGTGTTTACATACTCCTGAAGCTGCGTCCAATCCTGTGTTGTGTAGTCTTCTTCTTTTTCATCGTCTGCAATTGAAAGTGCTGCTGCAAGACTTGCTGTGTTAATTTTTTCCTTAAGTCCGTCAAGAGCTTCGCTGATAGCTGCTGCGAAGCCGTCAACTCTTGCCTGCTGTGACTTACCAAGGCTGGGAACTACTGCGCCAAGAGCTGTTTCAAGAGCTGCCCATGATGCTGTTGTGTAGTTATTCTCATTTAAGAATGATGCTTCATCCATTAAATCCCAAACTTCATTGTAGTCAGCGCATTCAACTGTGATCTGCATATCATAGATTGCCTGTGCTGCTGCGTCAACTGCATCCTGGTCTGAGAAATCATCAGCCTGAGCAATGATTGCCTGTGCTGCTGCAATTAATTCTTCAAGTTCATCGAAAGTTTCGTCTGCCCAGTCACCTTTGTCAAGATCGTCAGCATATTCGAGAGCTTCAATAATAGGTGTCATGTCAGCCTTATCTTTAAGACCGTCAATAGCCTCTTCAAGATCTGATGCTGCTTTATCAAGTTCAGCCTGTGTAGTAGCTTCTGATACTGCTGTAAGAGCATCTGTAACTGCCTTATCAAAGGCTTCCTTAGAAGTCTTAGTGCTGTTAGTTGTTGAAGTATCGTCTGCAAGAGCAAGAGCTGCGTTGATTCTTGCGTAATCAAGAGCAACTGCTTCTTCGAGAGCGTTTAATGCTGTGTTAAGGTTTGTTGTTGCTGTGTCAATAGCGTCCTGAGTTGTAGCGTCAGTCTTAGCTGCCTTAGCTGCGTTGTAAGCTGTTGTAGCTGCTGCCCAGGTATCAGTTGTGTAAGTCTTGCCGTCAGCAGCCTTTGTTTCGTAAGCTGCGATAGCTGTGTTAAGATTATCATAGTTGAGTGAAGGTGTGCTGCCTACAACTTTGAAGTTGAGAACGTCACCGGTATGATAATCTGTGCCCTGAACTTTTTCGAATGTGCCGTAAACGTCGCCGCCTTCAACTGCTTCAACACCGGGAACAAATGCGTTCGGAAGAACGATAGCGATTGAACCTGTTGTGCCTGCTGCTGCGTTGGGATTTACGTATACGGGGATAGCGATGATATCTTCGTCGATATCAGCAAAGAGTGCTTCTTCATAATCTGTGATAGATGCTGTGTAAGAGTTCATGAAGTAAGCATGATAGCCTGTTGTACCCTTTGTCCACTGTGTTCTCTTTGTATCGTTAGCCTTGGAGAAGGGAGTAACAGTCCATGTGAAGTTGTAGCTGTTCCAGTCGCCGTTAAGCTTTACAAAGAAGTTGCTGGCCTGAGTTGTTGAATAGAAAAGTCCTGATGAATAGTACAGAACGTTTTCGAACATGTCAGGATAAAGCTCGCCTTCTGTTGCGAAGCCAACTGTAACCCATACTACGTCGCCTGCTTTTACTTCGATTACGTCTGAGTTATCCTGATAAGCGTGGTTTTTAACCTTCTTATAAGCGGTAACGTCAGCCTTCTGAAGTGTTGTTGTTGCTGAGCCTGACTTGTAGGCGTCTTCCATGTTAGCGCCTACAACTTCTGTTGCTGCTGTTTTTGTATCGTCATTAGCATCAACGGAAGAAGCAAAGACTTCAGCCTTCAGTGTCCAAGTAACCTTAGCGCTGTCTGAGAATGCACTTGCGGCAACTGTAACTGTGCCGAGAACGAGCATTACAGCAAGAAGAACGCTAAGAACTTTTTTTGCTGTTTTCAAGATGAATTCCTCCTAAAAATTTTTATTTAAGTAGATTTCATGAATCTAATTAAACCGAAATGAATTAATAGGTCTGATCGATTTCCTCTGTGCCGCCAACTGCACGGGCAAGAGAGGTAAGATCGAATGTGTCGATATCGCCGCTGTGGTCAACGTCAGAAGCGAGAGTGTAAACTTCAGCGCTTTCGAGTTCCTCAACACCGCCGATTACACGTGCGAGATAAGTAATATCGTACGTGCCAACTGTACCGTCACCATCTGTATCGCCGTACATAAGAATAAAGTAGTCGTCAATAAGCTTTGAACCAACCCATACTCTTACCTTAGCACCGGTACCCCACTCACCGCTTAAATCAGAGATTTTATAGGTGAGAGTTGCGTTACCTGTAGGCATAACATTGGTTTCGATAGTAGTTCTGTCCATACCGTCGATCCAGTTCTTAATATACTTATTTTCATAGTCTATTATAACGTCTGAATCGGGATATGTTGTGATGCCGTCTACATCGCCTTCGTCAATAGTGATTGACCATGCATCGCATGTGAAGGAAGCGTTTACACGGCAGATTGTTGTTGCATCTGCAGGATTTATAACTGTCTGGTTATAAAACGCATATGCGGGTAAAAGCTGATCAGCTTCGGGAATAAGAATTGTGCCTTCACCGCTTGCGCCGGACTTAACCTTAAGCTGGAAAGAGAAGCACTTAACTTCGTCAGTGCTCTTGAAGCTGTTGATTGATGATGCTGTGATAGAAGCTGTCCACTGAATGAGAA
This sequence comes from Acutalibacteraceae bacterium, assembly GCA_045641565.1. GTDB lineage: Bacteria > Bacillota > Clostridia > Oscillospirales > Acutalibacteraceae > CAG-488. The sequence goes on along the minus strand of JAZUHE010000084.1, from coordinate 46,308 downwards.
CGATACCGTATGATGATGAGTCATATGAATAAGTAACGTTAGCAAGGTCAATGGGAGTAGCTGATACATCAGTATTAGCCTCAAGTGAATTCTTCTTATCTAAGCATGTTCCATAAGCGGTAAGTCTGATATCGCCTGTTGATGCGATTTCAAAAACATCACTGCTGTAAAGAACGGGGATACGCATACATGTAGCATTGAAGTCAGAGCTGACATAAATGTTAACAGTAACAGTATCACCGGGAGCATAAGATGTTTGAGCTGTATCAACACTGAAGGTCATATTACCGTCTACTGCGCTGGCGGGGAATGCAAATACAGCGAGTGCAAGAATAATTGAAAGTACAACCGCAAAAATTCTTCTTGCTGTTTTCATCTTTGAATTCCTCCTTTTAGTTTTTTATACCCCCGGGGCACTTGCGTACCCCGGGCGTATTTGCCGAAATTAAGCTTAATACCTGAGTATTAATTAAAATGCGTTGCTTGCGAAGTTGAGTTCTTCTGTACCACCTACGCAGCGAGCAAGTGATGTAACGTCGAATGTACCAACTTCACCGTCGAGGTCGATGTCGCCTGCATAGTCGCGAGCTGAGTCGAGAGTCTCACTGTAAAGTTCAAGACCTGCAACGTTACGTGCAAGGTTTGTGATGTCGAATGTACCTACTGTACCGTCGCAGTCAAGGTCGCCCTTGATAACGATAACGTACTCAGCAAGAACAGCGCCTGAAGCCTTGTCAACTATCTGGAGTGTTTCGCCTGTTGCGAGTGCTTCGTAAACGAAGTCAACGTCGCTGAGGCTGCCTTCTTCAGCAATGAAGTACTCACTGATATCGATGCCCATTTCTTCGGGAGCAATACCATAGAGGAGCTTCTCGCCTGCTGTGTTCTCAAGAACAACGGGAGCAAACTCTTCGTCAAAGGGGTTAGCTTCTGTGGGAACGATTACGAGTTCTTCTTCTGCGGGTTCTTCGTCACCCTTGTAGAGGTGCTTCTGAGCCTCGATGAGCTCGATGTAAGCCATGTTGATCTTCTTCTGAACTGCGCCTGCTTCGTTGTTTACGCTTGTAGCGAATGCAAGAGCGTCAGTGTATCTCTCATAGCTTTCTGCTGTGTACTCGTCAGCTACATATACCTTAGCATTAGCCTGGTTGATTGCGCGGCTGAGGTTAACCTTGCTGCCGTCAACAGGACGAAGTCTTGCATAGTAGTTGTTGAGTTCCCATGTCTTCATAGCAACGTCAAGTGCTTCGGGTTTCTCACCAAGGAGATAGCCTTTGCCGCCTTCTTCGTAGTACTCTGCGAAGTCAGCTGCATCTTCCTGCTTATCGCGGAAGTTAGACCATGTGTATGTGAGATAGTTAGCTGCGCCGAAGAATGAATAGTCGCCGTCTGTCATGAAGTCCTTATCCTTATTGGAAGGATCGATTTCGTCAAGACGTGCTCTGAGAGCTGCAACGCCGCCGACTGCTGAAGCTTCAAGAGCTTCGATTGCTGATGTAAGAGCTGTAGCAACACCTTCGAACTTATAAGCAAGACCAACAGCTGTTGTCTGTGTGAACTGGGTGTTGTTCTTCTTACTCTTTATAAGCTTAGCTGCGTCAGCCATAGCTGTGAGATATGCATCAAATGCGTCTGAGTCATAGTCAGATCTCTGACGCTGTGCGTTAACTTCACTGTTGAAGAGTGAATTAAGGCCATAGTCCTTATAAAGGATGATGTTAACAGCCTTCTGAAGGGGTGAGTTAGTGCCTAACTTAGCACCGATGTTCTGAGTATACTTCTTATAACCAACAGAAGTGAAAGCTTCTTCGAGCTGTTCGTCAGAACCTGTATAACCTACAACCTTAAGAGGTTTGTAAGATGTAGTACCGCCTTTGAGGAGATTTCTTACCTCGTCGTTTACTTCGATGAAGGAAACCTTTGTCATTGCGGGCTGTGTTCCTGAGGGAGTTGCTGCCGCACCTACAAGAGTTGCAACGTTTTCTGTGTTGTTCTTAAACTTGAACTCAGCGCCTGCAAGGTCCTTGGGATTGGTAGTATAAATGTTTGTAACGCCGCCTCTTGCAAGGAGGTTACCTGATGTTGTTGTCCACTCAGTGATGTCATCAGTGTTACCTGTTGCGAAGCAGGTGTAGATACGAGCTTCAAGAGGATCAGATGTAAGAGCCTGGCCGTCCTCTTTAAGGATATTGTACTTAATAGTAACAACTGTATCTGTAGTACCTGTGAATTTACCTGTGATAGTAGCAGTTACTGTCTCGCCGCCGTCGATAACAGCGCCCTTAACTTCGTCGTTAACTTTTAATGCTGTATTGTGCTGAGGCGGGTTGGTGTTTGCAACAACGCCGTCGATAACAACGTCAACGATTTCAAGAGCGAAACGGTCGTCGCGATGGAACTGACCTGTTACGGGATCAGTGTAACCTGTGTTAACACCGTATGAACGGTTGGTAATCTCAAATGATGTGTTAGCTGAACCACCTGAGAAATAGTTGAATGCCTGGAGATCGAAAACAGGAGACTTGAACTCTGAAGGTGTTGTGAGGTCAAGAACGTCTGTTACGATGGGAAGAACTGCAGGAGCAAGTGTAGTTCTGTTGTTGTAAAGGTCGGAGAAGAGAGCATCAACTGAATCGCCGAGGTTGGCGGGAGAGATGATATCTCCGAGCTGTGTCATGTTTGTCTTAAGGAAGTTCGGGAAAACGATATTGAGGATTCTGGGAAGGAGATCAAGAACAAGCTGCTTGGGAGACTTTGTTACGATCTCTGAGCTTGAGCTCTTGTTTGTAAGAAGAGCAATAACGTTTTCAAGGTCAAGGTTAAGGATGTTGCCGATAAGAACATCTTTAACAAGGTTCTCTACTGTAACGGGCTTGCCGTTGAAGAGAGAAGCGTCGAACCAGTTAGTTCTGAGAATCTTGAAGATAAGAGTATTGAGGTTGTTCCAACCGGAGTTGGAAGTACTGAGTTCCTTAGCACCGCTGAGAAGTCCGCCGTACTTTGTGATTGCCCAGTTTGCAGCTGCTGTTGCAAGACCGTCAATACCGATACCGTAGCTGAGGTCGAGACCCGGATTTTCGTTAAGAGCCTTAACGCCGAAGTCTGTGAGGATTGTGTAGATTGTGTTAACGTCATCTACAGGGTATGTTGTCTCGTTTGAGTAATCTCTGCCGGGAAGCTCTGTTGCCATGAGATCCTTAACAAGGTAAGAACCAACCTTTGTAAGGTTATCAGCAGTGTTGGGAATCCAAACGCCGTCGATTGAGGAGTTAAGGATTGTACGTGTAACATAAGCAACAACTTCCATGTCGCTCATTTCTGCGAGCTGATCGGCATCATAGATTTCAACATACTTTGAGAAAAGGTCTCCGCCTGTAACTGAGAGAACTTCTCTGCCGAATCTGATGATGTTGTCAACGATCATGCTGTTGTCGCCTGTTTCCCACTCAAAGCCAATCTCTTCACTATTAATAGCAAGGTTGATGATAGAAGCGAGAACATCGTTGAGCTGTTCAAGAACAAGCTTGTTTCTGTCGAAATTATATGTCTCGAACTCGAATGCTACTTTGCCGTCATCAGTAAGGTTGAAGTACTTGCTGTACTTTTCAATCTCTTCAGCGTTGTCAGCGAGTAATTCGTTGATATCGTTCATCCATACTTCGTTTGCACGGGGAACAAGATACTTATTGTAAGCTAATACAAGAGCATCGTCAACGAACTGAAGCATTGAACGGTCAGAAAGATTTGTGTAACCTTCTGCTTCGGGAAGAAGAGGATCGTCACCGTGGAAGCCTGTGATGAACAGAGCGTCTACAAGATCCTGAACCATTTCGTCTACTGTTTTGTCTGTGCCGCCGTCAGGAGCGTCGGCATCATAAGCTGCTTCATAAAGTAAATCTTTAAGAAGACCTGTAACCTCAAACTCGCTGAGGTCAACAAACTGAGCAACGATAGCACCTAAGTCAATCTCGTTTTTTACAAAACCTGAAAGAAGGCCCTTATTGTCATAAAGGAACTCAAGGAGTGAATAGATAACTGCGAGATCACTGCCGCCGTTGCTTCTGCGAGCTGTAAGAGCACTTATATCAAGGTTCTTAAGGTCGCCGAGTAAGCCGTTGTACTGTGTCCAAAGTCTGCCGTTAAGGATTGTGTTAACACTGTCGAGTGCTGCATTGACGGATGTAACGTCAAGAGTACCAACGAAGATATCTTCTTCAGTTAACAGAATCTGTTCTTCGTCAAGCATGCGGTCAACTTCGTCCAGTGCTGCTGTTGCATACTGCTCTGCTGTGAGAGTAGGTACGTCGATAGAGTTAAACTGACTGCGGGCAAGGCCTTCGTCTCTCCATGCTGTACCGTATGCGCTGGCAATAACGGAAACAGAAGTTAAAGCGATGATAACTGCGAGAAGAACGCTTAACACTTTTTTAAACTGTTTCATACTTTTGGATGCACCTCCATAAATATTTGGTATTAAATACCATGATTGTGTGCACGATTTTAGTTTTGCATCGCAGCGTGCTCTGCGATGATGTTCCGCCGCCGTAAATCCGCTGCCGCCCCGCCCGTTTACGCCGCCTGAACGGCATATTCTGAACCTGAGCGTCGGTTTCATTACCGGAAGCAGTTCATTTACCAAAATCCCCTACATTTCGGGACGATGTGTCGGATATCTGCACTTTAGTAGACGTAGAAAGGCGCAGAAGTCCAATTACACCGTTACTATGGTTAGTCTAAATATAAACCACGAACGGCGTTTTGTCAACATCATTTTATAAATAATTTTCGGTCAAAAATAATCTTTGTGCAGTTTATACATAAAGGATAATCTTTTTTTGTGTACAAGATAATATGCAGCCCTGTAAAGCATTTTCCTTTACGCTGTTTTAAAGATGTAAAGGCGTTTTGCTTTGCAATCCTGCCCTATACATTTATTATATATATACATAAGTCGCCAGTTAATTTTTAAAGTTTTGCCAAATAATATAAAATATGTTAAAAATGCTTGATTTTCGCGGAATTTTCATCTATAATTTAAAGGTAGTCTTCGGACTTAACCTAAAACTTCCTTCAGGAGGTAAGATTTATGAATCTTGCAAAAAAATTAACAGCAGTTTTTCTTATAATCGCTATGATTTTCTGTTTTGCTGCCTGCAGCAATGACGAAGCTGAGTCAGCTCTCGACATCGGCACAATCAATATCGGTTTTATATCAACAGGTGATGTTGAGGAAGACCCCTACTCAGCTCTTCACTACAATCTTTTCAGAACAGCCTATGATCTTTCAGGCGCAGGCGACAGCCAGGTTACACTCGAAGAAAATGTTGCCGCTGATGACACCAAGGCTATGGAATCAGCTATCGCAGACCTCGTTGCAAGAGGCTGCCGCCTTGTAGTCGGCATTGACCCCGGTTACACAGCTGAATTCACAAAATACGCAGAAGACAATAAATCAATCTTCTTTGCTGTTCTCGGCGATTACGAAAACGGCAGCTCCGTTAAAGACAATCTCGCAATCCTTAACGTAAACAAAGCTGAAGCTGAGTACCTTGAGGGTATCGCGGCAGGTCTCTCAACAAAGGCAGGCAAAATCGCTTATGTTGCAGACACAACATTCGGCACAACTCTCAATGCTGACGTTAACGCATTCGCCAAGGGCGTTAAGAGCGTCAAGGGTGACGCAAAGGTATTCTTTGTAAGCACTGACGACGTTAAGGCAGGCATTGAAAAAGCAACAGGTAAGGGCTGCGATGTTATCTACTCAAGAAACTATGTTGCAGACGAAGAGACAGGCGAAACCTTCTTCACCGTTCCCGGCTCAGTTGAGAACGTTATGACTCTTAACAAAATCACAAAAGACGGCAATGAGTTCATCTCAGGTATCTCATTAAACGTTGACTTCCTTTACACCAAGGTTGTTCTTAATACAGTTAACGAATCATTCGGTGACCTTTCAAAATTCACATGGGGCATCAAAGACGGCGTTCTTGATGTATTCCCCGCAGCTGACGCAAAGGTTAAGTCAGCTGTTGACGAAGCAAAAGACAAGATTATCAAAGGCGACAAAGTTGTCGGCGAACTTTCAAATGAGCTGAGCAAGGATGTTACAGTTCTTTAATCAAAAATACATAATCAATAAAATGCCCCTCATTTCGGGGCATTTTTAATTAAAGGAGATTTTCATATGTGCAACCGTTATGATTACGCAAAAGAAGCATACGCAAAAATCGGTATTGACACCGAAGAAGTTATAAACAGACTGGCAGACGTTACAGTTTCACTCCACTGCTGGCAGGGCGACGACGTTACCGGATTTGACAGCCGCGAGGCTCTTTCCGGCGGAATTCAGACAACAGGCAACTACCCCGGCAAGGCCACCACACCCGAACAGCTCATGGCTGACCTCGACAAGGCATTCTCATATATGCCCGGCAGGAACAAACTGAACCTTCACGCAAGCTACGCGATTTTTGAGGATGGCGAATTTGCCGACAGAGACGCACTCGAACCGAAGCACTTCAAAAAATGGGTTGGCTTTGCCAAAGAGCGCGGAATGGGTATTGACTTCAATCCCACATTCTTCTCTCACGCAATGGTTAAGGATAACCTTACTCTCTCCTCCCCCGACGAAGAGGTTCGCGCGTTCTGGGTACGCCACGGCAAGGCCTGCATTAAAATAGCTGAGTATTTCGCAACGGAAACAGGCATCCCCAGCGTTATAAATTTCTGGATTCCCGACGGATACAAGGATATTCCCGCTGACCGCTACGCTCCGAGAGCGAGATTCAAAAAGTCACTTGACGAGATTCTTGACGAGCCCTACGACAAGAGCAAGGTTTATGTTACTCTTGAGTCAAAGGTATTCGGTATCGGCCTTGAGTCATACACAGTCGGCTCCGCTGAGTTCTGCCTTTCATATTCAGACTATAAAGGCATCACTCCTCTTATGGATAACGGCCACTATCATCCCACCGAGGTTGTATCCGACAAGGTTCCCTCACTTCTCCTCTTTAATGAAAAGATTGCTCTTCACGTTACCCGTGCCGTACGTTGGGACAGTGACCACGTTGTAATCTTTGACGATGAGACAAAAGAAATCGCTAAGGAAATCGTACGCTGCGACGCTCTTGACAGAGTATTCATCGCTCTCGACTATTTTGACGCTTCAATCAACAGAATCGCCGCATGGGTAATCGGCTCAAGGAATCTGAGAAAAGCTCTTCTCAGCGCAATGCTTATCCCCCACGCTGAGCTCAGGAAAGCACAGGATGAAGCTGACTACACCAAGGTTCTCGCTCTGAGCGAAGAATACAAGTTCTATCCCGTCGCCGATGTGTGGGCAGAGTTCTGCCGACGTCAGGGAATAATCGCCGACGAAAAATGGTATGACGAAATCAAAGCATACGAAAACGACGTGCTTCTTAAAAGATAAAAACAGATTTTTATAAAATGAACCCGCCGAAAAGGAAATTATCCTCTTCGGCGGGTAGTTTTATTGTTCGATAAGCAGGGATTAGTTAATGTAATTATTGTATTTCTATCTTTCTATAAATCTCATCAATGAAAGAAGACTTGTAATTGATATAATCATCAATATTAAAAGGGAATAATTTTGCCCCTTCTTCTTTGATTTTACTATATCTAAACATTTCGTCTTGATGTGTTCTTAAATAATCCCTAAAGCAAATATGCCTATGAAGCTCATTGGAAAATTCAGGACAAACGTATAAATGGTGTCTTGGTAAAATTTCTTTTCCTTGATAATCAAACGCCTCTCTGTGTTTAATTCCCAAATCGCCTTCATATATGTAACCGAGGCTCTTTAAGCTATCGACTAAAGAAGAAAACACGTCGTAGTCCTTAATAACAATATCCATATCAATGATGGGCTTGGCAGAAAGGCCTTCAACGGACGTACTGCCGATATGTTCGATACCGATTATCATATCTTTAATCGTTGGCAGAAGATACTGTTTGATCGTTTCAAAGTTCGTTTTCCATTCATCGCTATATGGGATAACTATTACCTGTTTAGACATTACCCGAATCCTCCACTTTTCTTGCCAAATTCTGATTTATCTGATTACCGCATAGCCGCGGACGGACAGTTTAATCTCTCCATGCTCTTTTTCGCCTGTGAGTATGTTCTCAAAATCTCTTTCGATATTGACAGTTCTTTCCTCGTCGGAGAAGTTCATTATGAATGTATACTCTCCCCTCTTTCTGACCGCAACGCCGTCGGGAATCGGGAAATCCGCGTCGCTTTTGATGCTCAGCTTTTCAATAAGCGCTGAACAGAAATCGTCGGTAAAATCAGCATCATTTCTGAATGCCGCGTAATAAGCCTTGCCTTTGCCGAAGCTGTTCGTCGTAACAGCCGGCATTCCGGCATAGAAGTCACTCTCATATCTGCCGAGAATCTCAGCGCCCTGAGTGTGAATAATATCGCAGACGTGATTGACATCATACTCTTTACCGCCAAATGAAGCCTTGCCGGGTGCGTTCTCGGTGAGAGCGTCCGTTTCCTCGCACCATACGCCGAAAACTTCCTTTAAGCCGTTCGCGGGCAGACCGCCCAAAAACGCTCTGTCGTCAGTGTCAACAACTCCGCTTAAGTATGTCATTACAAACTGACCGCCGTTTTCGACGTATGATTTAATCTTCTTCTCTGTGTCATCTTTAATCAGATACATAAACGGAGCGGCAATCAAATCGTACTTGCTGAAATCATCGTCCATTGAAATTATATCAACAGGTATTCCCCTCTTCCAGAAGGGCTCATACCATTTAATGCATTCTTTTACATAATCTCTGTGGAGATTGTTATATCCGCAGAAATAATCCGTTGCCCAGAGATTTTCCCAGTCAAATACAACCGCGGTTTTGCTTTCGGTTCTGCCGCCCGTTACACCGCTCAGCTTTCCGAGAATTTCACCAAGCTTTGCAACCTCTCTGAAAACTCTTGTGTTCTCGTGTCCGCAGTGGTCAACAACAGCACCGTGATATTTTTCGTGACCGCCCCTCGATTTGCGCCATTGGAAATACTGAATACTGTCCGCGCCGTGCGCCATAGCCTGAATTGATGTCATTTCAAGAGTGCCGGGTCTGTGAAGCTTATTTACATCATGCCAGTTACATACCGACGGTGTGCTTTCCATCATAAAGAACGGCTGTCCGCCTTTCATGGAACGTTTGCTGTCATGACCGAACGCAACCTCAAGGGCTTCGCGCTTTGTATCTTTTTCATCCCAGTAAGGATAGTTATCCCATGAAACAATATCAACGTGCTTCGCAAAATCCTGATAATTCACTACAGGATAAAATCCCATGAAATTCGTGGTTATGGGAATATCGGGAGTAAGCTCTCTGAGCGGTGCGATTTCATTCTCATAGAATGAAATATGACTGTCGGAAACAAATCTTCTCCAGCAGAGCTTCAAGGCTGAAACGTGATTCTCGCCACGCTCCTTAGGTGAATTTATCTGACTCCAGTCATTAAGTCTGTGACTCCAGAAGCCGTTCCACCATTTATCGTTCAGCTCGTCAAGTGAGTTGTGATAATATTCCCTCACCCAGTCTCTGAACGCCTGCTGACACAGTTCGCAGTGACATTCACCACTGTATTCATTGGAAATATGCCACATCTTAAGAGCGGGATGATTTTTATATCTCTGAGCGAGAAGAGTATTGATTTCTCTGACTTTCTTACGGTAAAGAGGTGATGTAAGGCAGTGATTGTGCCTTACGCCGAATTCGTTTCTTATGCCCTCTTCATTCACTCTGAGAACCTCGGGATATTTCTGAGCCAGCCACGCGGGTCTCGCTCCCGACGGAGTGGCGAGAATAACGTCAATACCGTTTTCATAGAGCTTGTCCATTATCTCGTCAAGCCACTCAAAGTTATACACGCCCTCTTCGGGCTCAAGCATCGACCAGGAAAAAATGCCTACAGTGGCGCTGTTCATATGAGCGAGCTTCATAAGACGCATATCCTCGTCCCATACTTCCTTTGTATTAATCCACTGGTCGGGATTGTAGTCTCCTCCGTGAACAATATGGTCAAAAAATTTATCCATAATATTACTCTCCGATTTTTTCTATATAGAATATCTGCGAATACTCTTTTCCGCTGTGCATTATATACGGCTCTCTGAGGCAGGCCATGCCGGGCATGTCGCCGCCGAGTCCGCACTGAGAAAAGTCAACATTGACTGTGGTGATGTCCTCATACTCAAGCTCGTGGATATGCTCCGCGTTTTCGAGTGCCTCCTGTGTGTAATTCCACAGATTGAATGAGAACGGCTCCTCACCTGTGATTTTTATTCCTTTGCCGCTGTCATCCGTAACGCAGAGATATCTTGTGTCTGTTCTGCATCCGTTTTCCTGCGGTCTCATGTATTTATGCTCGAGTCCTCTTACGTCAGACTCGTGTATGCCTATTCTTGCGCCTGTTTTTCTGTCGATATAGTTTTCGTGAGGGCCTCTGCCGTACCACTTCGCGTTTTTATAGCTGTCAGATATGGCAAATGTCATGCCGAAACGAATCATGTCTATAACAAGCGGTCTGCCTGTATGAGTAACTCTGATTTTACCGTCGGGATAAAACAGATACTCAACGCTCACAGGCGCCATATACATTACATTATATTTAGCCTTGACGCTGACCGTGCCGTCACTGTTTTTCTCAACTGATTTAACCGCGCCGATTGCCTTTTCGGTAGCTGTTCTGTAGCGGTATTTGGGATGAAGCTTAATAAGCGGACCTGCGAAATTCAGCGCACCTATGTCGTTGTCGGTAAGAGCTCTGAAATAATTCGGCTTAATTCCGCTCTTTAAAAGCTCGACTCCGTTATACTTCAATGATGCAAGGCTTCCGCCGTCAACAACAGCGGTGAAATCCTCGCCGCTCACCGTAACGGCTTTACCGCTTCTGCTAACGCTGAGACTTCCCTGCGGCAGCTCCGCCTGTTTCTTAACGGCATACTTTAAAATGTACTGGTCAAAGCTGATTTCATACCCTGCGTCCGCCCATTTTTTCGCAGTTTTAAGTCTGTATGAAAAAGTGATAAAGCATTCCTTATCGGGCAGGGCGTTAAAATCATAATCCACTTTCAGTGTTCCCCTGCTCAGCGGCTCAACATTAAAGTCCTCAATGACGGTGTGCTGAATCTCCTCACCGTCAGCCGTAATAATACAGTGAATCTCATAATCCGAAAGGTCTGAGAAAAGATTTTTGTTCTTTACCTCAAACACTCCGTTTCGGATGTCTCTGCGCTCAGTCTTTACAGGCGAATAAACCTTCTTGACCTCATAAGCGCTCGGGTGAACCTCTCTGTCCGCTCCGATAATTCCGTTGGCGTTGAAATAAAGATTACTGCCTGTGACAGCCGTAATGTTTACTTTATTAAACTTTTTGCTTCTCGGTTCTTTCTTTTCGTAGTCAGTGCCGTAAGTCCACTGCTCATTACCGTCTTTATCATAAACTCTCAGCGCCTGGTCAACAAAATCCCAGATAAATCCGCCGCACATATTATCGTACTTTTCAAAGTCATCCACATACTCCTGGAAATTGCCGAGGCTGTTTTCCATAGCGTGGGCGTATTCGCAGAGAATAATCGGTCTGCCTTCATAGTCGGTGGCTTTAATCGGCTTGTTGTCCGCCGCGAGAGCGTTGGTGATATTGTCAAAAAGACCGATTTTAGCTTCCTGCCGGTGGCCCATGGTTGTCATAAGCTCGGGCGTCGGGTACATTCTGCTGATAACATCGCTCTTGGTGAAATCAAAGTCGCCCTCGTAGTGGAACTTTCTCGTTGTGTCGAGCTTCAGCGCGGCCTGCTTCATTTTAAGGAAATTGTCGCCGTCACCCGCCTCGTTGCCGAGAGACCACATGAATATACACGGATGATTTCTGTCGCGCAGAACCATCCTTTCCATTTTATCACACACGGCTCCTGTCCACTTCGGATTACTTCCCGGCACGCCCTTGCGCCTTACGCCGTGACTTTCCATGTCGCACTCATCCATGACAAGGAGGCCGTACTCATTGCACCAGTCATAAAATCTCGGGTCATCCGGATAGTGGCTCGTTCTGACGGCGTTGATATTGCTCCGCTTAAGGATTGTGATATCCTGCTCATATCTCTTATCTGGCACATTCCAGCCTGTATCGGGGTCAAAGTCATGGCGGTTAACGCCTCTGACCATAAGCTCCCTGCCGTTGAGATAAATCTTTTCCTTAATAAAATCTATCTGCTTAAATCCGACCTTAATCGCCTTGGCGCACACAGTCTCACCGCCCTTTTCAAGGGTTATGAGAAGCGTATAAAGATTCGGGAATTCGGGCGACCAGAGCTTAGGATTCTTAATTAATTTACTGAAAGAAAAATCCGCTTCCTGTTTCGGGTCAAGTGAAACCTCACAGCAGCCTAAATCAATTCTCTTCTCACCGTCGAGGAGCTCTGCTTTTACCGCTCCGGAGAATTCCTCATCACAATAATTTTTCATCTTAACAGTGAGATTTGTGTCAGCCTTATCGAAGCCGCCCTCAAACGCGGTTGTAAAAAAGAAGTCTCTTACACAGCTCTTCGGCTCAGCAAAAAGATAAACCTCACGGTAGATGCCCGACATATTCCACATATCCTGATTCTCGATATATGTGGCGTCGCTGTATCTGTAAACCACGGCGGTAACATTGTTTGCGCCGTCACGGACATACTGCGTGATGTCAAACTCGTGGGGAGTCATCGAGCCCTGAGAATAGCCGACAAAGCTGCCGTTTATATACAACTCAAGCGCGGACTTGCAGGCACCGAAGTGAATGAAAATCTCTCTGCCGTCAAAGCAGTCGGGCACAGTGAAATCTCTTCTGTAAATTCCGACCTCCTGCAAATCGTGGTCGATAGTCGGGATTTTATCCTTCTTTCTGCATACGGCTCTTGTGAATGTGCTGGCGTAATAAACAGGCACGCCGTAGCCCTTCAGCTGCCATATTGACGGTACCTCGATATCGTCCCAGCTCTCAGTGCTGTAATCATCGTTATAAAAGCCTTCGGGCAGACCGTTATCAACACCCATCTGCCAGTGGAATTTCCACATGCCGTTGAGCGTCATTTTATAAGGACTGTCTGACTTCTCCGCGGCGGAAACGCCGTCGTCATAGGGCATAGCGATAACGTGACCGTCCTCTTTATTTATCTTAAAAATTTCGGAATTTTCCCAATTATAACTCATAATTATTTTCCTCTAAAAATGATTTTACGCTGAGAAGCGAATCCATTATTTTATACGTCATTTTTGCGTGAGCCTCGTCGGGCTTCAGCATATCGGGAACACATATTACGGGAATCCCCGCGTTGTTCGCCGCCTCTATGCCGCTTTTTGCGTCCTCAAGAACGAGAGCGTCTGACGGCTCAACCCCGAGCTTTTCGCAGGCTGTGAGGAAAATCTCAGGCGCGGGCTTGGCTTTTTTAACCTCGTTGCCGCAGACGAAATACTGAAAATACTTCCCGAGACCCGTATAATTCATCATCAGCTGAACCCATTCCTTATCTGACGACGACGCGACAGCGCACTTTATGCTGTCTTTACTGAGCATTTCGAGAAGCTCTTTCGCGCCCTTTTTAACAGGAACGCCGTTCTTTTCGTAATACTCAACCATTTCGTTATGAACATCGGTTACATCAAACATATTGTCGCCGTACTTCTCTTTGAGCATTACTTTTGTTTCCGCAAGGCAGATGCCAAGAAGAGTGCAGTAATACTGCTCACTCATTTCCTGCCCGCGCTCTGCGAGCTTCTTCTGAAACATTTTAAAGGTCACGCGCTCGCTGTCAATGAGCAGACCGTCCATATCAAAAACAACTGCTTTTATCATAGTGTATCACCCCAAAAAATTCTTGGATTAATTATACCAACAATGATTATTATTGTCAATTTAGGATAAAAAATAAAGCGGCATAATCTGCCGCCTTTCTGTTAGAATTAAGATTTGTGATGTATCACTGTATCAGATCAGATACAATCAATTCCAAATTAATCAAGATAGCTGAAATCGATACAGTAATTATGTGATTTTCTGAATCTCAAGGTTTCCGTTTTTATTAAAGCCTAAGCCGTAACTCTGAGTTTGTAAAGAACCGTCATTAAATTCAACCGTTATTGTCAGCCGATCGTGTCCAAGCTCATCAAAGCTTATTCCACTTGCCGCTCCGTCAGAACTGAACAATTCTTTCGCATCAGGATTCCAACAAGCATAATTTAAAAACTCTTCAGAATTAAAATAATTTGTATATGTGAAATCATTACAATTATTCTCTGATGAAACACTTCGGTATGTTTCGGTTGAAAGAAATCCTATACCCACAATATTCTCTCCGTCATATACCTTTTCTGCTTTCAAATAATCTGATACCGGCTTTTTTTCTTTGAAATAATTTTCATATTCTCCTTTTTCGTAATTTTCAAAAACTTTTTTGATAAACTCTGAATCTGACAGTTTCTGCAAATCTTCCGAATAAGGAATAACAGCATCATAATACTTATTTTGCTTTTTCAGATATTCTATTTTATTGAAATCCACACAACCTCTGAAACAGCCGTTTTCACATTGATACCTTACTGATTTTATATTTTTGCCTTTCACCCCAAACTTTGATTTACCTGACATTTCAACCGTGTAGTTCCCGTCATTCTCGCGGTAAGCGGTTATTCTTAAAGTTTGCATTGTATATTTGCAAGATTCTTTTATGCTCTTTTCTTCACCGCTATCTTCAGCATAGGCTGTCAAAACAAAAATATTGTTCACTTTCGGTATATTCTCAAGCATACTTACAGAATTATCAAAAGCTTTCTTTTTTGATGTTACAACATTTCTTGCCAGAATCCCGGTCACAATTATTGCAGCACATACCGCAACAGCTAAAATTGGTTTAAGATAGTTTCTTTTTTTATTATCTGCATTTGCCATATCCATAATCCTTTCAACAGCTTGTTCAGACGGTTGGACTCCTGACATAATATCTTTATAAAAATCTTTATTGTTCATCTATCCAATCATCTCCTAAAATTGTTTTCAATCTTTTTCGTGCCCTTTGCAGCCGGGTTTTAACTGTTGAAGAATTATTTTTCGTTAACTTCGCAATTTCATCAACAGTCATATCTTCGTAGTAAAACAAGTGGACAACTGTGCGTTCTTTTTGCGGCAATAACTGAATTGAGTTGAAAATATCCGCTTTTTCCGAGCTGTCAAATGTATATATTTCGTTAAGCTCATCTGAGTCCGCATTGTTTTTATGATAACGCAATCTAAAAAAATCCTTACATTTGTGAACACAGGTAATTGTAAGCCATTTATCAATATGCTCATCGCCGTTAAACGCCTTGTCGGTTTTTAACAGTTTCATAAAAACGCTTTGCATTATATCTTCTGAATCATAATGATTGTTAAGATAGGACATAGCTAACAAATAAATTCTCTTGTAATTTCTTTGTACAGCTCTTGAATAATCATCTTTTTTCAATTCGTCACCACCATTTTGAAAGGCCTTTCACTTATATAGCGAATTAAGCAAGAAAAAAGTTTCATTTTTTATATAAAATACGTAATGAAGCAAAAAAGCACAGCAAACAGCCGTGCTTTTAAAAATCTTATTCCTCTTTCTGCCTCTTGATAACCTTAAGTCTTGAGAAGTCTTCTCTTTCCTTTTCGTCAAGAGCGTCTGAAATAAACTTGATTGTTGCCGTGAATTTCGGTATCATAATATTGCTCAGGGCGTTCGTGCGTTTCTGAGTTTTTTTGATGGCGTCCGCAAGGCGCATTACGCTCGATTCAATCTGCGCCAGCTCAACAGTCAGCACCTTGACCTTTTCAAACTGAATATACGCCTCGTCAAGCTGTGAATTCGTTTCGTTCATTCCGTAATAGATTCCCGGTGTTTTTTCTTCAATAGTCAGCTCGGGAATCTCAACGCCCATAACGCTTCTCAGCTTAAGCTCAACGCTGTTGTCAACAGGAATGCACTGAGCGTAAACACTGCAGTCGCCGAGGGTGATGAACGCCTTTTCAAGCGCCGAATACGCCTGAACATACGCCGCGTCAATATCCTTCTGAATGGTTGACGCTTTCTCGGCAAGAGACATCATCTCATGTATCAGAATATTCTTTTTTCTGTCCATAAGGTCATAGCCCATTTTGGCAAGCTCAAGAGACTTTTTCTGAGCCGTAAGATTATTTTTGGTAATAAAAATCTGCGCCGTAAGCGTCACCTCCTTTTTTAAGTCGAAGTAACTGTTATCTTGTTCCACACACTGTGCTCGAGCTGAAAATTTTATCTGATTCTTTCTCTCGGCAAGCACACCTATGGCTCTCTATCGAGGGAAATTTTAAAGACGAAGTATCTGTTATCTTGTTTCAAACTCTGCAATCGAGCTTTGGCTGTTATCTGGATTTTTCCCTCGGTAAGCACGCCTTTGCCTCCCTCGGGGGGGAGGTGGCAAAATCTTTGATTTTGACAGTGGGGGTTAAACAGTCGTGTTATTTTTTCAGATAATACTTCTGATAAGTCTTATCGTCAATTCGGTCGAGGTCTTCTCTGGGGAGCATTCTCAGCAGCTCCCAGCCGAGCTCAAGAGTCTGAAGAATCGTTCTGTTTTCAGACTGGCTCTGAGCTATGAACTCGCTCTCAAAGCGCTTGCCGAATTCAAGAATTCTCTTATCCTTGGCGGAAAGCTCGTCCTCACCTATAACGCCCGCGAGAGACTTGGCGTCCTGCACCATTGCGTAGCAGGAGAAAAGCTGGTCAGAAAGCTTCGCGTGATCCTCTCTCGTGTAGCCTGCGCCGATACCGTCCTTCATAAGACGTGAAAGAGATGCAAGGATTCCGATAGGCGGATAAATTCCTACAGAGTCAAGCGTTCTGTCAAGAACAATCTGACCCTCCGTAATATATCCCGTAAGGTCGGGAATGGGATGGTTGATATCGTCATTGGGCATTGTCAGAATCGGTATCTGAGTAACAGAACCCTTTGACGAGTCTATGATTCCCGCTCTTTCATAAATTGAAGCAAGGTCGGAATAGAGATAACCGGGATAACCCTTTCTGCCGGGAATTTCGCCCTTAGATGAGCTGAATTCACGCAGAGCCTCGGCATAAGATGTCATATCCGTCAGAATAACAAGGATATTCATGTTAAGCTCAAAGGCAAGATATTCCGCCGCCGTAAGAGCACATCTCGGAGTAATAATTCTCTCAATAATCGGGTCGTTTGAACGGTTGAGGAACATAACAACCCTGTCCATAACATTCGCTTTTTCAAATGACTGACGGAAATAATCCGCAACGTCATTCTTAACGCCCATTGCCGCGAAAACTATCGCGAAATCCTCACCGTCGGCAACAGAAGCCTGCTTGACTATCTGAACGGCAAGCTCGTTATGCTTCATGCCTGAACCTGAGAATATAGGCAGCTTCTGACCTCTGATAAGAGTGGTCAGCGCGTCAATGGAAGAAATACCTGTGTTTATATAATTCTTAGGGTAAACTCTCGACACGGGGTTGATGGGTGAAGAGTTAACGTCCTTCTTTTTAACGGGATAAACCTCGCCGAGACCGTCAGCAGGTCTGCCGAGTCCGTCAAAAACTCTGCCCATGATTTCGGGAGAAAGGCTCAGCTCAATGGGATGGCCCTTGAAGCTTGTGTTTGTGTTGACAAGAGAGATTCCCTTTGTACCCTCAAACACCTGAACTACAACTCTTTCGCCCTCTATCTGAACGATTCGTCCCGTTCTTACAGCTCCGCCATCAAGGCGAATCTCAACCATTTCGTCATAGGCCGCGCCTTTTACGCCGTCAAGTACAACGAGAGAGCCGTTGATTTCTTTAAGTCCGCTGTATTCTATTATCATTTACGCTCCCCCTTACTCGTTAATGGCGGAAAGCACCGATTTTATTTCATTATCGTATTCGTCAATCATTTCAAGCTTATCATTGGGAACATTGTTCTTAATCTGAATGACCTTATCAAAAAGACCCGTCTCAACTATTCTTGAGAGTGTTACCTGCTTTGAAACAAGCTCCTTGGCCATATGATGAAGAAGAAGAACCGTTCTCATCATTCTAAGCTGTTTGTCTGTAGTAACATAAGTGTCAATATCGCTCAGAGCGTTCTGCTGAAGGAAGCCGACACGGATAACTCTCGCCGTCTCGATAATAAGCTTCTGGTCCTCGGGCAGAACATCGGAGCCGATAAGCTTAACAATCTCGAGCAGGCTCTTTTCCTCCGCGAGAATAGCGCAGAGCTCGTTTCTGCACGATATGAAGTCACTGCCGACATTCTCAATATACCACTGAGAGAGGTCGCCTAAATATTCGCTGTAGCTGTCATTCCAGTTGATTGCCGGATAATGTCTCGCGTAGGCAAGGCTCTTATCAAGCGCCCAGAAGCAGCGGATAAATCTTTTTGTATTCTGTGTAACAGGCTCGGAGAAGTCAGCGCCCTGAGGTGAAACAGCTCCGATAATGGAAACAGAACCCTCACTGCCGTTAAGCGCCTCAACATAACCTGCACGCTCATAAAATTCAGAAAGACGTGACGGAAGATATGCCGGGAAGCCTTCGTCGGCGGGCATTTCCTCAAGTCGGCCTGAGATTTCACGAAGAGCCTCCGCCCATCTTGATGTGGAGTCAGCCATCATAGCCGTATGATAACCCATGTCACGGTAATACTCGGCTATTGTAACGCCTGTATAAATTGACGCTTCACGGGCCGCAACAGGCATATTCGATGTGTTCGCGATAAGTACAGTTCTGCTTGTCAGATTCTCGCCCGTCTTCGGGTCGGTGATTTCTTTAAATTCATCGAGAACCTGAGTCATCTCGTTGCCGCGCTCACCGCAGCCGATATAAATAATAATATCAGCGTCGCACCATTTCGCAATCTGATGCTGAGTAACCGTCTTACCTGCGCCGAATCCTCCGGGGATTGCCGCGGCGCCGCCCTTCGCCATCGGGAAAAGGGTGTCAATAACTCTCTGACCTGTAACAAGCGGCTTAACGAGTATCTTGCGCTCCTTAATGGGGCGGGGAGTTCTGATGGGCCACTTATGGCAAAGAGTAAGATTTCTCTTTTCGCCGTATTCGTTTTCTATAACAACAACGGTGTCGTTTACTTTATATTTACCGCTGGGCTTTACCTCAACCACCTTGCCGCATACATCCGGCGGCACCATGATTTTATGAGTGATAACCGCGGTTTCGGGGCAGGTTGCGTATATATCTCCGCCCTCGAGCATATCCCCGACTTTCGCGGTAACCGTAACGTCCCACTCCTTATTTTCGTCAAGGGGCGCCGGACGGAGTCCTCTGGGGATAAACGAACCTGCGCTCTGAGCTATAAGCTCAAGCGGATTTTCTATTCCGTCAAAAATATTGCTGAGTATACCGGGGCCGAGAGTTACGCTCATAGGCTGACCGGTGGCTTTTACAGGCTCGCCGGGTCTGAGTCCCGAGGTCTCTTCATACGCCTGTATAACCGCCGCGTCCTTATCAAGGCGGATAACCTCGCCGATAAGTCCTGCGTTACCGACATATACCATTTCAGACATTGAAAGCTCCGTTCTTCCCTTAACGGTTATAACAGGGCCGTTAATGCCGTAAATAACATTTTCCTGCATAAATGATTCCCCTTAAGTAATCACTGATTTTGTCGGTCTCAGATGACCGATAATCCCGAATAGGAATAAAATTCCTGCTTCTGCTGCTCAAACCGACTGTCAAGTGTGTCGTCAGCTCTGAGAGAATTCTTTTTGCTGACACCTCTGCAGCCGCCCAGCTTTATTGTCTTGTCAAGCTCAACGCCTGAGCATATTTCAAGAAGTATATCTTTGTATTTCTCATCCTCGGGGCGGATGAAAATAACAGCGTCATCGCCGATTTTTTCTTTAATCGAAGCCGCGCTTTTTTTAAGGAAATCGGCGTATTCTTTTTTACCTGTAAAGTCGGCGATTCCTTTAAGCGCATCGCCGAAAACTTTTTCGGTTATCTCTCTGCGCTTGGATACAATCTGATTAATAAGCTGAGTACGGCTCTTGTATGTATCCGTATTGCTCTGCTCGCTTATTTTGCCGACCTCCGCCTTTGCGGCGGCCTTTGCGTTTTCTTTAGCGGCGGCGCGTGCCTTTTCAAGCTCGGAGGCAACGTATTCATCCGTTTCCTTCTTTATTTTTTCATACCGCGCGTCCGCTTCTTTATTAATCGCATTAATAAACTGCGATGCTTTTTTCTCGTTTTCTGCCACGAAGCTCCTCCCTTTCTTTCATGGAAATCTTCGTTTTATATGCTTATTCCGACGGTTTCTCTTATATATTTCGCAAGAGAATTGCCCGAGCCCTGAGAATTCTTATCGGGAATCTCAATAATCAGCGGAACCGAATGAGTCTTGCGAAAATTCTTGATTACACCGTCACAGGCACTGTAAAGCGCCTGATTCATAAGTACGACGGCAATCTCTTCATCCTCAACAGCCTTTGAAAGAGCCTGCGCCGCGGATTTTTCATCCTTAACTACAGTCCCCTCAATACCCGCGAGGCGCAAACCCGTTGCCGTATCGGTATTGTCGCTTATCAGATACAGCTTCATATTATCAGACTTTATTAAGAATAAGGATTGAAACAACGAAGCCGAAAAGAACGATTGACTCACCAAGAGCAACGAAGATAAGAGCCTTACCGAATGACTTGGGGTCTTCGCTTGTTGCCGCGATAGCCGCGGGAGCCGCTGCCGCGATAGCGATAGCGCCGCCGATACCTGCGATACCTGTAACTGCCGCCGCCGCGATGAGGCCCATGCCCTTTGAGGACGTGCCTGCGTCCTCAGCCGCTGTTTCAGCTTCCTGAGTCTGAGCTGTCTCTGCCGGTGCAGCCGCGTCGTTTTCTGTTGCGGCGAATGCTGTGATTGAGAGTGCGAATGCCATTAATGCGATAACAATTATTGCTATGATTCTTGCCATATAGTTCTTTTTAAATGAATTTTTCATAATAAATACCTCTTTCAGTTTTTAGTTGAAATAATTACTTCGGTTTTTTCTGACTTTTCTGATGAAAACGCGTTCTTTATCTTGAATAAAAATCCGCGGTTCTTTCTCATGCCTACGCCCTCAAAGGCTTTACCGTCACCCTCATAGAATCGGCTGAACATCTCGTAAAACTCAAGACGCAGAACCTGGATTCCGGAAAGAAGTCCTTCAAGCGCGATAACAAGCACGTTACCCAGAACGATAACAACAATTCCCTTAACGCTGAAGCCCTCGCCTGCGAATGAATAGAATACCATCATGAGGCTGGCGTGAACCAGCATATAAGCGCCGATTCTCAGGAATGAAAGGGTGTTGCTGAAATATGAAAGAACGTATTCGATAACCTCAAAGAAGTTCTGCATAATAAAGTCAGACCAGCTCTCGGGCATATACTCTTCCTTCGGGTGCTTATCCACAATTCCGATAAGCAGCTCCTTGGCGTAAAGAAGCGGAACGGTGACAACCGCGATGATAATGCAAACGGTTGTGGGGATTATGGTGATGTGAGCCATGAAGCTGACCACCGCGCTGACGCCTGCGGAATAAAGCGCGATACCCGCGATTCCGTTATTGTCAAATAGCGCCTTGCCGAACTGCTTCTGTTTTATGCATATGAAGACATTCACAAGCATCGAGATAATCACAAGGCCTATTCCTATGCCGATTGTCATAATCAGCACCGTGTTTATGGAGTCCATAACCTCAAGAGGCTTGCCCTTCATGCCGAGGGCGTGATACAGAGGATTAAGAAGTTCCTCATTGCCGAATACCGAGCCGACTATCAGTCCGAAGAACATCGCCGACAGTCCGCAGGGAACAACAACCTTTGCAAGTTTTATTCCCTTTAATTTATAAAGAAGATACGCTCCCACGGCGAGGACGAATCCCTGGCCGAAATCGGCGAACATGATACCGAAAAGAAGTGTAAACGTAACCGCCACAAACGGTGTGATGTCAACACTGCCGTAAGCAGGCAGACCGTACATTTCAACGAACATCTCAAAGGGCCTGAAGAACTTTCTGTTTTTCAGCTTCGTGGGCGGTTTGGAGCGTTTATCCTCCTCCGGCTCATAAGCCTCAAATCTTGTTTCGGGTATCTGCGTCAGCTTATCGGTGAACCATTCATAGCCGCTTTCGGGTACCCAGCCTATCATCATGAATTCTTCGCCCGTGCGCTTGTCTTTTATCGCGAAGCGCCTTATATCGTATGCGGTGCTTACTATCTTGAAGTGAGCGTATGTGCTCTCGATTCTTTCGCCGTGTTTGCTCCAGAGAGTCTGAACATCCTCATCAATCAGCGCGAGCTCTTTTTCAAGATCCTCTTTTTCGGCGCTGAGCTTTCTGACGATTTCCTCAGGCGTTCCCTCGCTGGCAGGAACTCTGATTCTCTCAAAATAGAGAGTCGCGAAAATTCTGTCTATCTCTGCATGCTTCGAGTCGGGAACGGCATATACGCCCCAGCATCTTTTTTCGTCCTGCTCGCAGGGAATGAAGAGAATATTTTCATTGTCCTCATATGCCTTGAGCTTCGGATAACAGTCATTCGGTATGCTGCCGAAGCGGATTTTCATGAATTCGCATGAAAGCAGCTCGTCAATCTTTGTGGTAAGATTTGTGAAATGACTGAATTTTTCGGTTTCATCAGCGCACTGCTCCAGCTTCTGAGCGATTTCCGCTCGGCGGTCATGCACCTTACTGAGCTTTTCCACAAGCTCGTCAATATAATCAATCTCATTGGTGTCAACTATAATTTCCTGCCCCTTAAACGTTTCTTTAAGGGTCGCACCCGAAATCTGCGCCAGTTCTTCAATTTTCTGAATCGTGGCGGTGTAGGGATTTTCGTCGTTAACGGGAACAAATCCCATATGAGCGGAAACATAGTTCATGGCATTCTCGGGGTGAAAATCACCGCTGATACAGCACGAGGTAATAAAGCTGTCCAGATTTTCAACCTTGCCGAAAATTCTGACCAATTTCATTTTTTCGATTGCCAAAAACATTCCTCCTTATAAGCAAACTCCGTGCAGGCTTAATCTTCCGTTCCTATTAAAACCTGCTCTATAGCTTCGGCCGATATTCTGCTTCTGATGCCCTCCGCTATATGAATGATGTTGTTTACTTCGTTCTGCTTCAAAAAGAAATAACATATCATAACCGCAACAGGGTTGGTGCTGTAGCGTATTTCTCTGTGAAGCTTTTTGTAAATTACTCTCTGTGTGAAATCCTCAAGAGTGAGAAAATCGGTCTGAGCAAAATCTTTTTTATAATGAGACTCTGTCGCCTGCTGAAGCATTTCTCTCGCGGTGCTTTTTTCAAGCATCAGCTCAATGTCCTTATCGGTGAAATGCGTAAAATAAAGATTCAAATAATCTCTGATAACGGTTTTATCCGTATTCGCAAGTCTTTTGAGTCTGTATATACGTACAAGATTCTCCATATCATTTTCATATGTGAGAATTTCCTCAATTTCAGCGCGCTGACTGCCGCTGTATTTTTTAACAATGTCGTACTCCGCTTTCCATAATATCTTATTAAGCGAGCACTCCATTTTAACGTAGCTTTCCGGATTCTGATAAACCGGCTTGAAAGGCTTGAGCGCAGCGTCATAACCCGTGCCCTTAAGCACCTTAAGCATCTCGTCAAAGCCCGACGCCGCGGCCAGCTTTATCAGATCAACATTTGTCTGTTCATTTAAAAACGGCGGCATAACCTTAAGGTATTCCTCGGGTCTGCCGATAATCAGAAAATGAAGAAATCTGAGTATCTGCTGAACATCATTTTTCATGATGAAATATTTATAAAAATCCTCACCCGAGGAAATTTCATATCTGCTTATTTTCTGGAAATCCTTAAGAGTGTCAATTCTCAGCAGCTCTTCCACCTGAAAAGCGCTCATTTCCGAATTCGCAGTTTCAAACGTCGCGGAGTAAACCGTTCTCGTTTTCAGATATGATACAAGCTCGTTTATGTTTTTGCAGTTAAGCAGGTTGTCATAGTCCTGCTTCCTGAGCCGCTTGCCGTAAATGGCGCGGCTTTTTGCCATGATTGCATTTGAAGAATATCCCGTAACGGTTCACCGCCTTTCCGCTTTGTAATAATCAGCCGTTGATAACACCGTCAACTATTCTTTTAACCCATTTTGAGCTGTTGTTTTTATAAAGCTCGTTCATCTTATCCTCAGCGGCCTTATGACTCTTTTTAAGCTGAGAAATCTGCTTATCGCCCGCGGATTTTCTCTTTTCATCTTTTTTGAGCAAATCCTCAACCGCTCTGCGAAGCTCTTCTTTTTCAATTTCTTCTTTCTGTGACTGAAGCGCAACTATTTTCTCACGGCGGTAATCCTCCGCCTGAGTCAGTCTCTGTTTTGCGTCATTGTCGCTTCTGATAATTTCGTTAAGCAGGTTTTCCATAATACTGCCCTCCGTTAAAGTTAAAAAATCCCTTTAATGCCTGTTTTGAGCTTGGAAACACAACATTCAGGCAGAAAACGGATAAATTATCAAATATTCATTTGCTTGATTTGTTTATTATATCACTATTTTATAAAAAAACAATAGTTATTATATACAAATATGTTAAAAACCGATTGAAAAATAATTCATTTTAATATATAATTTTATTATAGTTGTGCAATAATTTGCATTGTCTTAATATTTATACGGAGGTTATTGTATGAGTAAAAAACTGGCCGCAATCTCTGCTGTTGCCGCAGCAGGCGCATATATGATTAAGAATAAGGAGACTCCCACGTCGGCTGCCCAGAAGCTTTCAAAAAGAGTTAAACCTAATGTGCAGTGGGATGACGCATATAACAACGGCGTTGCACTCACTCCCCCTATGGGCTGGTCAAGCTGGAACACCTTTGCCAATAAAATAAACGAAGACCTCATCTATGACACAGCAAAAGCTCTTAAAGAAACAGGTCTTCTTGACGCGGGCTATAAGTATGTCAATATCGATGACTGCTGGCAGGCTGCCGTAAGAAACGAAAACGACGAAATGGTTCCCGACCCCGTTACATTCCCCTCAGGAATCAAAGCTCTCGCAGATAAGGTAAATGCTCTGGGCGTTAAGCTCGGCATCTATTCTTCAAACGGAACGCTTACCTGCCAGGACCTTCCCGCAAGCTACGGTCACGAGCTCACCGACGCACGTACATTTGCAAAATGGGGCGTTGAATACTTCAAATATGACTTCTGCCACAGAGTTTATACCTCAAGAATCGCTCCGATGCTTGAAAAGATTTCACTCAGCGGCGGTAAAATCGAAGGTGAAAAGCTTTATCTCGCAAGAGACGCTGAGCTTGAAGGCGACGCGAAGCTTATGAAGGGCACTTCTCTCGACTCCGGCGAATATTTAACCGGTCTTTCATACGGTCTCGGTGCCGCCACATTTACGGTTGAAGCTCCCGAAGACGGCAAATACGCCGTTACATTCTATATGAAGAGAAGAACTCAGCTTGCAAAGCATCTTGAAATTGACGTGAACGGCAGTGAGCATTACGTTGTTGACGTTCCCGGTTCGGAGTTCATTCACGCAACAGGCAAGCATCATATATATATCGAGCTTAAAGAAGGCAAAAACACACTCAGATTCTATAATCCCGTCGGCTCTGTTATGGACAGCTCCGCTATTCAGTACCGCAACATGGGCAAATACCTTAAGCAGGCGGCTGAAGAGCAGGCGGCTGAAACAGGCAGTGAGGTTAAGCCTATCTGCTTCTCAATCTGCGAATGGGGCTTCAACATGCCGTGGCAGTGGGGCAGAAACGCAGGCAATCTCTGGAGAACGACTCTCGACATCAAGGCTATATGGCCGTCAATCCTCGGAATTTATGAGATAAACGTCAAGCTCTGGAAGCACGCGGGCCCCGGCGGCTGGAACGGCCCCGATATGCTTGAGGTCGGCAACGGAAATCTCACTTATGAAGAGAACAAGGCTCATTTTTCGCTCTGGTGCATGATGGCCGCTCCCCTTATTCTCGGTAACGATATCCGCCGTTTCATTCTCCCTGACGGAAGCGTTGACAGCGAAAACGAAATTCTCAAGATGGTTACCAATAAAAAGCTTATCGCTCTTGACCAGGACGAGCTGGGCGCACAGTGCAGAAGAATCAGCTACTCACCCGCAGGCGATATCCTTGTTAAGCCTCTTAAGGACGGTACCGCGGCGGTATGCTTCTTCAACAAGACAAATGACTACCGTCTTTTCACTCTTCCCATGAAGGAGCTCACAGAAAAGCCCTTTGTTGAGCTTAAATATGACGAGGAATATATCGCTGAGAATCTCTGGGACGACACAGAAATCAAGGTTGACTATGCTCTTGCAGACACTGTTCCTCCCCACGGCGTATGCGTATATAAGATTAAGAATATTCAGGAATAATTTAAACCACCATAATAATAAAAAGCAATTTGCTCGGCAGATTGCTTTTTTATTTTCCTGTCTGCAACGTCAAAACATTTTCGGGTTGTATAACAGTGAAGCCCTTTTACGGAGGTGAACTGATGGACGATAAAGAAATATTTCTGCTCTTCTTGCAGGGCAACGAGAACGCCTTAAAAGAGGCCAACATCAAATACGGAAGATACTGCTTCAATATAGCATACAATATTCTCGGCAGCAGACCCGACGCTGAGGAATGCGTCAATGAAGCCTTTTATAATATATGGAAAAGCGTTCCCGAAAAACAGCCCGATGATTTCAGAACCTTTTTAGGCAGATATGTGCGCAACGCTTCTTTAAAAAGACTCCGCAATAAAAATGCCGCCAAAAGAGGCGGCGGAGAAATCTGCGCGGCATTTGAGGAGCTTTCGGAGTTTATCCCGTCAGATGAAAAAATCAGCTCAGCTCTTGACGCCGAAGAAACAGCAAAAATAATCAATTCGTTTCTGGGGACTCTTTCAAAACGTGACCGCTGTATTTTTGTGCGGCGCTACTGGTATTTTGATTCCGTTTCGTCTATTTCGGAAAGATACGGGTTTTCAGAAAGCAAGGTAAAATCAGTTCTCTTTCGCACAAGAAACAGACTTAAGAAAAAGCTCAACGAAGAAGGTGTTTATTTTGAGTAAAAATATTGTCGCAGATTCTATGGAATTTATTGATGACAGATTTATCAGAGAAGCTGAAAACAAAAATAAAAAAGCAAAGGTATTCACATTCAGACGCGCCGCCGCGATTCTTGCCGCCGCTGTGATTATAGTAATAACAGCCCTGCCTGTTCTCGCCGCGAATGACATCGCCCCCGCGTACGAGCTGATTTATACAGTTTCGCCTCAGCTCGCTCAGAAGCTGAAGCCCGTCAGGAAATCCTGTGTCAGCAGCGGAATTCAGATGGAGGTTATCTCAGCTTATATCCACGGCGATAAGGCTGAGGTGCTGATCGCGGTAAAGGATATTGAGAAAGACCGTATTGACGGTACCGTCGACCTGTTTGACAGCTATAATATCCGCGGAATCGGTGACTGCTCCGGCACCTGCCGTATGGAAAGCTATGATAAAAAAACCAAAACCGCAGCATTTATGATATATATTCAGCAGATGGAAGAAAAAGAGATTAATCTTAATAAGGTTACATTTTCCGTGTCGCAGATGCTCACGGGCAAAAAGGAACTCAACCGTTCCTTTGACGATTTTGACCTGAATTCCGTCAACAAGTCCCCCAAAACCGTCATCGGCAAAAAGCTCGATTTCAGAGGGAATGATGACAGGAATATCGAATCAGATGTATTTCTTAAGCCGCAGAAAACAAATTGCTTTACCCTTGCCGGCGGGGCGTATATTTCCGCCGCGGGATATATTGACGGCAAGCTTCATGTACAGGCATATTATGAAAACATTCTCAAAACCGACAATCACGGATTTCTGTATCTGCAGAATAGAGGCGGCGAATTGACGGACTGCATCAGCAATATACCGTTCTGGGATAAAGAACGCAAAGGCAGTTATGAGGAGTACGTTTTTGATATTCCGTATGATGAACTCTCAGATTACAGCCTTTACGGTGAAATAACCACCTGTGATACGCTGATTGAGGGAGAGTGGGAAGTAACTTTTCCGTTTGAAACAGTTAAATAAAAAAATAAGGAGCCATTCAATTAAGAATGGCTCCGAAATATTTATTATGATTATTTGCCGACATTTGCCGCTTCGGCAAGTCTTTCTGCGGCTTTTTCTTCTTTTGTCTTCATGAATTTATCAGCGTTTTCAACTACCATATCAAGGTCGATTTCCTTATCGCCGTAAATCTCAACGAATTCTTCAAAAGGCATATTGTCTTTGCCTATGTAGCAGGGTTTGTATTCAACCTTAATTGCATCCTTAGCCTTAATGAAAATATTAAGAGCAAGAACAAGAACAAACATTCCGATAACAACAAATATGCCTGCTCCGACTGAACCGGTCATAAATCCGGGAAGAACCTTATCCATATTAGAAATGAAAGCTTTGAAAGTGAATATAGATGCAACTGAGAAAACTATGCCCATTACGGAGAAAATAACGTTTCTTATGAATCCCTTGGGTGAGCAGGAAAGGAAGCTGAAGATAAGCTGGAACAGTGCTGAAAGAAGAGCAAGGGCTATAGTAACGATTGAAGCCGCGAACATAATTGTTGATGTGCCGACTATTGAAGAACCTGCAAGTCCCAACGCACCGAAGTCAAATTCCATAAGCTCGGTTACAAGCTCTATTGCACCGAAGGATTTGCTTATCTCACCTGTTTCGCTGAAGAACGGTCCTACAGCGGAAAGCTTTGCAAGAGGAAGCAGAAATGCGCATATTGTAAGAACAAGAAGCACGTCTCTCACGATTGCGAAAGGTCCGCCGATCATAGCGGCCTTAGCTCTGTCAAGCTTTTTCTGAGTGTGAGCATGCTCACGTTCTGCATTAAGAGCGTCAACCTCAAGACGTTCCTCAATTCTATAATACAGAAGGTTAGTATTACAATGAGGACAGGTGGGCTTAATATCTGTTAATTTTAATTTTTTTCCGCACTTGGGACAAGAAGCCATTTATATTCCTCCTTCAAGGATCAATATTATAACTATGCTTCACTATTCTATCATAAAAAAATAAATAAATCAAGATGTAATATGGGAAAATTATATAAACCCGCCGTCAACGCCCAGAACCTGACCTGTTATAAAAGACGAATTGCTGTTCGCAAGAAAAAGTACAGCCTTCGCCACATCCTCGGGAGTGCCTATTCGTGAAACGGGAGTATCCTCGCAGAGCTGTTTTATTGTATCCTCTGTAAGATTGCCGTTCATGGGGGTATCAATCAGCCCCGGTGCAATACAGTTAACTGTTATGCCCGACGGGCCGACCTCTTTGGCCAGCGCTCTGGTAAGACCGATAACCGCCGCCTTGGAAGCGGAATAATGCACCTCACACGATGCGCCGCATACACCCCACATGGATGAGATATTTATTATTCTGCCGTATTTACAGTGAATCATTGACGGAAGCACGGCGCGGCAGCAGTTAAAAACGCTTCTGACGTTCACATTGAACATTCTGTCGAAATCCTCATCCGTTATATCTGTAAACAGCTTCTGCTGAGCTATGCCCGCGTTATTCACGAGCACATCTATGCGGCCGAACTCAGCCTTCGCGAAATCAATAAGAGCGTCAGCCTGAGCTGAATCCGAAACATCTGCTTTAAACGCTCTGACGCAGGCGCCCTTTTCACTGAGCGCGGAGCAAAGCGAAAGGGCAGCTTTTTCATTCTTATTATAATTTATTACTGCGTTGTATCCGTTTTCGGCAAAGGCGGCGGCGATTGCGCTGCCTATACCCCCGGACGCACCCGTAATAATTACGGTTTCTTTACTGTTCATATCTTATATTATACCTGCAAGAGTTTCGTCTTTCTTCCAGAGCTTATCAACTTCAAACATTCTTTTTTCTGCGGATTTTGTGAATGATGTGATTTCCCATACAAGGATTGTTTCACCCTCGATTATTTCCATACGCTTCCATTCACCGTTTGAATTGAAGTAATACTTCGCTGTTCCTGTGGAGGTTTTGTATTCCTCGCAGGTATAGCTCTGTTTGCCGACCTTGACAGTTGTTGTCTTGATGTATTTGGCTTCTTTTTCTTTGAATGCCTCAGACATGTCTCCGATATCACCGATATCGTCGGCGGAAATCTCAGCATATTTGCCCATTGAGGGAAGTGCCATGTAATACTTGCCGTTGTTGCAGAAAACACGTACCGAGAAAACGGACATTGTAATCTGAACCGAGTAATCCTTTGAATTCCTGAAAGCAATCTGAGCGCCGATTGACTGACCCTCCGCCTTGATGTTGCCCTTGATTGTGTATGTGCCGCCCTTAAGTACAGGCTCTACAATGGTTTTCATCAATGTAGTGTCGTTAACCTTTGAG
This sequence comes from Acutalibacteraceae bacterium, assembly GCA_045641565.1. Taxonomy (GTDB): domain Bacteria; phylum Bacillota; class Clostridia; order Oscillospirales; family Acutalibacteraceae; genus CAG-488. Next base: position 15,849 of record JAZUHE010000084.1, on the reverse strand, counting down.
CCTTCGGGAAGCAGGTCTTCTTTTCCGCTCTGAGGAGCAATCTCAGAAGATGAACCGCCTGAACTTTTTGTTGTCTTGTCACCTGATTTTTTAGTGGTGCTCTTTTCCATCTCTTTTTCAAGCTCTTCCTGAAGCTTGTTGAGGTCAATCTTTTCAGTCTTGGGTGTGCCGTCCTTATTGGTGACAACCTCATTGTTTTTATCGGTAACAAAAACTGTGATTGATTCTCCGTCATCTGTGCCTTCTTCAGATTTGCTCTCGGATGTCTTGTCATCCGCCTTTGTTTCGGAGGCCTTTGCTGTTGTAGTTGTTGTATCGGTCTCTTCAGGCTCCTTTGTTTTAATAAACTTGCATGAGCTGAAGGTAAGTACAACCATCAGAATGCATAAAAAAATGCTTAAACTCTTTTTCATATAAACACGCCTTTCACGTTAAAAATTCTTAATCTAAGAGCTGTATATAGGTTACAATATTTTTTAATTAAAATCAAGTACAATAAATGGATAAAATTTAAAATATTTATTAATAGATGAATATAAAAAATTTTTTTGAAAAACTATTGCAAAAAGGCATATTATTTATTATAATTAACAGGTCGCTGGTGTGGCTCAATGGCAGAGCAGCTCATTCGTAATGAGCAGGTTGCAGGTTCGATTCCCGTCACCAGCTCCAACACTCTATCCACCCCGGATAGGGTGTTTTTTATTTAATCGAACCTGCAACCACGCATCTTTTGCGCAGCAAAAGGCGAATATAATTTTTTTGCCGCAGGCGGCAGGGCAGCGCCCTGCTCGATTCCCGTCACCAGCTCCAACACTCTATCCATCCCGGATGGGGTGTTTTTTATTTAATCGAACCTGCGAACAACACATTAAAAGCTTTATAACGAAAAATGCTCCGACTGAATTACAGCCGGAGCGTTATAATTTATAATCAGAATGTGGGTGTATTCTTAAACTTAAGAGACGGGAACTGCCAGAAGTCATATCCCATGACTCTCGCTATCTGAGTGCTGATTTCACAGTTTTTATATGCTTCGCCTGTAACAAAGCCCGCGTCATCAGCAGATACAAAGCAGGGTACGTTTACGCCTGTGTGGCCTGTCTTGGTGTAGTAATATTCGCCTGTTTCTTCATTGAGAGTAATGCCGCCTGTCTCATGGTCTGCGGTAACAACTACAAGAGTGTTTCCGTCCTTTTCGGCAAAGTCAAGAGCCGCCTGAACAGCCTTGCTGAACTCAACAAGCTGATTTGCCGCGCCTTCAAGATTGTTGCTGTGAGAGAATTTATCAACCTGTGCGCCCTCAACCATGAGGAACAAGCCGTCTTCGTCAGCACTGAGAAGCTCGATAGCCTTCTCTGTCATGTCAGCGATATAAGGAGTGCCGTTGGAATTATTAATCGTTGCGAAATCATCAAAGCTGAACTGACCGAATGAGCGTGTGCCGGGCTCAAGAGCCTCCATCTCTTCCTGCGTTGAGATATATTCAAAGCCCTGCTTTGCGCAGAATTCGGGAGTAACCGTCTCACTTGAAGCACCCCAGATAAGCTCTAAATCTGATTTCATCTGGTCCTTGGATATGTTCTTTTCATTTCCTCTGTCGGGAGCATGAGCAGAGAAGCTTGCGGGAGTAGCACCGCTTGTCTTATCTGTTGTAATAACGCCTGCTGACTTGCCGTTTTCAATAGCAAGCTCAGAAAGGTTCTTCGGCACATTGAAAAGACTGCCTATGGGGTCAAAGATATATACGCCGATTGCACCGTTGTATGTTCTGATACCTGTTGCAAGAGCGGTACCGCCTGCCGCGCTGTCTGTAACCTTGTCTGTAAGGCTTCTTGTCTCAGATTCGCACTTAACCGCCATACTGTCCATGGCAAGTGTTGTGTTCTTGAGCTTTTTGGTTGCGGCGATTGTGTTGGCACCGTTGCCGTCAGCAATCATCAGGATAACATTTTTGTAGTTTCTGAAATCCTCATGGTCAGTACCTTTATAGCCTGTAAGGCCGAAAAGGTTGCCGAAAAGCATGATAACCGTTGTGAAAAGTGAAACAATTACTTTAATCATAAAATTTCCTCCAATAATTTTTCTATATATTTTTAATATACATCATGGTCCAGACCCGGTGTGGGTGTATCACTGCCGACAGTGAATTCGCTGATATTGCCAACGCTGTAGTTAAGAATCATAAGAGCGTCTGAGGAATTCACCTTTGAGTTGCCGTCAACATCCGCGGCCTTTTTGCCGTCAGCGTCAAGAGTTTTAAGGTCGACGCAAACCATAAGCACATAAAGAGCGTCTGAGGAATTTATTTTGCTGTCACAGTTTACATCACCGTAGGTTGTAAACCGTGCGTATGCGCCCAGTGAAAATGCCGCAATCATAGCGACACAAAGCATCAGGCTTAAAAATCTTTTCATAAAAGCACCTCTGTCTCAGTTTTTCAGAATCCGCTGTCATTATATCAAATCTGATTTAAAAAATCAATAGAAAAACGAGTCTGCAATGCAGACCCGTTTTGAAACATCATATTAATCAAAGAAAAAGACAGACATCGCTATCATAAACTGACCTGCGTAGTAAAGCGCATGGTTTGAAGCTATATAGGACTTTGAAACCTTGTTGACGCCGAAATATGTATTGCTCAGAATCAAATCGGAAAGGAAGAAAAGGAATGCTCCTGCCGCCATCATCACCTGAGACTTTTCTCCGCCTGTTTTAAAAGCTATAACGGTTGAAACGCTGAGCGTCATCGCAAGGAAAAACGAATAAAGCGATGTTATGAATTTGTAGCCCGTAAAATCAAGCTTAAGAGGCTTTGCCGCGAACTGAGTTCCCACAGAAACAATCAAAGGCATTATAAGGCATAAAAGAAAATCTTTTACGGCAAGATGATTTGAAAGCCCCATTGCCGAGGTATAGCATACGTGGCCGAGCATGAAGAACACGAATCCGCCGTAAAGATAATACCTGACATCCTTCGGGTAAATCCATTTAAGGTCAAGCCAGATGTCACCGAGCATGCTGAAAACAAGACCGAGCGCTATAAGCAGACCGTAGCGCATGTCGCCTTTATTATAATAAACGGCAAAAATCGCCGTCATTATAAAAAGCATACTCGAAGATGTCTTGAGAAGAAGCGCAAAATGGCTTGAATTAGCCTCTCTTTTATAAATAAAAATGCACGTGGATATGATTCCGAAAACAAGACAAATCCAACAGATCATAAAATCAACTCCTGTTAGTATATTATCATAGTTTTTTCACATATTCAAGATGATTTTTATAAAAATTTCACAGTTTTTTCATGATTTTTTATAAAAATTCCATATAATCATAAAAAACATAAAAAAGCTAACGGAACCGGGTGATTTTCAGCCGATTCCGTTAATAAACAGTATATAATTATTTTTCGAATTTTCCTATGAGGCTCGGGTCAATCCATACCTCGTTCGCGATTTTAGCCGCCACTGTTTCAATGAATCTCTTCAGACCTGACGGAATTTTAATTCCGCTGAAGAAAGCATAGAAAACAAGCATCTCGCCGATATTGGGGCAGGCGTATGATTTAATAACTGCGCCCTTATCGCTGAATTTGAAAATCATTTCGCGGCGCTGAGTTCTGCCCATCGGGCGGATATTAAGCTTAAGCTTATCGCCAATCCAGTTGCCCTGCGCCGCCATATCAAAATCAATATCAGCAAGCGTAGCCTTTGAGAAAGCAAAATCACCGTCAAAATCAATATCAATGCAGTTCTCCGGGCTGTTCTTCTCTTTCCAGATGAACTTCGGCTTTTCTGATTTGAAATCGAACTTGCAGTATTCCATTTTGCCGCAGTGCTTGCTCCAGTTAAAGAAGGTTACAGCACCGAGAATACTTGCGTTGTCTCTCTGCTTAAAGCTTATCTTTTTGCCGTCAATGCGCTGCTCCATTTCCTTGTTTCTCGGTGTGGGAGCTGCCCAGTCATAGCATCTGCGTGAGCATTCCGCTTTAAACGCCGCCATTTCTTCTGCAGTTCTCTCGGGGATATCATCAACAAATCCGCGGGGGAAGAAATTGAAAATATCCTTAATATATTCATACTCACGGGGATCGGAAGCGTTGAACATAACAAACGCGTCATATTCGGGGAGTATGACTGAAATCTGACCGAAGAGTCCGTCAAATCTTACATACTTGGGGTTATTATTAAGCCACATCTGATATCCGTAGCTTGTACCGTCATGTATTACGCAGGGAACTTTTTCGATATGCGGCTTCATGCAGACATCAAGCCATGATCTGGGAAGTACCTGCTTGCCGTTATACATACCGTCCTGAAGATATACAAGTGTAAACTTGGCCATCTGCTCTGTTGACATCTGAATACCCCAGCCGCCTGCTTCAATACCGTTGTGGTCGCCTTCCCATCTGGGAACGCCCATCTCGAGAGGCTCATAAAGTCTGGGAGTAAGATACTCAGTAACCGTCTGGCCTGAAACAATGGAAACAATCTTTGCGAGCATATAAATATTCTCGCTTATGTAGCCCCATTTTCTGTCGGGGTCAGAGCTGAACTTTGTATCCATATACATATCAGTCCAGTCCATTGTTTCTTTATTGCTGAAAAGGCTGATGTTTTTGCCTGAACGCATTGAAAGAAGCGAATGGATAGTCTGCTTGTCGGCACGTTCCTTCTCTTTGCCTGAAAGCTTTGCATACTTCTCGGGGAAGAATGAATAAACCTTGGTGTCAAGTGAAAGGAGTCCCTCATCAATAGCAAAGCCTACCGCTGTTGCGGTAACTGTCTTGCTGAAAGAAAACATATCGTGATATGTATCTTTATTATAAGGCTCCCAATAACACTCTGCCGCAACTTTGCCGTGTCTGAAAACCATAAGGCTGTCAAAAGCCCATTTATGCTTTTCAATGTTTTTAATATACTCTTCAAAAACTTTTGAATCCACGCCTACGCTTTCCGGAGTTTCAGCTCTGGGAAGCATAACCGTGCAGGGAATTGCTGTACTCATTAAATTTTACCTCAATATTATTTTATTTTTTCAATAACAGCCTTGCCACCCATGTAAGGTCTGAGAGCCTCGGGGATGCTTACGCTTCCGTCTGCGTTAAGATTGTTCTCAAGGAAAGCAATGAGCATTCTGGGAGGAGCAACAACTGTATTATTCAGTGTATGAGCAAGATACTTGCCGTCTTTGCCGTTTACGCGGATTTTAAGTCTTCTTGCCTGTGCGTCACCGAGATTTGAGCAGCTGCCGACCTCGAAGTACTTCTTCTGACGGGGTGACCATGCTTCAACGTCAACGCTCTTAACCTTAAGGTCAGCAAGGTCGCCTGAGCAGCACTCAAGAGTTCTTACGGGGATATCAAGAGAGCGGAAAAGGTCAACAGTATTCTGCCAGAGTTTGTCAAACCACATCTTGCTGTCTTCGGGTTTGCAGACAACTATCATTTCCTGCTTCTCGAACTGATGGATTCTGTAAACGCCGCGTTCTTCTATGCCGTGCGCACCCTTTTCCTTACGGAAGCATGGTGAGTAGCTGGTAAGAGTCTGGGGAAGTGATTCCTCAGGGAGAATTTTATCAATAAATTTACCAATCATTGAATGCTCGCTTGTGCCGATAAGATAAAGGTCTTCACCTTCGATTTTATACATCATGGCACCCATTTCGGCAAAGCTCATAACGCCTGTAACGACATTGCTTCTTATCATGAAAGGAGGTACGCAGTATGTGAAGCCTCTGTCAATCATGAAATCTCTCGCGTATGAAATAACCGCGGAATGAAGTCTTGCGATATCGCCCATAAGATAATAGAATCCGTTGCCGGCAACATCTCTCGCGGCGTCAAGGTCGATACCGTTGAAGCTTTCCATAATCTCTGTATGATAAGGAATCTCAAAATCGGGAACAACGGGCTCGCCGAACTTTTCAACCTCAACATTTTCGCTGTCGTCCTTACCGATGGGAACTGACGGGTCGATAATGTTGGGAATTGTCATCATAATCTTTGTGATTTTTTCGCTGTATTCAGTCTCAAGAGCCTCAAGCTCTGCAAGACGCTGAGCATTCTTGGTAACCTGAGCTTTAATCTCTTCAGCCTCTTCCTTTTTGCCCTGAGCCATCAGTGCGCCTATCTGCTTTGAAAGCTTGTTTCTGCCGGCTCTGAGTGAATCAGCCTCGCCCTTGTTTGCTCTGCTTATTCTGTCAAGCTCGATAACCTCGTCAACGAGAGGAAGCTTGCTGTCCTGAAATTTGTTTTTGATATTCTGTTTAACAATTTCGGGGTTTTCTCTTAAAAATTTTAAATCAAGCATAATTATTGCTCCTTTAGTATTAAAATCCGCAAATTCAAAAATCTGCTTATAAATATACGAATAATATTATATATTTTCCTGCCGTATTTGTCAATATGAAAAATCGGCATTTCCCCTCGGGAAACACCGACCTCAGAATGTTTTGACAGTAAATGATTATACATTTCTGCAAAAAAAAAAACAAGCAATTCAGAGATTTCAGATTTTCCGTTATCTCTGAATTGCTTTTTAACTTTTAATTTAAGCCCTGTGCTGAATCAAAAATATGATTAATGCCACTCGAACCATACAGTGTCGTCGCCGAGCTGCTTGAAGTTCTGACCTTCTACAAAGTAGAAGCTTCTTGACTTACCTGTGTAGTTTGCGAAAATGTTGTCAACTTCCTTAAGTCCGCCGATAAATGCCTCATAGAGACCGTGGTCGTTGAACTTCATTGTGCACTTGAACTTCATCTTGGGAACATTTGTTGCGGGAGAAACGTTGATTGAAGGCTCGAACGCTGTGAACCACCATGTTTTTGTGCTTCTTGTAAAGTCGGGCTTTGAGGGGCTGAACAGTGTAGCTTTATCGGGATTATTATAGTAGAACTCTATTGTGAAATCCTGATAATAATCAAGGGGAACAACGTTATAAGCTGAAAGGTCGTCGCCCATTCCTTCGGGACGGTTGTAGACACCGATTTCACAGCCTGCGAATACAAGACCGTAGAAGCCCTTCCAGAACTGAACCATCCAGTCCTTACCGTCATAATTGAACTTAACTCTTGTTGTATCAAGAGGCATTGTACCTACAACAGCAATACGGTCATACATCTCGTTGTAGCCGAATTCACGCTGGAAGCCTTCGCCTGTTGCATAGAATACACCCGCGTTCATATCGTAAGCATAACCTACAAGGCCAACGCCCTTTGCGTCGATAACGCAGCCTGTGTATCCGTCAATCATCATGTTGCCCGCAAGCTTTTTAATGTTGTAGTTGCTGCGGGGGAACGCGCCGAGTTCGGGATGCTCAGAGTCTTTATACATCGGTATATTGCCGACCTTATAATTGAGTATGTATAAGGCGTCTGTGGAGTTTACTTTGTCATCATCGTTTACATCTGCGGCAGTGCGGCGTACAACATCGGGAATGTCAAAGTTGCCGATAGCGTAGTTGAGTATTGTAAGTGCGTCCGCTGAGTTAACAATGGCGTTTCCGTCAGCGTCGCCCGTTACATACGAAGCGTTTTCGGGAAGTGATTCCTCCTCAGCCATTACAGACAGGCCCATGGCCGTGAATGCTGTAATCAAAGAAAGAATAATGCATAATGTTCTTGTTAAATATTTCATATCTTTTTCCTCCGATATTTATATTTCTGCTTCAAAAAATGTTATCAGACCTACGCTTTTATTAAGTATTGACAAAGCGTCTGCCGAATTGATTCTGCCGTCGTCGTTTACATCCGAATATCTTATCTGAATTTCGTCAAGCTCCATATTGCCCACAATGTATTTGAGAACACACAGTGCGTCTGTGGAGTTTACTATTCCGTCAAGATTAACGTCACCGCAAACCGCAAATCCGAATGAAACGGAAAGCTCAAAGGCTGAATCAAGCATAACGGCAAGTCTGCTCTGATTCGTCCAGTATTCCTGATTCTGCTTCACAGCGAATCTTTCCGGCTCCTCGTCATAAGAAATCGTGCCGCTCCGGCCGTTATTATAGGTTACATTGGCAACAAGACCGGAAAGGTCAATGTCAGGGGTTATTCTGCCGTTTACATATTTCCAGTCATCGCCGAAATAATACGTGCGCTTTGACGGCTGCGTGCCTGTCGAAGCGGACACAACACTTTCAAGCTCAATATCAAATGTAAACGCCGCGGTCTTGCCGCAGTAGGAAGCGTAGACACGGTTCGTACCGAGTGAAAACTTAAACGTATCATCGGTTATTGTCCACGTAATATTCTGCGTCTTCCTGTTATAAGCGATAATTTCGTTTGTACCGTCAGAATAAAAAACCTTGATGTTCAATCCGTCAAGCTTTACGGTATTAACGTCTATCCCGCCGTCCGAATTATAATCCCAGTCAATGCCTCTTATATAATTTGTATAATTAGGCGCCTGAATAACGGCAATGCTCCTTATGGAATGCAGATTAACCGAGCTGCGTGTATATACGCCGTCAACATCGTCTATTAAAATATAGACATCATTGAGTCCCGTCTGCCATTTGCCGCTGACAGGCTCGCTCCACATATTGGCACCCCACGGGAAGATATAAAACGGGATTTCCATTCCGTCATACTCAACAACAGTTCCGGTCATGTCAAAGTTTGCAAGAGGCGTAATCTGTTTGTTGACATATACCCAGTCGCGTCCTTCATAGAAGTCGACCCTGTCGGGCGGAGTAATCAATATCAGTGATTCCTCAAGCGCGCCGGCGCACACGGGGAAGATAACGGCAATGCACAAAACAAGAGCGATTATCTTTAAGAATGCCCTCATCACGCAACACCAACCTAATCTATAATCGGGTATATTATACACGATTACGCAATCCGTGTCAATGCTTATTTTACTCCGCCAATGTTAAGAGATTTTTAATAAAATGTAAATTACTGAAAATAACTGTTGATTTATTTTTCACTTTCTGTTATTATATCCGTGTTAATAAGTTCGGGTTTTATCGTGCATGCAGGGCGTGTATTTTAAACCCGGATGATTAAAAGGAGTTATGAAAATGAAAAAAACAGCTAAAATAATTGCTCTGTTTCTCAGCCTTGTTATGATTATCGGCGTAGCTTCTGCATTTGTAATCAGTGCAAACGCAGCTGCAGACCCCACCTTTTCCATGACCAAAACAGGCGAAAGCGGCAATAAGGTTACAGTTGCGGTTAACCTTACCAGCGGAACATTCAACGCAATGGACTTCCAGTTCAGCACATCAAGCGGCGTTACTTGTGATTCAATCACCGCCTCAGGCGGATACGGCAACAAAAGCAACGGTAAGGTTTCAATGGCAGCTATTGACGGATATTCAAACGGTACAGTTATCACAGCAACATTCACCGTTCCCGAAGAGGGCGACTATTCAATCTCCGGCGCTGTAACAGACTGCACAGTTACAGAAGACTCAGTCAACCGAACCGCGTCAGCTTCCATGAGCAACAGCAGTGTTTCAGGTTCAAAGACAAAGCCCACAGAAAAGCCCACAACCAAGTCTACCACCAAACCCACAACCAAGCCTACTACCAAGCCCACTACCAAACCCACTACAACCACTAAAAAGGGCCAGATAGTTACAAAGAAAAACGAAAAAACAACAGCAAAGCTTCCCACAACAAAGATTGACGATAAGGCATTACTTACATCTGAAGTAACAGATGAAACATCAACAGATGAATTCCTCACAGAGCCTGTGGATGAAATCATAGAAGCAGATGACTATGATTATTACACCACAACAACCGAAGCCTCCGTTGAGGAAGAGGATGAGGGCAAGGCTCTTGACCCCAAGCTTATCGGCATTATCGGCGGCGCAGCAGCAGTTCTCGTAGGCGGCGCAGTAGCGGCAATCGTTATCTCAAACAAAAAGAAGAATGACGAAGACGATTACGAATAATAAATAAAGCTTTAAAATCCTGTCCGCTCAGCGGGCAGGATTTTTTTGCATTTTTGCGGTTGACAAATCATGACTATAAGGATATAATAGACCGACAGGCGCAGATGAAGAAAAGTACTGTGAAAACGTGCTTACAGAGAGCGGAGGGCGGTGGAAGCTCCGCAGCGACATTTGCAGGAAGAACACTTCGGAGCCGCAAGCTGAAAGTATAATGAGTAAGCGCGCCGGGAGTTGACCGTTACATCAACAGGCTTTTTGAAGAAGCCGCAAAGAGAGGCCTGAAAAAGGCAATATAGGTGGTACCGCGGGTTACAGTTGCTCGTCCTATGTAAACGGAATTTTTCCGCAGGACAGACAGCTGTATTTTTATTTATACGGAGGATTATTATGAAACACATCGACATCAGCGAAATTTTCTCAAACGCCGCTCTTATCGGCACAGAGGTTACAGTATGCGGCTGGGTACGCACCGCAAGAAACTCCAAAAACGTAGCGTTCCTCGCTCTTAACGACGGCACAACGCTCAATCATCTTCAGATAGTTATTGACAAAGCCAACGGCTTTGATATGCCCGAGCAGGCAGGCAAGCTCGGCGCCGCTCTCAAGGTTATCGGCACAGTTGTTGCCAACGAAAACAACGGCGGCGTTGAAATCAACGCGAAGGAAATCATCGTTTTAGGCGAATGTCCCGCTGATTATCCCCTTCAGAAAAAATTCCAGAAGCTTGAGACTCTCCGTGAGATTCCTCACATCAGAGTCAGAACAAATACATTCAACGCTGTTTTCAGAGTACGCTCTGTCATGGCCGCCGCTATCCACAGATATTTTCAGGACAGAGGTTTCGTTTACGTTAACACTCCCCTTATCACAGGCAGTGACTGCGAGGGCGCCGGCGAAATGTTCAAGGTAACCACAATCGGTTACTCCGAGGACTACAAGAACGCTGACGAATACTACGCAAACGATTTCTTCGGCAGGAAAGCAGGCCTCAGCGTTTCAGGTCAGCTTGAGGGCGAGGTTGCCGCTATGGCAATGGGTAAAATCTACACATTCGGACCCAGCTTCAGAGCAGAGAACAGCAACACAGTCCGCCACGTTGCGGAATTCTGGCACATCGAACCCGAAATTGCATTCTGTGAGCTGCCCGACCTTATTGAGCTTGCGGAAGACATGATTAAATACATCATCAGAGATTTCATGGAGAAATGCCCCGCGGAGCTTAAATTCTTTGAAGACCGCTTTGAAAAGGGCCTTACAGAGAAGCTTCTCAATGTTATCAACAACGATTTCGCTGTTGTTGACTATACAGACGCTATCGAGCTTCTTAAAAAAGCTGACGTTGAGTTCCAGTATCCTGTTGACTGGGGCTGTGACCTCCAGAGCGAGCACGAAAGATATATTACCGAGCAGATTTATAAAAAGCCCGTATTCCTCATAAACTATCCTAAGGGAATCAAGTCATTCTACATGAAGCAGAATCCCGACGGAAAGACTGTTGCGGCTACAGACCTGCTTGTTCCCGGCGTCGGCGAAATCATCGGCGGCAGCGAGAGAGAGGCTGACTACGACAAGCTTATCAAGGCCATGGACGAAAAGGGAATGAAGAAGGACGACTACAGCGATTATCTCGACCTGAGAAAATTCGGCTCAGTTCCTCACAGCGGATTCGGTCTCGGCTTTGAGAGAATCATCATGTACTGCACAGGCATGAGCAATATCAGAGACGTCATTTTCTACCCCCGCACAGTCGGCAACATCAGATAATAAGGAGTGATATAAATGAGCTGTCTTGTTTTTCCCGAGAGATACTCATCCACCCTGTCTCAGCGTGACACTCAAAAAGCCATAAAGCTTATTAAAGATACTTTTCAGCAGAGGCTGAGCAAAACGCTCAACCTTGACCGCGTAACAGCTCCCCTCATCGTTACGCAGGATTCCGGCATAAACGATGACCTTAACGGTGTTGAGAGAAAGGTTCATTTCACAATGAACGAAATCGAAGGCACTGCCGAGGTTGTTCAGTCCCTTGCGAAATGGAAGAGAATGGCGCTTCACAACTATGGCTACAGAGCCAGCGAGGGAATCTACACCGATATGCTCGCTATCAGACGTGACGACAGCTGTGACAATCTTCATTCGATTTTTGTTGACCAGTGGGACTGGGAAAAGGTCATCACCAAGGCCGACAGAAATATCGATTATCTTAAGGAAACCGTCAGAAAAATAATTCACGCTCTCAAGCGCACCAGCGATATCCTCAAAGAGGAATATCCCGCCCTTAAAACGGAAATCTGCGACGATGTTTTCTTTATCACCGCTCAGGAGCTGGAGGATATGTACCCCGGCCTTACACCCAAAGAGAGAGAAAACGCAATCACAAAAGCGAAGAAAAGCGTTTTTCTCATGCAGATAGGCGGCAAGCTCAACAGCGGCGAGCCTCACGACGGCAGAGCTCCCGACTATGACGACTGGAGCCTCAACGGCGACATTCTTATCTGGAACGAGGTTTTAGGCTGTGCCTTTGAGATTTCCTCAATGGGCATAAGAGTTGACGCTCAGTCGCTTCATTCTCAGCTCACCGAGCGCGGACTTCTCGAAAGAGAGCAGTATCCTTATCACAAGGGCATTCTCGACGGCACAATGCCGCTGACAATCGGCGGCGGTCTCGGCCAGTCAAGAATCTGCATGCTGCTTTTAGGCAAGGCACATATCGGCGAGGTTCAGGTATCAATCTGGCCTGAGGAAATGCGCGAGAAGTGCGAGGACCACAATATAATACTGCTTTAAACAATCAAGGGCTGTTTTTTACAGCCCTTTTTCTTTATTAAAAATTCGTATTGTCATTACCTTTAAAATATGCTACAATCTCATAGTAATACTTATCGGAGGTATGATTATGGCCAACAAACCGTTACTTATAGGTTATCACACCAGCTCGGGCGCGTTTTATAATAAAAAGCCCGAATTTGACGGCCCTGCAAAAAGCGGCGGCGGAGTTGACTTTGTTCTCTGTCACTATGACCCGAGCGATGACAAAACCGTTGAGCAGGAATGCGAAAGCGTAAAGGAAGTTCTCGCCGCGGTCGAGGAGTTGGGTGCTGACTGCATCATCAACCACGAAAGGCAGAATTTTGCTGATATTAACGTATCAGCCGACGGCTTCGACTGGGCAAATCGCCCCGACGGCACCCACCTTGTGGCTCTGCCCGATAAATTCAAAGAGGCAATGGCCTCCGCAGGCAATTTCATCGGATTCATGTATGACGAATTCGAGCACGTTATAATCAACAGAAATCTTTCCCTTTTTCTTGATTCAAAATTCAAAATCGACAAGCCTGCTTTCCCCGTCTTTAACGGCAAAGACGCAATCAAGCAGTTTGACCTGCTCTCATCTCAGCTGAAGAAATACGCCGACGAAATAAAATCTAACGGAGTCACAATGATGTGCGGCGAGCACGTTTTCCCTGTGCTTTTCCACCTGTTCGCGAGAAACGGCATCATCCCCAACTTCAAGTCACAGAAGGAATCCTCTTCGAACGTACAGTTCGCTGTCGCGGCAGGAGCGGCGTTGCAATACGACACTCCCCTTTTCAACTGCGTTGACTTATGGTACAGGCTCACATTCCCCGGCCACAGCACAGAGGAAATGAAGTCAAATCTTGAATTCGCCTATCTGTGCGGCGTAAACAGAGTTTATGTTGAAGCGGCAAGTGCTTTCTACACAGACGGCGAGCAGAATGAATACGGCAAGGCATTCGCGGAATTCACCTCGGAATACCGCGGCAAAGAACGTGACTATGACATTCAGGACTACAAGCCCGAAATCGGAATCATCCGCTATGATGACTCGTTCTGGGGTCAGGGCAGACTGAAATTCCTGTGGCGCAACATGCTCATGGGCAATCCCGGCATCAAGGTTGACAAATTCGCCAGAGAATGGATACACGCTTTCAATATAATCACCCACGGCGAAACAGGCAACGGCGGAATCTGCCAGAGCAGAATTGAACTCCGCTCGCTTCGCCCCCACCGCTCCTTTGTCTCTATGAACGGAGCCGCCGTTTTTGACGACAAAGTAGAAAAATCGAAGCTTGAAAGTCTCAGACTCTGCTTCCTTTGCGGCAGATATATAAGCGACGCGACTCTCGGCGCGGTTAAGGAGCTCGTTCACGATAACGGCCTCACAGCTGTCGCCACATCAAAATACGCACCCGACGGAGAGCAAAAGAAAAAGCTCTTCGGCTTCACTGAAATAGCTGACGGTAAGGGAAAATGGATTGTCACTGACAATTTCAAATCCCGCGCTCTTAAAAAGAGACTTGAAGAATTTACAGGCAAAAAAGGCGAAATGACATTCCGCTTCGGCGAAAAAATCCTCAATATGAAAATAACCGACAAGGGCAACAGCTTCCTCTGCCGTGCCCTTGACAAAAAGAAGGCAGATAAATGACAGCACTTCTTAAAAAACTCAACAGCTATTTCACAACATATGAAAAAATATGGTTCTGCTCCATTATAATTCTCGCGTTCATATTCGCCTTTCTCTTCCCCGAGGAGGATATCGGCGGCGTAAACGGCAAGGTGATAATGGTGCTTTACCTGCTCAACATCTTTACAAATATTCTCTGCGAGCTGCTCATATCGAAGCAGAGCAAATGGAACTTTCTTGTTTCCCTCGCGGTGGAGGCAACGGAAATCGCTATCTGCATAGTCTGCGCCTACAGATTCGCGACTATGGCGTCGACAATATTTTTCTGGATTCCCTGCGACATAATCAGCTTCATAAACTGGCACAGACATCCCGACACCGAAGAAAAAGAGCTGACCGAAGTCAGAACTCTCAAGGGCTGGCAGGAAGCATTGCTTCTCATAGCAATCGGTGTATGGACAGTCGGTATCGGCTGGCTGCTGACAAAAATCAGCCCCGAATACGGAATACTCGCCGACAACCCCGTTATGGAGAATGTGGTATGCTATCTTGACGCCTGCTGCAGCGCTGTCGGAATAGCCAACGGACTTTTTATCCTGTTCCGCTACCGTGAGCAGTGGTTCGCGTGGTATCTCAGCGCGGCGCTTGAAACGGCCATAAACATCATTTCAGGTCAGTGGGTGCTTCTTGTGCTGAAAGCAGGATACTTCACCAATACCACCTACGGCTATATAAAGTGGACAAAATATATTAAAGGACATCAGCAGTCAGACGCTGAAAACTGAATATTTTTCAATCAATATCATCTAAGGAGGAATATAAATGGCATTCTGTTCAAACTGCGGCTCACAGCTGCCCGAGGGCTCAAAATTCTGCGGTGTATGCGGCAATTATGTACAGCCGAATAACGCTCAGCCTCAATTCCAGTTTAATGGCGCACAGCAGCCGGGAAAGGCTCCGATTCCCGAAGCAAACACAACCCCCGACCCCAAGGACGCCGCCGAAAATAAAATCTACGCTGTCCTTGCATATCTCGGAATACTTGTTTTAATTCCGCTTCTTACAGATAAAGCAAAAAAATCACCGTTCGCAAGATTTCATACGGCTCAGGGCAGTGTACTGTTTCTTATAAGCTGCGGAATATCACTGCTTCCCCGTGTAGTATACACTCTGACCGACCTTTATGCCTGGTCAACAATCTCAAACGTTTTCAGTATTGCCGTTCTGGTACTCCAGATAATCGGTATAGTTTACGCCGCTCAGGGTACGCTGAAGCCCCTGCCGCTTATAGGCGAATTTGCGTTAAAGGCTTTTAAAGGCAGTAATCAATAAGGAGTGGCTGTCGCATTCGGCACAGTCTCGTAAGGATACTTTTGTTTTTGACGGATAATTTTCCCGAATACTGCATCAAATCCGCATCCGAATACGCCAGTATGCGTGATGCGGATTTTCTTTGTCTTCAAAAAAATTCTCTCATCAAAAACTGCTCTGCACCTTAAAATGATG
>JAZUHE010000083.1:0-15407 GCA_045641565.1 Acutalibacteraceae bacterium | reverse complement strand
TAAAATTTGACCTTTCTTGATTTTTAACAGAAAATTCATATTTTGGTATTGACATTTAAGGAAAATGTGGGTATAGTATATAGCAGAGTTAGCACTCAAACAAAAAGAGTGCTAAACGTGCTAAAGGACGGTGATGAAATGGAGCTGAGTGAGAGAAAACAGAAAATCCTCGGTGCTGTGGTTGAGCAGTACATAAAGACGGGCGAGCCTGTAGGTTCTAAGACTCTGCTTTCCGCGCTTGATATTTCTGTTTCATCTGCGACTGTCAGAAATGAAATGGCGGAGCTTGACTCCATGGGATATCTTGAGCAGCCGTATACGTCGGCAGGCAGAATCCCCACAAGCGAGGGCTACCGTTATTATGTTGACAACCTTATGGTTGACCGTCAGATTGACGAGAACATACGCAGACGCATTGAGGCGGGCATAAGCACCGCTTTGAGCGACCCTGAGAAGCTCCTTGAAAAAGCAGGTGAGGTTCTCGCTGACCTTACAGACTGCGCCGTTGTAAGCACAACACCTTCGGGTGAGGGGGCATACATCAAAAGGGTTGAGGCTGTTCCTGTCGGAACGCACACTGCGATGATAGTTTTGCTTACATCAACTGGCGTTCTTAAAAGCAAGGTGTGCAGAAGTGATTTTGATCTGAACGCTTCTGTGATTGAGAAGTTTTACAATGTAGTTAAGTCGTCATTTATAGGGCAGAGCCTTACATCTGTCGATACTGCCATGATGCAGACACTTGTGGCTTCTCTCGGAGCGGATTTCTTCACGCTGATGCCGCTTGTAACGGTTATATCTGATCTGGCGCAGGACGCGGCGAGAACAGATATCGTCCTGGGCGGTCAGTCAAATCTGCTGCACCACAGTAATTATTACGGCAGTACGGCGTATGAGCTTCTTGAATTCTTAAGGCGCGGCGAACCGCTGAACAAAATGCTTTCGGGCGGGGCGGCTGATAAGGATGTTGACGTTAAAATAGGCAGTGAAAATCCGTACCGTCAGCTGATTAAATCAAGTGTTATAGTTTCAAACTATAATATAAACGGAGCCAAAAGCGGCTCTATCGGGATTATCGGCCCCACGAGGATAGATTACGAAACGCTGATACCGAGCGTAAGGTATCTTACAAATCTTGTGGGCGAGCTCCTTACACAGACATTTAAAGATGAATGAAAGGAACAGTGTAATGGCAAAAGATAAAGAGAAAAAAGAAACCGAAAACGTTGAAAACAATGAAGAGATAAAGGAAGAAAAGACTGCTGAAGAGAAAAAGGCAGAAAAGGCGGAAAAGAAAAAGAGCAAAAAAGATGACAAGCAGTCTGAGAAGCTTCAGAAAGAGCTTGACGAGAAGAATGACCAGTATCTTCGTCTTGCCGCTGAGTACGATAACTTCCGCAGACGTTCACAGCGTGAAAAAGAGTCTCTGTATGCTGAATGCAAGTCAAGCGTTGTAAAAGAGCTTATTAATGTTATTGATAACTTTGAAAGATGCGTAAGCTTCAACGAGAGCACAACCTTTGAGGATTACAGAAAAGGCGTTGAGATGACATATAAGCAGTGGAACGACGCGCTGACAAAGCTTGGTATCGAGGCCTTCGGTGAGGTCGGCGACGAGTTTGACCCGAATCTTCATAACGCGATAATGCATACCGAGGATGAAAATCTTCCTGAGAATTCAATTCAGAATGTTCTCATGAAGGGCTATAAAATAGGCGATAAGGTTATCCGTCCCGCTATGGTAGCGGTTGCAAACTGACGGATGGCAAATCATAAACACACAAACATATATATAATTTAGGAGGAAATAAATTATGGCAAAGGTAATAGGTATCGACTTAGGTACAACAAATTCATGCGTAGCAGTTATCGAGGGCGGCGAGCCTGTAGTTATCGCTAACGCAGAGGGCGCAAGAACAACTCCCTCAGTAGTAGGCTTCGGCAAATCAGGCGAAAGAATGGTAGGTCAGGTTGCAAAGCGTCAGGCAATCACAAACCCCGACCGCACAATCTCTTCAATCAAGCGTCAGATGGGTACAGATTATAAAGTATCTATTGATGATAAGAAGTACACTCCTCAGGAAATCTCAGCTATGATTCTTCAGAAGCTCAAGGCTGACGCAGAGGGTTATCTCGGTGATAAGGTTACTGAGGCTGTTATCACAGTTCCCGCATATTTCACAGACTCACAGCGTCAGGCAACAAAGGACGCAGGTAAAATCGCAGGCCTTGAGGTTAAGAGAATTATCAACGAGCCCACAGCGGCCGCTCTTGCATACGGCATAGTCAAGGAAGCTGACCAGAAGGTTATGGTTTACGACCTCGGCGGCGGTACATTCGATGTTTCCATTATCGAAATGGGTGACGGCGTTCAGGAAGTTCTTGCAACAGCCGGCAACAACCGTCTCGGCGGTGACGACTTTGACCAGAGAATCATTGACTGGATGGTAGATGAGTTCCAGAAGGCAAACGGCATTTCACTCAAGGGCGACAAGATGGTTATGCAGCGCCTTAAGGAAGCAGCGGAAAAAGCAAAAATCGAGCTTTCAGCTGTTACTTCATCTGATATTAACCTTCCCTTCATTACTGTTGACGCAACAGGCCCCAAGCATCTTGAGCTGACTCTTACAAGAGCTAAGTTCAACGAAATCACAGCTGACCTCGTTGAGGCTACAATGGCTCCCGTACGCCGTGCAATCAGCGACTCAGGCCTTTCAACAGGCGAAATCGACAAGGTTCTCATGGTAGGCGGTTCTTCAAGAATTCCCGCTGTTCAGGACGCTATCAAGAAGTTTATCGGCAAAGAGCCCTTCAAGGGCATCAACCCCGATGAGTGCGTTGCTATCGGTGCCGCTCTTCAGGCAGGTGTTCTCGGCGGCGAGGTTAAGGGACTTCTTCTCCTTGACGTTACACCCCTTTCACTTGGTATTGAGACAATGGGCGGTATCAACACAAAGATTATCGACAGAAATACAACTATCCCCGTAAAGAAGAGCCAGATTTTCTCCACAGCGGCAGACAATCAGCCTTCAGTTGAGGTTCACGTTCTTCAGGGCGAAAGAGAATTCGCTAAGGACAACAAGACTCTCGGCGTATTCCACCTTGACGGAATTCTTCCCGCACGCCGCGGTGTTCCGCAGATTGAGGTTACATTCGATATCGACGCAAACGGCATCGTTCACGTATCCGCTAAGGACCTCGGTACAAACAAGGAGCAGTCAATTTCAATCACTTCCTCAACAAATATGTCCAAGGAAGATATCGAAAAGGCAGTTCAGGAAGCTGAGCAGTTCGCACAGGAAGATAAGCAGCGCAAGGAAGAGGTTGACACAAGAAACAACGCCGACCAGCTTGTTTATCAGTGCGAGAAGCTTATGAGCGAAGAGGGCGACAAGTTTGACGAGGCTGACAAGGCTGAAATCAACTCAAAGGTTGAAGCTGTCAAGGAAGCTCTCAAGGGAGACGATATCAATCTCATCAAGTCAAGACAGGATGAGCTTCAGAATAAGTTCTATGAAATCAGCGAGAAGCTTTACAAGGCTGCTCAGGCAGCAGGCGCGGCTCCCGAGGGCTTCGACCCCACACAGGGTGCAGCTCCCAACGGCGGCGCTGATGAGAACGGATATTATGACGCTGATTACAAAGACGTAACAGATATGTAATTAATATTAAAGCAACAGCGGGGCGGCGGCTTATCGCCGCCCCGATACCGCTGATTAGAGGTCTGAATGAATGACGAATAATGAACAGCGGAGACGTTATTTATTATTCGGTATTCATTGAATTAAGGAGTTTAATATGGCAGACAAAAGAGATTATTATGAAGTCTTAGGCGTTGACAAGAGCGCTTCGGACGATGAAATTAAAAAAGCATACAGAAAAAAAGCTAAGCAGTATCATCCCGACCTTAATCCCGGGGATAAGACCGCTGAGGAAAAGTTCAAGGAAGCTAACGAGGCATATGAGGTTCTCAGCGACGCCGATAAAAAAGCCCGCTATGACCAGTACGGCCACGCAGGCGTTGACCCCAACTTCGGCGCGGGCGGCGGAGACCCGTTCGGCGGCTTCGGAGGAATGGATTTTGATTTAGGCGATATTTTCTCAAGCTTTTTCGGCGGTGGTGCCGGCGGTGGAAGAAGACAGAATCCCAATGCCCCGAGACGAGGCGAGGATTTGAAATCCAATGTTACCATTTCTTTTGAAGAGGCGGCAAAGGGCTGCAAGAGAACTGTTAACATCAACAGAATAGATATCTGCCCCGATTGCGCAGGTACGGGCGCGAAGAAAGGCACTTCTCCCAAAACCTGCCCTGACTGCCGCGGTACAGGCCAGGTGGCAACTCAGCAGAGAACACCGTTCGGCGTTATTTCAACGCAGAAGGCCTGCCCGAAATGCGGAGGCAGAGGCAAGGTTATAGAGAGCCCGTGCCCCAAGTGCTCAGGCAGAGGCAGAGTAACAAAGCCTGGGAAGATAGAAATAAACATACCCGCAGGTATTGATGACGGTCAGGTTCTCAACCTGCGCGGAGAGGGTAATAAGGGTCTCAACGGCGGCCCCGCAGGCGACCTTCACGTCGGTGTATTTGTAAGACCGCATCCGTTCTTTGAACGTGACGGCTACAATGTATGGTGCGAGGTCCACGTTTCCTATGCGCAGGCGGCGCTGGGCGATAAGATTACAGTTCCCACCCTTGACGGAAATGTGGAATATAACCTTCGACAGGGCACTCAGCCCATGGATGTCTTCAAGCTCAGAGATAAGGGCATACCTAATCTGAACGGCAGAGGACGCGGCGACCAGCTTGTTAAAATCATAGTTGATGTTCCCTCATCGCTTACAGATGAGCAGAAGGAGCTGCTTCAGAAATTCAACGAGAGTCTCGGCAATAAACGTCCTCAGGGCGAAGATAAAAAAGGCTTCTTCGGCAAAAAGAAAAAATAATTCAGCAATAAAAATGCAGGAACAGTTGTTGTACCGTTCCTGCATTATTTTATTGTTATAAGAATATTTGTTCCGACTATAAAAAAACAATCCCTCAGTCACTTCGTGACAGCTCCCTTTACATAAGGGAGCCTTGAACGTGTGTGACCGAGAGATAAATTCAGATTATAGTTTGAGCTCGATTGCTGAGCGATAAATCAGATAAAATTTACCACGACTATAAAGCTCGAGCACCGAGTGCCGAATCAGATAATCGTTACCTCGACTATAATTACCAGATTTCTTTGCTTTCTGTCTGAGCGACAACAAGCTTTACAAATTCGTCAACGGGCATTGCGCCGATTTCGCCTTCGCCGCGCTTGCGGACTGAAACTGCGCCTGCTTCGATATCCTTATCGCCCATAAGAAGCATGTAGGGAACCTTTTCAAGCTGAGCTTCACGAATCTTGTAGCCTGTCTTTTCGCTTCTTGTGTCAACCTCGCAGCGGATGCCTGCGTCTTCAAGCTTCTTTGCGATTTCGTATGCGTAGTCGTGATGTCTGTCGGCGATGGGAAGAAGCTTAACCTGAACGGGAGCAAGCCATACGGGGAACGCGCCTGCGTATTTTTCAATAAGAAGAGCAAGTGTTCTCTCGTAGCAGCCGATTGATGTTCTGTGAATGATATATGGATTCTTCTTTGTGCCGTCACGGTCAACGTATTCCATGCCGAATTTCTCTGCGAGCATCTGGTCAACCTGAATTGTGATAAGTGTATCTTCCTTGCCGAAAACATTCTTAATCTGAATGTCAAGCTTCGGGCCGTAGAATGCGGCTTCACCGATGCCGATTTTGTAGGGGATTTCAAGATGGTCAAGGATGTTCTTCATGATACCCTGAGCCTCGTCCCACTGCTCGACTGTGCCGATATACTTTTCTTTGTCATCGGGATCCCACTGTGAGAAACGATAGCTTACGTCTTCATAAAGACCGAGAGTTTTGAGCATGTAGATTGCAAGCTCAAGACAGCCGCGGAACTCATCCTCAAGCTGCTCGGGAAGGCACATAAGATGACCTTCGGAAATTGTGAACTGACGTACGCGGATAAGACCGTGCATTTCGCCTGAAGCTTCGTTTCTGAAAAGAGTAGATGTTTCATTATAGCGCAGAGGAAGGTCTCTGTATGAACGTGCTCTGTTAAGATATGCCTGATACTGGAACGGGCAGGTCATGGGGCGGAGCGCGAAAACTTCTTCGTCCTTTTCCTCGTCACCCATTACAAACATGCCGTCCTGATAATGGTCCCAGTGACCTGAAATCTTATAAAGGTCGCTCTTTGCCATGTAGGGAGTCTTTGTGAGCTTCCAGCCGAGCTTCTGCTCTGTGTCTTCAACAAAGCGCTGAAGAAGCTGAATGATTCTCGCACCCTTGGGAAGGAGAATGGGGAGACCCTGACCGATGGAATCAACTGTTGTGAAGAGCTCGAGTTCTCTGCCGAGCTTGTTGTGGTCGCGCTTCTTTGCCTCTTCAAGAGCGGCAAGGTGAGCTTCCATATCGCTCGCCTTTGTGAATGCTGTGCCGTAAATACGCTGGAGCATTTTGTTCTTTTCGCTTCCGCGCCAGTATGCACCTGTGCATGATGTGAGCTTGAATGCCTTGATTCTGCCTGTGTCGGGGATATGAGGGCCTGCGCAGAGCTCAGTGAATTCACCCTGCTTGTAGAAGCTGATGTTTTCGCCCTTGTCAGCGTGCTCTTTGACAAGCTCAACCTTGTAGATTTCGCCGAGGTCTTCATAATATTTTATTGCTTCGTCGGGAGTCATCTCGAATTTTTCGAGAGGAAGCTTCTCCTTGACGATTTTTTTCATTTCTGCTTCAATTTTTCCAAGGTCTTCCTGAGTGAAGGGGCTTGCGACATCAAAATCATAATAAAAACCGTCGTCGATAGCAGGGCCGATTGCCAGCTTCGCTTCGGGAAACAGCCTTTTAACGGCCTGAGCAAGGACGTGAGATGCTGTGTGGCGAAAGCAGCGCTTTGCCTCTTCGTCCTCCTCAAAGGTAAGGATTTCAAGAGCGCAGTCCTCAGTCAGAGGAGTGCGTAAATCGCAGTATGCGTCATTGATTTTGCAGATGCAGGCCGCCTTGAAAAGACCCATACCAAGGTCTTTTGCAACGTCCATAGCGGTGGTGTTTTCGGGATATTCCTTAACTGTACCGCCTTTTAATGTTACGTTAATCATGTTAATTCCTCCTAAAAATAAAATGCTCCACCCCATATACTGGGATGAAGCAATAATATACTCCACGGTTCCACCCGGTTTGCGGAAAAATCCGCCTCTCAAAATGCCTTAACGCGGCAAACGGCACACCTTGTTTCGGCGGCTCTCGGCAGTGGTAACAAAACCCCGGCGATATTCCCGATTTCAGCCTGTATGTCGGGAACTCTCTGAATCACTTTATAGGCATTGCCTTCTGCGTCAACGATTTAACAAACTGATTTTACACCAACAATTAAAAAAAGTCAACACTTTTATTTTCAATTCGGATTATACTGTGTCTGCTGAGAAAATCATAAGCTCCAGCGGAAGCCACTGAGCTGCAAAGGCTGGGAGTGAGCCGCGTCTGTCTGAATAAAGCCCGGTGAATACCTGCATTGCCTCTCTGTGAGAGAGCTCAATCGGACTTTCTCCTCCGTCAGTCACTGTGACTTCGTTGTTTTTAACTTTAAGAGTAAAAAGCTCGTCCTTTTTAAAGCCGTGAATCAGAAAGGATATTTCACCGTCGGCAAGAATCACGTGCTTTGATTTAAGCTTAAGCAGAGCGCCGACCGTATGCTTCCAGTTAAGAATATTGACAAGGTCGCTGTGATTGAGTGTGTAGCCCTCGCATATGTCAGACATTGTCTGATTGTATCCGCTTACAAAAGCGGGCTGCTTAACGTGTACGCTTCCTTTGCCTGAGGCTTTCAGAACGGCAGGCAGCATCAGTTTGAAATACTCATCGCTCACTGCGGCGGATTCCATAATATATCCCTTACATTCTGAATATATAACGTAGCCGATAAAACGGCCGTTTTCTGAGAAAACAAACGGCTTCTGATTCCATGAAACAAGTGTGTCATAGAGTTTTTCTCTTTTTCTGAGAATCCTGGCGTCGAATGTTTTATTGTACAGCTCAAATATGAAATCAAGAGCCTCCGTGTCGTTTTCGCCCACAGACTGAGCAGTCAGGGGAGATATGTAATCTCTGCCGAAATTGTGGCGGATGTTTATGTCGTTGAGGCAGTATTCGTATTCAATACAGGCAGGCTCAAAGCCGAAATAACTGTATCGCTGTCTCTGCCCGCCGAGAACCATAAAATCCACGTTTTCTTCATAGCATTTTTCGGCGGCAAGGCGCATGCAGTCCTTCATGTAGCCTTTGCCGCGCGCGTCTTTGCTTACCGCAACGTTGCCTATACCGCCGCAGAGAAATTTTTCACCGCATATGTCCATATCCTCAATATAAAGACCGACGGCGGCAAGCCATTTTTCCGAATCCGCGACAATCAGATTCTTTTCGCAGTGGTTGTATTCTTTTTTATAAAGCTTCGGGAGGAAAGACAGAAAATCCGCTCTGTTTTCCTCCGGGTCATCAGAAAAGAAAACCCAGTTGAGAAATTCAAGACTGTGTTCATAGTCTTTTATATCGCCAGTGCCTTTATATAGGTTTTCCATTCTCATTCCTCCGCTTTAATAAATATATTTAAAATGAAATCAAGCTTTGTGGTGAGCCAGTCTATTCCGTCAAGCTTTTCCTTGTGCTTTTTATTTGTGTGATAATAGTACGGCGTCATTTTAAAGAGATTATATATGTCTTCGTTTGAGTCAAGGATGATAGTATCCGTAACTCTTCTCTGCTCAACGAGTGTGAGCTTCTGAAATTCGGGCACGCTTTCCTCATTCTCATAAGGTTCGTCATACAGAAGCTCTTTCAGACCGAAAAGATGCTCTCTGCCGGGGCTTACAGAAATAAGTCTGCCGCCTGTGGACAGGATTCTCGCGAATTCATCCTCGCAGAACGGGGCGAAGAGATGAAAAGCCATATCCACACTGCCGCTCTCAAGTGGAAGAGACTTCATATTCGCGACAAAGAACTGAGCGCTGCCATTCCTTTTAGCGGCGATGCGTATCATTTCTTTTGAAATGTCAAAGCCGTAGAATTCTCCGCGCTTTTCTTCAGAGATAAAGTTTGTATAGTAGCCCTCTCCGCAGCAGATATCAACAGCAGTGAAGCTGTCGGTTTTACTGCTGTCATATTCTTTTTTCAGCTCTTTGGCCAGAGTGTCATAATATCCTTTAGAGAGGAAATCTCTCCGGCTCTGAGCCATGTCTCTGTTATCACCTATAAGAGCTCCGTTTTTGCCGGATATAAGCAGATTGACATAGCCTTCTTTAGAATAGTCAAAACAGTGACCGCTTCTGCAGATAAGACTTTTACCGCTTTTTTCAAGCTGTGAGCCGCAGTTGGGGCAGATAATACTCAGCATATAATCACCAATAATAATACAGCTGCCCCTTACGGAGCAGCCTTGAATATTTTTAAAAATTATTTCTTTGCTTCCTCAGCTTTTTCAGCCTTTGCGAGAGCTTCTTCAATATACTTGAAGTTAACGCTGTGTCTGTCCTTCATAAAGTCAGCCATAACCTTGTCAAGCTTTGCCTTCTGATACATAACAACTTCAACGTCCTTGCCGTCTTCTCCGACATATGTGTAAGCTACATATGCGCCGTCAAGCATCTTGAGGTTCTCACGCATGATTACGAGTCTGCTCTCATCAATGCCGAGATACTTGGCTGTTTCAGCCTCTGTGAGGTATGCGTCTTCGCTGGCAGCTGAAAGTGAAACGCCGTCTGCATTCTTATTAACTGCTTTATTAACACAAACAGCGCCTGTGATGCAGATAGCTGCTGTACATACAAGTGAAACAACGGGGGTAATGATTGATTCTTTAACTGATTTAGACATTAGAAAAACTCCTTTGTTTTTTTATACCCGTATATAATAGCACATAAAAACAAAAAATTCTACAGTTTTTCAGAAGTTTTTTGTATTTTAAGCGGAGGCTCTTTCAATAGTTTTCTTAAGTCTGTGAATTATTCTCTTTTCGAGCCTTGAAATGTAGCTCTGCGATATTCCCAGTATGTCAGCGACCTCCTTCTGAGTGTATTCCTTTTCACCGCCCAGACCGAAGCGCATATACATTATGGTGCGTTCTCTGTCGTCGAGGGAGTTTACAGTCTTTATCAGCAGATTTTTTTCATCCTCAAGCTCTAAATCATGATTTACCGCGTCGGGCTCACTGCCGAGAACATCGGACAGAAGCAGTTCGTTGCCGTCCCAGTCCACATTAAGCGACTCGTCAATGGAAATCTCATTTTTAAGTGTGCTTGACTTTCTGAGATACATCAGAATTTCATTTTCGATGCATCTTGATGCATAGGTTGCGAGCTTGATATTCCGGGTCGGTGAGAATGTTCTTACCGCTTTTATGAGGCCGATTGTTCCTATTGAAACAAGGTCTTCCGTACCGACACCTGTGTTTTCGAATTTTCTGGCAATATAAACCACGAGCCGCAGATTGTGCGTTATTAACAGTTCTCTTGCGGCTTCGTCACCCGAGGTGATTCTGTCAAAAATTTCATTCTCCTCATTTTTTGTAAGGGGAGGCGGCAGAGTCTCGGGCCCGTTTATGTAATATACGCTGTTTTTACCTGACAGAGCCCACAGCAGGGATTTTATTTTTTTCAGTATGTTCATATGATGCATCTCCGGTTAATTCATTATTAAGTATAAATTCAAACTCACCGCCGAAAAATTCCCGACGGCTGACGGCAATGTAGATTTTGTCATATGTCCTTTGGCTTTTCGGATCCTTGATTATGATTTTATCCGGTCTGAATGACGGCAGAACCGAGTTCCCCGCGGCTGTGCATACGGGTATCATTCTGATGTTATCCTGCGTGCTTTTTATATCCCCGTCGGCACAGCAGGCCTTGGTTTCTTCGGGCAGCAGCTCTTTCACAGCGTCAAAACGGGCAATTATGACGGGATAACCCGAAAATACTTCACGAAGACCGTTACCCGTGTCAAAAAATCCTCTGCCGTGAACTGATTTGCCTGAGTAAAAGACAGTTACACTGCATATGCTTCCTGCCGAAGCTCGCCGCGATATGATTTTTGACAGGGCACTTATTACCGCAAAGCTCGCCACGGAGGTTACGGCGAGAATTTTCAGGTCAATGTCAAAATAGACCGTCCCGTTTCGGTAAAGCATCATGCCTGTATCAAAGAAAAGAAATATCGCGCTCATAAGTCCGCCGAAGAGAAGATTGACGGTAAGAAATACGCAGGAGCTTCTGAGAAAAGCGCGTCTGCCGCCGAACCCGAACGCCGTGAGGGATATTGCGGCGCACATCACCGCTCTTATGAGAAGCTCGGGCAGAAGCGGAATCTCCGGCAGGAAGATTTTCAGCGAAAAAACGCTTCCCAGAGCGGACGCCGCGAGCAGCCTGAGCCGACTGATGTAAAGGCGCAGATATTTCATTGACATTACGAGCAGAAGATAGTTGACAAAGCCGTTAACTATCAGCAGCACGTCAACGTAAACAGGCATAAAAAATCACCTCTGCAGTAATTATAATCCGCAGAGGCTGAAACATTTGTCGTATTAAGTTACTTGATCTGAGTTATTTTATCGCCCTTGACTATGAAAGCGTGCTTTGCCGCGTCAATGAGAGGATAGTCGTTTTCGGGTGAGTCGGTATAGAAATTTTCGATTTCAGCGTTACCGTAGAATTCAAAAAACGCCTTCAGCTTGTTATCCTTAAGGCAGATTCTCTCGAATTTGCCTGTTTCGGGGTTGACCGTGGTGCAAAGCAGATGATTTATACCGAGTCTTTTACAGATTTCGTTCATCGTAAAGTCGGGGGAGGCGGTGATAATCAGGTCGTCCTCCTTCTGGATATCCTTATAAAACGGCTTGATTTTATTCATGTGAGAGTCCCAGAAATTTTTCGGGTCATTCTCTTTATCAACGAATTTTTTTGATTCCTTTTCAATAAGGGGAACATAGTCCCTTATCATGTCGTCAATAGAAACCTTACCCTTTTTGTATTTAGCGAAGCCGTGAATAACCTTGGGCAGCAGCTTTATCAGCCACGGATTTTTTTTAAGATAAAATAAAAACAGGTCAAAGGTGCTTTCACCGTCATAAATCGTGTTGTCAAAATCGTAAACGTTCATAATTTAAGCATTCTGTTCCTTTCTTTATAGTCGGGCATATATTTCTCAATAAGCGCGTAAAACTGCGCTGAGTGGTTGTGATGAACCGTGTGGGCCAGCTCATGTACTACAACATAGTCAACAGCCTCTAACGGCTTCTGCATAAGGTAAAGCGAGTAGCAGATTGAGTTTCTCCCGCTGCATGAGCCGTATCTCGTTTTAGCCGAGGTGATTTTCACTCCAGTATACTCTACGCCCATTATATCGGCGTAGTATGCCGTCCTCTGAGGCAGATATTCCTTTGCTTTTTTTCTCAGAGCTTTTATTTCCTCATCTGTAAGCTCGGGTCTGCTTTCGGCTCTCTGTCTGACTTTTTCGAGATTTTTATCTATCCAGTCCCCGTGTTCGCTTACGAATTTTTCTATCTTCTTTTTTGAAAGATGAAGCGGCGCTCTTACGATTATCTCGCAGTTTTTGTTTATTTCAAGAGCGAGAGTTTTTCTTCTGCTCCTTTTTAAAATAAAGTCATGCATTTTTTTCACCTCGTCTATTTTACAACGGGGCGGCGGCGAATTCAAGAGAAAAAATAAAAACTATTGTACTTTGACAAAATTTATGTTACTATTAAATCTGAGGTGATACGGATGACTCACAGTGAAATATTCGGAAACGCAGAGTGGATAATGCCGAAGCGGGATATGTCATCGGCGATTTTCAGAAAAGCGTTTATCCTTTCAGAGCCGAAGGCGGAAATAACTGTCTGCGGACTGGGATATTTCATACTTTATATAAACGGCAAAAGAGTTTCAGCTGACGAGCTTGTACCTGCCTATTCGGATTACATCCCGAGAGACACCGAAAAGATGGAACTCAGTTATCCGCTGAATGATAAGACCGATAACCGTATCTACTGCTTAAAATACGATATAAGCCCTTATGTTGATGAGGGTGAGAATGTTCTCGGCGTTATGCTCGGCGGCGGATATTTTCATCAGACAGACAGAAAAGCCGAGGGCAATATGGACTACGGCAACATACGTCTGTGCTACAGAATCATCTGTGAAAATAAAGAATACATAAGTGATAAAACCACTCTGTATAAACAGGGCTTTATTAAAAAATCCTCCCTGTTTTACGGCGAAACCCACGATTACAACGGCTTTGACTATAAGTGGAATACTGCGGACGCTGAAAAAGACGGATGGCTCGAGCCTGAAATCTGTGAAGACATGAACGGGGTTCAGATGCATATTCAGCAGTTCTGCAGAGATAAAATTACAAGAGTGCTTCCTGTTAAAAAGCTTTATGATTTCGGTGATTATTCCGTTTATGACGCTGGCGAAAACATCACAGGCTATGCTGTTGTGAAATGCTCTCAGAAAGGCGAGAACGTTAAGCTTCAGTTTGCTGAGCTTCTGAACGAAGACGGTACTCTTTCCTGCGATTCGGCAGGTTGGGAGCAGGTCGCATCCGACGAGTTTATTACTGACGGACAGACAAAGCTTCTTCACCCGTACCTTCTGTGGCACGGTTTCAGATATTTTTCACTGACGAATAACGCTGAAGCTGTGGAAGTAAGAGAAATTCACGCTGATATTGAGAAGACGTCGGATTTTGAATGCTCTGACGAAATCATCAACTGGATATATAAAACGTATCTTCACACTCAGCTTTCCAATATACATTCGGCTGTTCCTACGGACTGCCCTCACAGAGAGCGTCTTGGTTATACGGGCGACGGTCAGCTGTGTGCGCCTGCCGCCATGCTTTCTTTAGATTCAAAGGAATTTTATAAAAAGTGGATTCAGGATATTGTTGACTCGCAGGACAAGCAGTCGGGTCACGTTCAGCATACTGCGCCGTTCTCAGGCGGCGGGGGAGGCCCTGCAGGCTGGGGCGGAGCGATAATAACCGTCATATATCATTACACCAAATATTTCGGTGATACTCAGCTTCTTGAAAAGTACTACGGAAACATGCTGCTCTTCGCTGATTACATGGAGTCCCGCTGTGAAAACGGACTTATAGTTAAGGAAGAGGATAAGGGCTGGTGCCTCGGCGACTGGTGTACTGCTGAAAAGATTCAGCTCCCCGAGGATTATGTCAACACCTGTATGTATATCACTCAGCTCGGTATGCTTAAGGACTGCGCTGAGCTTCTGAATAAAGACGTTTCAAGGTTCGATGAACTTATTGATTATCACCGAAAGAGCGTCATTAAGAAATATCCGCCTGATAAAAACGGCAGCTTTTTAAACGGATTGCAGGGCGCTGATTTCTTCGCTTTTGAGAGCGGAGTCGGAGATGAGAAAACTCTCGCGGCCGCAGAGAAAAAATATTCTGAGCTCAGATGCTTTGATACGGGAATTTTCGGCACATATATCGGCTGTCAGATGCTTCTTAAATACGGTGACGCCGATGTGGCGCTGAGAATGTTCGGAAGCGATAAGGAAAATCACTCATTCGGCTTTATGAAAAACAGCGGCGCTACAACTTTGTGGGAAAACTGGAACGGCGAAGCTTCCAACAATCATCCCATGTTTGGTGCCTGCGTGCGCTCGTTCTTTGAGTGTATTCTCGGTATCCGTCAGACTCACCATTCATATGGCTACGAGAGAGTTGTTATAGCTCCTGCGGAGAATGATGTTCTGACATACGCTAAGGGTTATATCACAACGCCCAAGGGCAGAATCGCCGTGGAGTATCATAAAAAAGACGGAAAAACCGATTTCATAATTGATTTATGCGGCGGCATTTCATCTGCCGAGTTGAGATACAAAGGAAACAGTTACCCGCTGTCTGAGGGTATAAATAAAATCATCTGCGAGTGATAACGGAGGAATATTATGAAAAAAATGTCATTTATCGGAACAGGCGTTATGGGCGGCGCCATAGCGAGAGCCGCCTGCAGGGGCAACGCTCCCGAGGATATAGTTGTAACAGATTACGATAAAGAGAAAGCAAAGGCCTTTGCTGAGGAAACAGGCGCCTGCTTCGCAGAGAGCAACGCGCAGGCTGTCAGAGAGAGCAAATATATCTTAATCGGCGTCAAGCCGCAGGTAGGTCAGAGCGTTCTTTCTGAAATAGGCCCCGTTATCAAGGAATGTATTGACAACGGCGAAGAGAAAGTTCTTGTTTCGATTATGGTAAGCGTGAGCATTGAGACAATCAGAGAATGGCTCGGCGTTGATGTGGATATTCCGATTATCAGAACTATTCCCAATG
>JAZUHE010000082.1:0-7420 GCA_045641565.1 Acutalibacteraceae bacterium | reverse complement strand
CCGTTTGCGAAGGAGCTTCTTGTTGTCTCAACGCCGTTGATGTAGAAGATATATTCGTCGTCTGTCCACTCAAGACCGAAGGTATTGAACTCTGTGTAAAGGCCTTTTACCCTGAAATCACCGAGATGCCTTGAGTCAATGTTTTCAACGTCATCGTCCCAGCCGTTGCAGTGGATTGTTGTTGAAACAGCCTCACGGTTTGACTTGAGAAGAGCGTCTGCCGACATGGATTCAAAAATATCAATTTCAGCGCCGCCTACGCCGCCCTTTGAGATGTAGTGGTCATAGGGTGAATCAGCCTGAATCCAGAATGCGCTCCAGAAATCAGAGCTGTCAGAGCATTTACATCTTATCTCAAAATAGCCTTTGCAGGGATGCTCCTTAAGAGCTATCATGCCTGCGTACCAGCCTGCACCGTATTCGCCGTTTTCGAGATATTCGCCTGTGAGATAAAGATTGCCGTCTTTAACAGTTGCCTGACTTGCCGCGTTGAAGCCGCCTCTTCTCGCACCGGAAGCTCTGTGCTCCCATAAATCAAGGTTGAGAGCGTCGCCGTCAAAATTATCTTCAACTACAAGTTCATAGCCGCTTAAATCAAGCTCCTGCCCTAATGCAGGCTGAGGTGTTTTGAAAACAGCCGCGCTGAAAAGCTCGATAATAGCCAGAAGAGACGCAAAAATTCTTTTGGGAGCAAGCCCGTCGGCAAAGAAGTTTTTGCAGACCATAATCAGATTGTCAAATGCCTGTCGCTGAAACACAGTCCAGCCGAATAAATTATAAATTTTTTCCAACATGATAATTATCCTTTCGATTATTTATTTCTGGAATATCAGGTCAACTGAAAGAATCTTTCCGCTGGGTCCGATTTTTACAGGGAAATATCCTGCGTAAGAATAACCCTGTGAAGCGTATTTTTTGATAATCTCTCTGTGCTCCTCGGTCTGAGCCTTATGAGCGGGATTATTTTCAAAATCGAGTCTTTCAAATACAGTTTCCATTATTGTCACCTCAGAATTCTATATCAACTGATTTGCCTGTTTCAGCTGAGCGGTAAACAGCGTCGATAACCTTCATAAGAATAATGCCGTCTTCAGCTGTTGCCTTGCATTCCGCCTTGCCCTCGCAGGCGTCAACGAAGTTCTTGATTTCGCGTTTGAAGTCTCTGTCAAAATTGAATTCGTGAGAACCTCTGATGCTTATATCCGCAAGACAGCCTGCGTATTCTGTATGAAGCTCAAAGGGGTCAAGGGTAAGGCCGGCTTTACTGCCGAAAATCTCAACGTCGCCTTCGCTGTTTTTCTTATTGAGATTAAAGCTTGTCTCAACCTGAAGTACAGCGCCGTTGTCAAACTTAATCATCGCCGTTGCAAGGTCTTCAACATTGAACACGGGCTTCTCTACTTTTGTTTCCGATGTCCAGCCCGAAGTTCTGATGTGGTCTCTTGCGCCGATTTTATCGCTTGTGAAGCCGAAAACAGAAACGGGGAGAGCACCGCCCATAATATATCTTGTGAGGTCGATAACGTGAACGCCTAAGTCAATAAGCGGGCCACCGCCTGAAAAAGTCTTGTCGCCGAACCATCCGCCGGGGCAGCCGCAGCGGCGAAG
Source organism: Acutalibacteraceae bacterium (assembly GCA_045641565.1). Lineage (GTDB taxonomy): Bacteria > Bacillota > Clostridia > Oscillospirales > Acutalibacteraceae > CAG-488. The sequence goes on along the minus strand of JAZUHE010000082.1, from coordinate 5,812 downwards.
GTATGTTGCCTTAGCGTAGTAAACCTCGCCGAGGTCACCGTTTTCAACCAGCTCCTTGGCGTCTCTTGCGTCGTCACCGTGACGTCTTACAAAGCCTATCATGAGAAGCCTGCCGTTCTTATCTGCGGCGGCTTTCATCTCCTCTGCCTCTTTGGCGTTCATAGCCATCGGCTTTTCGCATATAACATTGCAGCCCGCATTAAGCGCTTCGATAGTGCATTCCGCATGAGCTGAGTTCCAGGTGCATACACTGATAAGGTCGATATCTTCGTTCTTGAGCATATCTCTGCAGTCAGTGTAATAATTGGGAATATCGTATTTTTCTGCGAAATTTTTTGCTTTTTCCTCGTTGATATCGCAGCAGGCCACGATTTCAACTCTGTCTTTAAGCTCCTTGTATCCGCTTGCGTGGCAGTTCGCGATACCGCCGTTGCCTATAATTCCTACTCTGAGCATTTTACATTCCACCTGTCTGAAAAATTAAATATATGCGTCTGCATAGTACAGTTAAAATATACCATATATAGTTATCAAAAACAAGCGTAATAAATGAAAATGACTGCCGAAAATCAGCAGTCATTTATGGTTATTTTTTTATATCCTTTTCAAGAAGTACGGCGAAGAAAGATTTAAACAGGATTTTTAAATCAAATCCGAGAGAAATGTTTTCCACATAATATTTATCGAGCTTGACTTTTTCGTCAATCTCCACATCGTCTCTGCCGTTTATCTGCGCCCAGCCTGTTATACCGGGGCGTACGCTGTATATTCCGTTCTCGAGTCTGAGCTTATGAATCTCATCCTCTTCAAGAATCAGCGGTCTCGGGCCGATAAGACTCATGTCGCCCTTTAAAACGTTCACAAGCTGCGGCAGTTCGTCAACGCTTGTTTTTCTGAGAAGCTTTCCCCATTTTGTAATGTATTTCTCGTCTACATCGTTGCTTGCTACAACGGGTGCGCCCCTTTTCATTGTTCTGAATTTATATATGTCAAATACTTTGCTGTCTTTGCCGTATCTTTTCTGACTTATAAAAACAGGCTTGCCCTGAACAATCAATGAAATAATACCGATAAGAGCGAATGGGATAAGCAGAATAATCAGCACAATAAAGCTGAAAACAATATCAAATGCTCTTTTTATAAAAATCATTTGCTACACCTCATGCAAATTACAGAATCTATTTTATCCGATAAATTATATCATATGAATAATTGTATTGTCAACAAATAGTATTATTAATCTTAAATAATTCAGGATAGTTGACAATTTGTGAACATCTGATAAAATAAATGTATAAAAACAGGAAGGATGTTTTTTATGCTTGAAAAGATTTATGATTTATTCGGATGGATTTTTCATCAGCGTCATGCCTTTGACAATCTGATTATTGTCTGCAAAAATTTCTTCGCCGACGGTCTTGCTCCTAAAAAACTGTTAGCTTCATTTATGGCTGTTATCGAGCTTTTCTGCGCGGCCGTTTTCAAAACACCTCAGCCTGCTGTCGGCCCCGAGCTTGATTTAACAGGCTATGAAAGAGTGATTTTTGACGATTTTGACGGCTACAGCCTTAATGAGGATTTATGGCACTGCCGCGGCAGTTACGTCGAAAGATGCGGTTATACCGCTCCCAGTCAGATAAGAGTTGAGGACGGCAATCTTATCATCACGGGCGAATATCTTGAAGACGGCAAGTTCGGCGAGGGCTGGTATTCCGCTGAGGTTGCTCTTAACGAGTGGCAGACATACGGCGGATATTTCGAGATAAAGTGCCGCTGTAATAAAGGTGAAGGCTTCTGGAGCGCGTTCTGGATGCAGTCCGAGCATTCATATGACCATGAGATTTCCGCGGGTGGCGTCGGCGGAGCTGAAATTGATATATTTGAAGCTATGGGAGCTGACAACACTTTAAAGAAAAACCGCAGCTGTGTTACACAGACTGTATGGTATAACGGCGGCGACGATAATCCCGATGAACTTGACAGAGTCGCTCTCGGCACATATTACGCAAACGACATTTATGATACATACAATACCTACGGAGTTCTGTGGACGGAGGACGAGTATGTTTTCTATGTTAACGGCAGAGAAACCGCGAGAACATCCACCGCTGTATCTCACGCGAGAGAGCAGCTGCTTATTTCTCTGTGCATTCCCGGCGAACTGAATTTTGACCACGACTATAAAACAGAATTTTATATCGATTCCGTTTCAGTCTACAGATAATTTATAGTCGGGGCAACTGTTATCTTATTTGATACTCGGTGCTCGAGCTCAGGCTGTAATCTATATCTGTCTATTGGTCGAGCACACATAAGGCTCCCTTGTGTAAAGGGAGCTGTCAGACAAAGATATTATTAAAAACATCAGGGCAGCGGCTTGCTGTCCTGATGCTTTTTATATAATGTTTTATATTTTAACTGATTCCTTTATAAAGCTTACAAGCGAAGTGAAAACCGAGCCTATATCGTCAGCCGCAATCATTGATGAAATGAGCACTGAAATGAAGCATACGCCTACATCTGAAAATACAGCCAGCCACATGGGGGCAATGCCTGCAATTCCGAGAATCATAACGATAATCTTAACTGCCATTATGAATGCGACATTTGCCTTGAAGATTTTCATTGTGCGCTCTGACAGCTTCCTTGCTTCGGTGAGTCTTGAAAGCTTGCTGTTTGTCAGAACAACGTCTGCCGATTCTATAGCCGCGGGGGAACCGAGTCCCATGCCGACACCGACATCGGCGGCCGCAAGCACGGGGGCGTCATTAATGCCGTCGCCGACATAAATTACTTTGCCGAACTGTTTCTGAAGCTCCTCAACCTTATCGAGCTTGTCACCGGGCAGAAGGTCGGAACAGAAGCTGTCTACTCCGAGGGCCTCAGCCGCGGTCTTTGCGGCAGGATAATTGTCTCCCGTAAGCATTACAATCTGATTAATTCCCGATTCTCTGAGCTCTTCAATTATGTCTTCAGCGTCATTTCTTATTTCGGCTCTGATTTTGATTATACCGATAATCTTGTTCTCAACGGCAACAAAAATTCCGTCTTCACTGCCTGTGTCAAGTCCTCTTTCATCAAACATTTTTTTGCTTCCGCACAGAATTCTTCTGCCGCAGAAAACAGCAGACGCTCCGTAACCGGGAACCTCGTGTATATCGGAAATAAGATTTTCGGGGACTTCCTTTGCCGCCGCTCTTATGGCCTCGGCAATGGGATGGGCTGAGCGGTGCTCGGCGACGGAAGCGAGAAGAAGAACAGCGTCGCTTTCAAGGCCGATAGGGGAGTAAACGCTTTCAATAACAATATCGTTTGTAGTGAGTGTTCCTGTTTTATCAAAGGCAATACAGGATGCGTCAGCCAAGTCCTCAATATATCTGCTTCCTTTTACAAGAATACCTTTACGCGCCGCGGCACCGATGCTTGTGAAAAATCCCAGAGGAACAGACAGAACAAGTGCGCACGGGCAGGATATTACAAGAAGTACAAGAGCGCGGTGAGTCCATGTAGCCCAGTCGTGAGTAACAAGAGAGGGGATAAGGGCAACAATAAGAGCAACAAGCATGACCGCGGGGGTGTAATATGCGGCGATTCTTGAAATTGCTTTCTGCGACCTGCTCTTTTTTGATGAGGCGTTTTCAACCATTCTGATTATTCTTGAAGCGGCGGATTCGTCGAGTGTATTAACTGTTTTTGCGGCTATTGTGTTGTTGCCGTTAACACAGCCGCTCATGATTTCGCTGCCTTTTTTAACTGAAACAGGAATGCTTTCGCCTGTGATAGCAGATGCGTCAACTGTCGAGCTGCCCTGAATAACCACGCAGTCAAGAGGAACTCTTTCGTGGGGGAATATTACGATTTTTGTGCCGATTTCAACTTTTCCCGCGTTTACGGATTTTACTTCCTCAGAACCGACAATAACATTGGCTGTATCCGCTTTTATTTCAGAGAGAGCGCGGATTGATTCACGGCTGCGGTTTGAGGCGAATTCCTCCATGCTTTCGCCGAGTCTGAAAAACAGAGCAACGGCGGCGGCTTCGACGAATTCCCCTAAAAATACGGCGGCAATGACCGCTATTGTCATAAGAACGGTTTCGTCAACATCTCCTTTGACAGCATTGATAAAGCCCTTTTTAAATATGGGCGCGCCGGCAAGGATTGTGGCCGCAACAAGAAATACTGCGCTGACGGCGACGGGCAGGGGAGTCAGATGAAGTATTACACCTATGACGAATGCTCCTGCCGCTCCTAAAAGCATATATTTTAAAATCGGAGTTTTCTCTGTATGTTCGTGGCCGCAGTCGCACGGTTCTGAATGGCTGTGAGAATGACTCACGGATGAACGGTGAGTGCTTTCAGAATGTTCATGATGATGGTGCTCAGAGCTGTGGTGCGAATGATGAGAGTGACTGTGTTCACCGTGTGAATGATGTTCGCCGCTGTGAGTATGGTGATGAGAATGGTGACCGCCGTGGCTGTGATGACCTTCGCTGTGCGCTGTGTCGTTCTGCTCAGTGTTCTGCGCAAAGCTTTTTATTCCCGTGGAACTGAGAAAGTCACCGAATGACTGATTTTTACCGTCCATTATATTTCGTCCCCCTGATTTGAATTGTTTCTGTGATTAATATGGGCCAGCCCCACATTATATATGAGCTCAATATGCTCATCATCAAGCGAATAGTAAACTGTTTTGCCTTCACGTCTCGGCCGTACAAGCCCTGCCGAGCGCAGAATACGCAGCTGATGAGATATCGCGCTTTGGCCCATGTCAAGATATTCCGACAGATTATATACGCACATTTCACCGTCAAGCAGAGCGGCGATTATTCTGATGCGTGTAGTGTCGCCGAATACTTTGAAAAGCTCGGAGAGGCTGTACAGCGTCTCTGAGTCAGGCATCTGACGTGCGTTTGCCGTGCTGTGTATATTATCCATAATTGCTCCTTTCAAAACAACGTATGAACAAATATTCATATGTTAATATTATTATATGACTTAATTCATAACGTGTCAATAGAAAATCATAATTATTTAAAAAGTTTTAATAATAACTTGTATTTTATATTATTTTATGGTATCATTACCCCATATTGTATGTATTAAGGAGAAAAGCTATGGAAGTTAAAAAGAACGCTCCCAAAGAACAGAAACCTTTAAATAAAAAGGCAAAATTTATATGGTTCGCAATATCAATGATTATATTTTTTGCCGGTGTTATTATGGCAAAATCCGGAGTATCATTTGAAAATTACGCGCTTAAAGCGGTTTATGCCGTAGCGGTTCTCTTCCCTCTTCTTGTAGCGGCTCAGAAGGTCAGCTATGAAAGAATCGGTGAAAACGGCAAAAAGAACGTATTGGCTTATGTGCTTTATTATTTCTTCATAGTTCTTTTTGTTGTGCTTCTTCCAGTTATCTTCTGGGTAAACCAGTTTGTTTCATTATAATAAGTATGAATACCTGCAACTTTGCAGGTATTTTTATTACATCAGAATTTGCGGAGGAAATAAATTTGAATATAATAAATAAAAACGATATTGACATAAATGCATTCGATACGGATACATATGTTCTTGTCTATAACGAGAAGGATTGGGACGGCGGGAGAATATGCGAAATGTCTCTGAAAACCAAGTCCGAGTTCTTTAATGTTGCTTCTCAGATATCGGATATTCTTTCTGATATATTTGATTTTTATGGCGAAGAGAATATATGCGTCGGTCCTTTTAATGACTTGTCAAATTATTGCGGATGGAAAAATATTGATACTTTTGAACTGGTGCAGGAACTCAAACAGCAGTTGAAGCCGAAAAAG
>JAZUHE010000081.1:0-4631 GCA_045641565.1 Acutalibacteraceae bacterium | reverse complement strand
CGCGCCGATATTATCCGTGAATACCATTGCACCTGAGGTGTTGCCGAGAACTTCTGTGGTCTCTGTAATTGTCTGAACAGGTCTTTCAATATCGACAAGATTTGTTACAACCTTTTTGAAGGCTTCTGTCAGCTCATCACTTGACATATCGCCGAGGAACGCCCAGTCGGCATAGTCAACGTAATCAAGGTCTGAATACTTATCTGAGATTGTTTTAGCGAGGTCGCTGGGAACGCCGACACCCGATTCTGTATCTTCACCGACGTTGGTTGTCTTTTTGGCAGCCGCCGCGATGTTTTCAGCTGTCGGGTCAAGGATTGTCTGACCGAAAATATAGTCAACACCGGGGCCGATTGAATAGAAAAGAGCGTCACGGTCACCGTTGTCGGTATACATTTCCGTAATGTTTTTCTTAACCTTCATCGCGGTTTCGATTGTGCGAAGACCCGCGTCGCAGAGCTCCTGAGATGTTACGGGGCTTGTTGAAAGACCGTAACCGACGGTAACGCCGTTATCCTGATTAAGATGAGGACTGTTGACATTTGTATCACTTACCGTGGGAACACCGTCGGAAAGGAGAACAATTGCGGGAACACGGTTTTCTTTATTATCAGCTTCAGCGAACAGATTTTCAGCCTCCTGAAGACCTGCCTGAGTGAAAGTACCGATACCCATTGTGAAATGATGGGTTGAAGGCTTGACAACCTCGCCATTTGAGTTGATAAGGTAGTTTGTCGCCATTACATACGGGTCGCTTTCAAAGGCAAGATTTACTTTGCCTGTCTGCTTAGTATAATCATAGAGAGTGTAGCTGACAGACCTTGTACCCGTGCAGGTAATCTTAATATAATCATCTACATAGTAGTTTGTGTAGTTTGCGTTGGATGATGAGCTGCCGGGGGTTTTTGTCATATATGCTATGGGCATTTCCCTGTCGCTTGCAAAAAGATAAACCATTGATGAGCCATCACTCAGAGCATAGTATGAAATTCCCTCAGCCGTTGTTGCAATAAGAGTAAGATCGGCAGGCTTATACTCATTATAAGACCACGTATTTCCCGAAGAAACAACGCCCGGCCACTTATTGTTTGAAACTGTTTTTATTGATGAAACAGTGCCTGTTTTTGTCTGCTTTTTAATATCAAAAGCGAGGTCATTGTTTGTGTTTGAGGTGCCGCTTGAAGCAACATATCTGCCGCCCCAGGTGATGTAGTCTGTCTGTCCCTCGGGGAGAGTGTATTTATCAAGAGGAAGATATACTCCCCTGTCAACGCCGAAGCCGTAGGTAACAATGCCGATTCTTGTTTCGGGGTCAGCGGCGTAAAGCTCTTTGATAGCGGAGTTAAGACCGTCTGCCGTCGCTTCAGCTCTTGTTGTGGTGCTTCCTGCAACAGTGAAGGTTCTCATAGAACCCGAAGCGTCGATAACGAAAACAACGTCGGGATGTATTTTTTCATAGCCGACAGTTTCTTCTGTTTCAACAACAGAGTATGACTGGCCGAGGGCGGAAAGAGCAACTGAGAATTCGTCACTTGCGTAAGAACCGAACGCGCCGTATTCGTCTGTACCGTATCTTACGGTTTTATCTGTTGCCATCTTGCCGTCGTCAGCAGATGTCATGGAAAACTGATTTTCAATTTTGGAGGTCGAGGGGTCGGCTTTGCCGTCATTTCCGCTTGCTGTCGCCTGAACATATACAGTAATAGTGTCAAGAGCTTTGTTTCCTGCATAAACAGTACCTGTATATGTACCTTCTTTTGATGTATCGACAGTCTTGTCCCAGCTGAATGTTATATCGTCACTGTTTATAGTGAGAGTATCACACTGAGAATCGGGAGTTGAGCTGTCTGTTTTATATAATACAGAAATCTGATTGCGGATATAGCTATCGTCAAAGGCAGAGCCCTTGTCAACTGCGAACTGAGTTGCGCCGACATACTTATAGTATCCGCCTGCGCCTGAAGAAACTTTTTTGTATACAGTTGTTTTTTCATAGAAATTTGTATAACTGTATGAATTGCTCGACGAATACTTGAATGTCGAGTCAGAATTACTCGTTACACCCAGATATCTTGTACTTGAACCCGGCTTACAGGAAATAACATGATTCGACTCATTATATGTGAATGTAAGTGAGTTGCTTGAGCTTGTTGAAACAGAATAGCTGCTGCCGCTTTTGCTGTAATAAATATATCTGCTCGTTGCAACATTCTGAAGCTTTCCGTTATTCCATATAAATTCGCAGGGAACAAATTCGTCATGGTCTTCATAATAAGAAGTTGTTTTATAAAGAACATCACTTCCGTCATCAGACGTATAATAATCTGGCTGCGATGTAATATGGTCATCAGTTCCTACCGAAGCTTTTGTGGCTGATGTGCCTGATACCGCAAGGAACAGGTTGTAGTACCAGACTGAAACAAGATATGTCTTGCCGTTTTCCGGCTTACTAACCTCCGAGTAGATTGTAACAGGTTCGTATGCTGTCCCTTCAACATACTTCCACTCTGCCGCCGACGCAAGAACGCCGAAGGCCGCACTTGCACAGCTGAGTATCATTATGATGCTCAAAAGCACTGATAATGCCCTTTTGACTTTTCTCATTTTGCATTTCTCCTTTGCTGAAAAGCTTAATAATAAATCTTAATATCAATTATTAACACTTTGCTTTAGTTTGTCTATAAATTTACCAATTCTTGGAAATTTAGTTTTTGCAAACATATTTATTGATTATGTTGAGTATCTTGTATTATAGCACCGTATTGTACAGAAATCAACAAAATCAGATGTTTTCTACGTATTCACTATAAAACACAAACCATTTCTGATGATATTTCATAAACATTTATTAAAAAAATGTATGTTTTTTCCTCTGATGGAAAATTTTCCCTATTGACTATATTAATAAAAACAGCTGATTGGCGCGAAAAAAGCAGCCTTCAGAAATGAATCTGAAAGACTGCTTTACATTATAATAATATATGTTACTTTGATGCTTCTTCCAAAGCGTTTCCGAGCTTTATTCTCGCGCTGCGGAATGCTGAATCGGAGTATGTGTAATGCTCTAAATCCTTTGTAACCTTTTTAATAGTCTTGTCCGTTTCCTTTTCGCCTAAAAGTTCTTCGGCCATTGTAAGTTATTCATAGTCCTCAATGCCGTTGGCAACGCTCTCAAATCTGAGAGATGAAACGGGGCCGTTGATTCCCACACGGTTACCGTTATAGAGAAGTGAGCCGTCACCGAAGGTGTCGTCCCCTGTCCACGGAGTTGTCCATGAGGATTCCCACACATCGGCGGCAAGCGTACCGTCTGAAAGCTGAGCATCACGCCAGTAGTTGACATCCCAGTAAAGGAGACCTGTTACGTCATACTGCTTCTGCTGCCAGAAAAGAATTCTGTGCTTTAATGCGGACTGCTGAACGAAAAGATTACAGTAATCACTCGTCGGGGACGGGCCGCAGCATACATACCACCATACCTTGTCGCCTTTTGCGACTCTGTTCTTTACGCTGTCAGGGAAGCCCTTTTCGCTGAACAAATCTGAAATCGGGCAGATAATGTCGCTTTTTCCGTCCTGAATATCAATATTATTCATTCCCAGCTCTTCGATTTCATTCGTATAGAACGGAGTTACCATGTTGTATCCGGGGAAAAGACGCGAAAGTCTTTCGCAGATAGCGTTGTAGCTTTTAATCGCCTCGGCGTTGCTGGGCTCGTCTATGGGATAGAAATACGCCTTTTTCATCCATTCGGGATTCTGTGAAAGTTTGTTGTAATACGCCGTTATCTGCTCGTCACTGCCGTAGGGAATTCTGAACGACTTGACTCTCGGGTCGGACATATAAGCGTCTGCTCTGCTGTCGAGAATATCATAGGGCATATCGTACGCCGAAACTCTGCGGCTGAGCATGAAATCGTAATACTTTTTATAAAGCTCGTCACAGGCGGCGGAATTCTGTGCGACGCCGTGCTTCTGAGCGATATCGTAATGCTCGAGTCCCATTGCGGTATCCATTGTCGGCGCGTCGGGCAGAGTGAAATCCCACACGTGAAGCTTTAACTCCGCTGTTTCATTCTCATACTTATTGTCGGGAATATCGTAGTTGCCCAGCTTCACCGTTGCGGTATAGTCACCCGGAACTGTATCGGCAGTTGTTTTAACAGAAATCGCGTAAACGTAATTATACTCGATTTTGGTTGAGAAATGGAAAGATTTCTCACAGGGCACAAGTGCGTCATAATATTTTGTATTAACCACGCCGTCAGTTGTTTCAACCGCAACCTCTTTATAAAGCTCAACGGGAACAACGTCGCCGTTTTCGTTTATGAAATCAGTAATCTCAAAATACGAATGACCTCTTGTCTTGTTGGTACGGAAAGCTATCTGACAGAATTCACTCTCGTTTCTGGCGGCGTACATTGTATAACTGCCGGTTTTATCAATAGTACCGTCGCGCATAACCTTGACTGTCGGGTCGTAGAACGAATATGAATAAATCGAAAGAGACGTTGAGCGTACGCCGTGAAGGCTCATAGCCAGCGGACCTCCCTGAGAAAACGCAACAATCATTGAGAGCAGAGCGGCAAACGCACTCTTTAAAACTCCGAAGAACTTAGATAAACCAAACAT
>JAZUHE010000080.1:0-7228 GCA_045641565.1 Acutalibacteraceae bacterium | reverse complement strand
TAACGATAACGTGAGGCTCAACGCCCGCGTTTTCAAATGCCTTTGTAAGCATATCCTGAAGGTCCTGGTCGAACTTTGTGAACTGCCATGAGTCGCCCTTAACAGCGTTGAAATGGTCATAGTCACGAAGGCTGTCAAGGTTTACAAAGTACGGGTCAATCAGAAGGTTTTTATCCCCTGCGTGGGCTTTCATAAACGCCTCAGAGCCCTTAAGGCCTGCTTCCTCAGCGCCGAGAGCGGCAACGATAATTCTGCAGTTATCGGGAAGCTTGTCGGGATTCTCTTTAAAATATCTGCCCATGTAGATTGCCGCGCCGACACCTGTAAGGTTATCCATCGCACCGGGAGAAGCAACCTTTTTGTCATGTGACATATAAACGCAGAGAGAATAAATACCGTAAACAAAAACAAGCGGAACAACAAGAAGGAAAACGTAAAGTCCTTTTGAAATATCTTTATCAGCCATTACGGAAGGAAGTACGGTATTCATGCCGATAATAATTCTCCACAGTGAACCGACAGCTATGGCTACAACGCCGACAACGCCGAAAATTGTTCTCGGAATCATCATAATGGGATTCTTGACAGCCATTTTCCACAGCCAGCTTGAGTCTGTATGACCGCTGAAAACGATTGTGTGGTCAATTTTGCCTTTGCCGTCGATAACAGCGTATGTATTGTTGCTCTGCTCCTGCTTGAATAAACGGTCAAACCAGCCTTTATAAAGGAACACCTGAACAACGGCAAAGATAAGGATGCAGGCCGACAGGATAAGTGCTGGAATCGGATGAATATAATACAGAAGAAGTGCGACAAAAGAAGCGTATCCGAGATAAGGGATAGCGCCTATACTTGCTCTGGGTGCAAGCATAAAAGGTTCAACAACAGGCTTGACACCTGTCTGCTCTTCCATATACTTTGCGATGTCCTTCTGAGCCGCGCGCTCCTCGTCGCTGCCGGGAAGTCTCGGTCCGTGAGTGTCGATAATCCATTTAACAAAATCAAAAATAGTCTGTGCGCCCTGTTTGGAAGTTGTCATAATAACCCGCCTTTACTGAATTTTATAATTATGCTTTTTTCATTTCTGCAAGATCACGGTAGTTAATCAGCTTTATGCCGCAGTCAGCAATATGCTGCTTTGTTCTAGGGTCTTTCATGATGTTGTATTCCCATACTCTGCGGTGCCAGCAGCCTGTAATGGCCTTAAGCTCATCACTCTCAACCGCCGGATGAAGATATGTTTCCGTTACACCCGGTTCATAAGACTCATAAAGAGTATAGAGATAATCACGGAAGTTCTCATAGCTTTCATCCTGAGGACCTGCCCAGTCATTGGGAATAAGGAAATCAGGCATTGCAACGCCGAGGCTCTGACCGAGCTGTGCGAATCCGCCGATAAACTGCTGAACCATTGCTTTATCAATATGAATGGCAAGCATATCGTTTTCAAACTGCTGGTCTGTAAAATGTGTGGGAAATCTGAAAGGAAGACCGTATTTGCCTGCCATCGTTATAACAAGCTGAGCAAGCTCAATTCTGCCTGTTTCAATACCGTAAAGAGAACCCATATGATTGTCAAGATGTGAGGGCTCAAAGCCGAGATTTTTGAAATATTCAACCTGAGCGATAATTTCCTCTTCTGTCTCTTTAAGGTCAGCGGCTTTTTCGAATTCATCACTTTCATGATGCATATAGCCTTCACTGTCCATAAGGCTCTTGTTGCCGCTGAGGGGCTTCCAGCGATATCTGCTCCACTCATTTGTAGTGGTAAGATGTGCGCCGATTGCGAGCTGAGGATTCTCTTTGGCGAATTCAACAGCTTCTTTTGCCCATGCGCAGGGCGCCATAATTGTTGCCGATGTGATGCATCCGCCGTTTTTAAATAAATCAGTAACAGCGACATTAGCTGAATGACACATTCCGAAGTCATCAGCATTAATAATCAGATACTTGTCCATTTTAATCTGCTCCTTATAAATAATCATATAATATTTCAAGATTATCAGCGGAATACTCCGCTTCTTTTGAATACATTCTGACCGCTTTTTCAAGCGGAACGCCCGCGGCGAAAACTCTCGCGATAACCTCGCAGGAAAAGACGCAGGCTCTGATTTTTGTTATGGAATCGTAATCATATACGGATTTCATAAAATATCTGTAAATATAATTCGCGGCAATATTACGAAAATGCTCCGTGAATTCAACAGAGCTGTCAAAATTCACCTTTGAAAGAATCTGACGCCATTCGTCTGACAGAATCTCAAACTCAGAGATTACCTTTTTGCATTCAGCGCCGAAAAGCTTAAGCTTTGAGCTTCTTTTCAACTGAAAGCTTCCGCACAAATCACTGACCGACGCGAAATCCTCATCATCAATAAAGCTCTGACATAAATCCGTCAGTTCAAGAATATTTGATAAACTGCATTCAACAGAAATACTACTGTCAAAAAGAATACCGAATATTTTTTCTCTGAGTTTTACAAGAGAAAAATACAGCTCAGCGTCAATATCATTCGGCAAAGGGAGCTCGTCGTTTGTTTCTGAAACAAAGCTCCACGGCTCTGAAAGACCGAGAATAATTCTCACAGCCTCGGGACATCCGAAGCCGAGTCCCAATTCTCTGAGCGAACCGAATTCCTCAGTAAATCTCGGAAACATCATGCAGGTTCTGCACAGATGATCCTCACCGCAGTAAATATAGATGTCGCAAAGATTGTTATCATTAAGAAACGGACAACGTTTATTCTGCGAAATAAATACGGTATCGCAGTCTTCGTCAACTTTCATTAATGAATTAAGCTTAGCGCCGAATTCGCCCTGTACCTTACTATATTTAGCTACACTGTCGGAGTCAACAACTATTTCCCATCCCGCACAGCAGGTATCTTCACATTTATCAGCGATGCATTTAAAGCTTTTATAAAATGAGGGATAAACAATTTTCATAATATTCTGCCGAAAAACAGCGCCGGTTGCCCGACGCTGAATCTTTTTATATATTAGTCTTCTTCGTCAACCTTTGCATCTGCAATAACTTTTTCAGCTACGTTTGCGGGCGCGTCTTCATATCTTGCAAATTCAAGGAAGTAATAACCTCTGCCCTGAGTTACAGAACGAAGTACGGTTGCGAAATCGCCCATTTCAGCCATAGGAACTTCTGCTACGAGCTCCTGCATCTTCTTCTCGCCTGAGGGGCCCATACCGAGAACACGGGCGCGGGGCTTTGTAACGTCGCCCATGATATCACCGAGGTTATCGTCGGGCATATAAGCCTTAAGAGTTCCTACGGGTTCAAGGATAACGGGGCTTGCCTGAGGAATACCGCTCTTGAAAGCAAGAGATGCGGCTGTCTTAAATGCCATTTCAGATGAGTCAACGGGATGATAAGAACCGTCGTAAAGAACTGCCTTAAGACCAACCATGGGATAGCCGGCCATAACGCCCTTAAGCATGCACTCTTTAAGTCCTTTTTCTACTGCGGGGAAGAAGTTCTTGGGAACTGCGCCGCCGACAACTTCTGATTCAAAGATAAGCTCATTGCCGTCATGGGGCTCAAAGCGAATCCATACATCACCGAACTGGCCGTGACCGCCGGACTGTTTCTTATGTCTGCCCTGAACCTGAACAGTCTTACGGATAGCTTCTCTGTAAGCAACTCTGGGAACGGAAAGGTCAACCTCAACGCCGAACTTGCCCTTAAGCTTTGATACGATAATATCAAGATGCTGCTCACCGAGACCGTAGATAACCTGCTCACGGGTTTCTTTATTAATTTCAAATTTAATTGTGGGATCTTCTTCAACAAGACGGTTGATACCTGCAACAACCTTTTCTTCTTCGCCCTTCTTCTTAACCTTAACAGCCATAGCAAGGCAAGGTACGGGGAAGTCAACGCCGTCAAGCTCAACTACATTCTTGGGGTCGCACATTGTATCGCCTGTCTTAAAGCCTGAAAGCTTTGTAACAACGCCGATATCACCTGCGGGGATGCAGGCTGCATCTTCCTGCTTGCCGCCCTTAACGGTAATGATTTTACCCATTCTTTCGCTTTCGCCTGTTCTTGAATTATAAGCGGTAGCGTCAGCTGTGATTTTACCTCTTACAACCTTCATGAAAGACATCTTTCCAACGAAGGGGTCAGCAACTGTCTTGAAGCAGATAGCTGCAAGAGCGCCGTTTTCATCACATTCAACATCGCCCTCACCTGCGTGCTCAGCAGCAACAGGAGCTGAGAAAGCGATTTCATCAAGGAGCATATCAACGCCGTCGCCTGTGTAACCGGCGCATGCGTATACGGGATAAACGCTGCCTTCGCTTACGCCCTTATTAAGTGCGTTTGCAATTTCGCCGCGTGTGAATTCTTCGCCCTCAAAGAATTTTTCCATGAGTTCATCGTCTGATGATGCAACTGTTTCTGTAAGAATATCAAGCATTTCGGAAATTCTGTCGTCCTCAGGCATGGGAACTTCCTTAGCTTTGCCGTTTGTATACTCAAATGCCTTTCTTGCTGCGAGGTTAACATAAGACTTAACCTTACCGTCTACCATATAAGGAACGATAACGGGGCAAACAGAGCTCTTATGCTCTTCTTTGATTGCGTCAAAGGTCTTATAGAAGTCTGAGTTTTCAGCGTCGCATCTTGTAACAGCAAACATTCTTGCAATGTCTCTGTTCTTAGCAGCTTTGTATGCCTTCTCAGCGCCTACATCGTAGCCTGAGCCTGCAGCTGTAACGATAAGAGCACATTCAGCAGCTCTGATACCTTCGCTCATGCCGCCTGCAAAGTCGAAAAGACCGGGAGTGTCAATTATATTAATCTTACAGTTTTTCCATTCTATAGGTGCTACCGCCGTGGAAATTGATACCTTGCGGCGTTTTTCTTCTGCGTCAAAGTCAAGGATTGTGTTGCCGTCTGCAACTCTGCCCATACGGTCTGAACCGCCTGCAAGGAATATCATTGCCTCTGCAAGAGTTGTTTTACCTCTTGAGCCGTGGCCGGCAATTACGATATTGCGAATGTCTTTTGCGTTATAGGTTTTCAATTTTTATTTCCTCCTTGTGTCGCCCAGCGCGACTAACATATGTCATCTATTTGACATCTTTTTGATTATATCATTTAGATAAGGCTTTTTCAAGCATTTTTAATAAAAATAATTAATTTTTTACCTTTTTTATATTAACTTTTTGCAAAATAAACAAATTAGCAATAAACATTTAGTGCAATATTCAAATAACAGGTTTCTTATTTTTCATATTATAATAATAAAGTAAATTAATACTTGAATTAAGACAGTTTATTTGATATAATTAGACATATTATGATTGGGAGGTGCGGAGTTTTGGCTGTAAAAAAGAGTCCGTCAATCAAATTTGAAGAAGGCTCAAAAATGCCTATAATATTTTTCATAACAACAGCAGTTATACTCTCCTGCTTTTTTATGATTATAACGCTTATTACAAGCGGGTTTTCATTTACACTGAGCAAAGAGCTTCCTGCCGGTGACGTTAACGGCGACGGAAAAATAAACGCAGTTGACGCACTTCAGATTATCCTGCATGAGGATGACAAAATAAGATTCAACGGAGCTCAGATTGACGCGGGAGATATCAATAAAGACGGCGTTATCAATGACCTTGACGCTTTACTTATTGAACAGTACTCAAATAACTGCAGTGATAAGCTCGGCGTGCTCACACCCGTCAATGTTTCAATGGAAAATCCGAATGCCGGCAAAAAGACAGTTAAGCCAGAGCCCGCCGTTTCTGAAGACAACGGCATTCTCAAATCAGGCGCTTCCTATGCTTCTGTATTCAGTACTTCTGAATCCGATTTATACATATCCGCCACAATAGCAAACAAATGGCAGGCGGATGACAAATACATGTATCAGCTTGATATAACTGTTAAGAACAATTCTGATTCTTATATTGCCGACCCGTCTATTGACATTGTTCCCGGCGGCAAAAATACAGAGATTGAAAAAACATGGGGCTGCTATGAATTAGATTCCGATTACGGAATGAAGATAAAAACGCAGAGCAATTTATACACAGCTCCCGGAGGATACATTAAATGCGGAATAATCATTTCTTCCACATCCCCATCCGCAATAAAATCAATCTCAGAATCAAAGAAAGAAATTCAGACATATTATTAATATCAGACATTATTTTACAGCACCGTCCTGCGACGGTGCTTTTTTTGTTGAATTTTATCAATCAATAGAATTATGCAAAAAATTTATGTTTTTTCAAAAAAGGCATTGACAAAATTTCGGAGCAATGGTACTATATTTGTGAATTTAATTCACATTTCAACAATAAAGGAGATAAAACCATGAATAACACAATTAAAGTAATGCTTGCGGAGAATAACACCGAATTTTCTCAGAAATGTTTCAGAACACTGAATTCCTACGGATATGACGTAACTCTGACCGAAAAGGACGGAACGCAGGTACTTTCAAAAATCAAAGCCGACTGCCCTGATATTCTTATTATGGACGCGTTTATGCTTCACGTTGACGCATTAGGTGTCATGAAACATATTAACGAAATGAAGCTGAAAAACAAGCCGATTCTTGTCGTCCTGTCCGGTGTGGACAACCCTAAATTTGAAAAAGAAATATTATCCGCCGGCGCGGACTATTATTTTCTGAAGCCCTTTGATATTGAAGTAATGGCTCAGAGGCTGACTCAGATGAGAGAATGGTCTTCATCTGACAACGGTGAGAAAAGCGGCGCCAACCTTGAAATTGTTATTTCCGATATTATGCATCAGATTGGAGTTCCCGCTCACATTAAGGGATATCAGTATCTTCGCCATGCGATTATTCTTTCTGTTGAAAGTCCTGAGGCTATGAGCTCTGTAACAAAGGTGCTCTACCCTGCTGTCGCCAAAAAATATCAGACCACACCGTCAAGAGTTGAGCGCGCCATTCGTCACGCGATAGAGGTAGCATGGGACAGAGGTGATGTTGACGTGCTTTCCTCTTATTTCGGCTATACTATTCAGTCCTCAAGAGGCAAGCCGACAAATTCAGAATTCATTGCTATGATTGCGGATAAATTAAGACTTAATCTCAAGGCTTCGTGATTATATTTTTCTTGACACATAAATTATGATGTTGTATAATAAATGAGTTAAATTTTTTGGAAATGGTGATTTATATGTCAGGACATTCAAAATGGAGCACAATCAAACGTAAAAAAGAAAAGACAGACAATG
>JAZUHE010000079.1:0-13038 GCA_045641565.1 Acutalibacteraceae bacterium | reverse complement strand
ATTATTTTATATCCCGCCTGCCTCGCTTCATTCTCAAACTTATGCCAGTCAACAAAGACTTCCTGCTTTTTCATTCGTCAGTCCTCCGGAAACTCCATAGTGATTTTTCCTAATTTACCCGCACGGTATTCATCAAGAAGCATTACGGAGGCTCTCTCTGTGTCGATTTCTCCTCCGCTAATGAGCATTCCTCTTTTTCTGCCGATTGCCTCAAGAAGCTCCCAGCCCTCTATTGAATCAAAATCTATATTTTTAAGCTTATAGCGTTCTGTGATTCTGTCCGCATATTCACTCTTAAGCACGTCAAGCAGACGCACGGCCATAGTTTCGCTGTCAAGAATCGTATCTTTGACAGAGCCGATAAACGCAAGTCTGTCGCCCACCGCAGGGTCATCAAACTTCGGCCACAGCACACCGGGGGTATCAAGCAGTTCAATGCCATTGCCGATATTGAACCACTGATTATGACGTGTTACTCCGGGCTTGTCCGCAACCTGAGCGCGGTTTCTGCCTGCCATTTTATTGATAAATGACGATTTGCCTGTATTTGGAATACCCACAACCATAACTCTCAGCGGTTTGCCGACCATTCCCTTATCGTTGTTAGCCTGTATTTTTTCTTTAAGAACCTCTCTGACAAGAGGAATATATCCGTTGAGTCCCTTGCCTGTTCTGCAGTCAACAGGTATCGCGAAGGAACCCTTGCTTTCAAAATATTTTATCCATCTGCGGGTGGCGCTTTCGTCAGCCACATCACATTTATTAAGCAGAATTATTCTCGGCTTACCGGCTGTTATCTGCTCAATTTCCGGATTTCTGCTGCTCATGGGAATTCTTGCGTCGAGCAGCTCCGTAACGGCGTCAACCATAGTAAGGCTCTCTTTTATAAGCCTTCTTGTCTTTGCCATATGACCGGGAAACCATTGAACCGTCTGTTTCTGAAAATCTGTACCCATAGCTTTATTCCTTTAAAGAAAGGGAGCATTTAGCTCCCCTGAATATATTATTTAAAAATCCTGAATCCGTCTGTCGGGAAAATCTTGACCATTGCCTTGCCGACTATGTATCTTTCGTCAAGAAGTCCTATTGCGGATGAACGGCTGTCTGTTGAATGCTCGCGGTTGTCACCCATTACAAAAAGCTGACCCTCGGGAACTGTAACAGAGCCTGAAAATCCTTCTGAATCAATGGTATTTCCCGCTATATAAGGCTCGTCAAGCTTTACGCCGTCAACACATACTGTGCCTGTGCTGAAATCAATATCAACCTTCTGACCGCCTGTGGCAATAACTCTTTTTACGATAGGCTCGTTAAATGCATTAGGCTGAGTGCTTATTACAATATCGCCGTATTCAAAATCTGACTTTATCGCCGTAACAAGAAGCCAGTCTCCGTCATACAGAGTGGGCTGCATTGAAGGGCCTACAACGCCGACAAATCTGAAAATAAAAGTAAAAAGAACCATTATGATTGCAACAGCAGAGCATATAACTCCCACTGCGTCATATCCGAACGGGAGCTTGGTTTCTTCTTTTTCTGCTTTTTTATCTTCCGCCGCGTTTTCCGCTTCAGTATCGGCAGATACTTCTTCCGTATTCTGAACTTCTTCGGTTTCGATTTTGTTTTCTTCTAACTCGCTCATACTATACCTTCAATCATTTATACAGTTCTGACGTATCAAAAGTGCGTATATCACCGAAAGGCAGAACTCTTATTTTCGCCTTGCCGAGGATATATCTTTCATCTATCGGGCCGACTCTTGAAGACCGGCTGTCAAGAGAGTCATTTCTGTTATCGCCCATAGCGAAAACGCATCCCTCGGGGACAACATACGGGAACTCAACATCATAAAAAAGCGCTGTCGGCTCTTTAATATATTCCTCATCAAGCAGTTCTCCGTTTACTGTTACCTCATGAGTGCTGAAATCAATATTTATCGTTTCGCCGCCTCTGGCAATTACTCTTTTGATAAGCGGTTCATTTAAATCATTAGGCTGAGTGATTATAATAATATCCCCGCGCTGATATTCCTTTGAATCAGAAACAAGAAGCCAGTCACCGTCTGACATGGTCGGCATCATCGACCTGCCTTTAACGTTAACAGCTCTGAATAAAAACGTGAAGCACAGGAAAATTATAACCAGAGCCATTACCACCGAACCGACTATATCAAAAACCTGAAACCACGCTTTGCGCTTCTTTTCTGCCTGCTTCGGGGTAATACCGCCCGGGTAATATTTAATTACACTGCTTTCAGATGCTCTGAAATTATACAAAACAGATTCCTCCGTTTACTCTTTATGAAAAAAGGGTATGCAGATTGACGCTCCGCATACCCCCACCGGTACGACTTCGGCGTACCTTACGCTCTTAATTTTAGTTGATCTTCTGCTTAACCTTAGCAGCCTTACCAACTCTGTCACGCAGATAGTAGAGCTTACTTCTGCGAACTTTACCGCTTCTGATGAGTTCAACACTGTCAACATTGGGTGAATGAACAGGGAATACTCTCTCAACGCCTACGCCGTATGAAACGCGGCGAACGGTAAATGTTTCGGAAACACCGGCACCTTTGCGGGCGATAACGATACCTTCAAATGCCTGAAGTCTTTCTCTTTCGCCTTCACGAATCTTAACCTGTACTTTAACGGTGTTACCTACTTTGATTGCCTCAGATACGTTCTCTTTAAGAGAATCCTGAGAGATGAGTTTAAGTGCGTCCATTTTTTGTTCCTCCCGAAAATTTCAGGCGTTCATGCCGCGTACGCAGCAGAGGACCGACCGCTTTAATGTTGGGCATTAAATCCCCACTTGATACCAAGCGGATACAAATGCTGAATGATTATATCATAAGATTTATTATTTTGCAAGTATTTTTTTAAATATTTTTCTCAGCAGAAGCTTTTTCCTTCAGCTGTCAGAAGGTCTTTTCTTTCTATATACTGCATTTCCGAGAATATTCCTATGTTCTTTTCAAGCGTCTCAACCAGCAGCGCCGGATTGAGATTGACCGTATTCCCCGCCGCGGCAGTGAGTCTGATTACGGCGAAACGGCCGTCAGCCTCAACTGATTTATCAATAATCTGCTCAATGAGATTGACCTGCTTGACAACCTTTCTGCGGCCTTTCTTGCCTTTTTTCTCAGCAAGCAGCTCTTCGCCGTTCATGATTTCAGCCGCCTTCTGAGAAAATTCCTCCGCCTCAGCGGCGTCTCTGAATTCAAGCTTCACCTCATATTTTGCGGCAGAAATATCATTTATATTATATACAGGCGGAGCGGCGGATATAATTCTGACTCCCTCGGGCATGACGCAGCTGAGCTTTTCCTTAACCTCATCGTCTGTCATGTCAGACTCAATTCTTATATCCATATACTCACATTCACTGCTCTGGCCCAGAGAAAGAGGAAGCGCGAAGGCGATATAGGGATGAGGATTGAAGCCCTCGGTGTACCACATAGGGAGCTTCGCTCTGCGTACGGCTCTCGCCATAAGACGGTTAACGTCAAGGTGCGAAACGTAAATCATCCTGCCTGTTTTTGTGAAACGGATTCTAACACATCGCATGACATTTACCTCCGTTAAGCTTATTGGCGCCGCACCCCGCGCATTTCTGACGGCAGTTCTGAGTTGTTTCGCTTCTGTGTGCTTTTTCATTCTCTTTAATGAGGAACTGCTTGCTTACGCCGTAGTCAAGATGGTCCCACGGAAGCACTTCTGCGAAGTCACGCTTTCTGTTAGCGTAGAATTTCGGGTCGATTCCGCATTCGCTGAACGCCTCCTGCCACAGATCAAAGCGGAACTGGTCATCCCATCCGTCAAAGCGGCAGCCTTTTTTCCACGCCGCTTCCATAACCCGTGAAAGCCTGCGGTCTCCCCTTGCGAATACTCCCTCAAGGAAGCTCGTAGGTGTGAAATGAGTGCTTATATTTATCTTTTTGGTTCTTACGCTCGCCATAAGATGCTTCTGCTTTTCTTCCAGCTGCTCCATTGTGTCCTGCGCCTCCCACTGGAACGGGGTGAACGGCTTTGGCACAAACGATGACGCGCTGATATTGACTGTAACGCCCTTACCCTTGGGCTTGTCGGGGTTATTGTAAAACTCATTTACAACCTTCTGACCCAACTCGGCGATTCCGGCCACGTCATCGAGAGTCTCTGTGGGCAATCCTATCATGAAATAGAGCTTGACGCCTGTCCAACCGCCGGAGAATGCCTTTCTCGCAGTCTCCATAACCTCTTCTTCCGTGACGTTTTTATTAATCGCGTCACGAAGTCTCTGAGTACCTGCCTCGGGAGCAAATGTAAGTCCGCTTCTGCGTACGGCGGTGAGCTTTTCCATAAGCTCCTCAGAGAAATTATCTACTCTCAGCGACGGAAGAGCGACATTTATCTTGCCGTCAACAGTCCAGCTGAGCATTTTATCGAGAAGAGGTTCAATTTCGGTATAGTCGCTTGTACTCAGAGAGCAAAGTGAAATTTCATCATAGCCTGTGGAATCAATAAGCTTTCTGCTCTGCTCATTCACCACATCGGCGCTCTTTTCTCTGATTGGTCTGTATATAAATCCAGCCTGACAGAAACGGCAGCCGCGTATACAGCCTCTGAAAATCTCAGCCGTAACTCTGTCGTGAACAATCTCGATTGACGGAACAATAAACTTTTCGGGATAATGAACCTTGTCAAGGTCGCTGATTACCCTCTTGACCGCCTTCTGAGGCGCGGTGTATTTCGGGGTGACGCTTTTTACGGTATTATCTTCGTTATACTCCACATCATAAAACGACGGAACATAGAAGCCGTCAAGCTTAGCCACATCGCAAAGGAATTCGTGCTTCGACGAGCCTTTTTTCTTATGCATTTTAAGCAGGTCAAGAAGCTCGTTTGTGGTTTCTTCACCTTCACCGAGCATAATAACGTCCATAAAGTCCGCTATAGGCTCAGCGTTGCATACACACGGGCCCCCTGCCACAACAAGCGGCGTAAGGCTTTCTCTGTCTTTTGAATAAAGAGGAATCCCAGCTAAATCAAGCATATTGAGAACATTGGAAAAGCTCAGCTCATACTGAAGCGTAAAGCCTACCATATCAAAATCCTTAACAGGGTCTCCGCTTTCAAGAGCGTAGAGCGGAATATCATTTTCTCTCATCTGCTCTTCCATGTCCACCCACGGGGCAAAGACTCTCTCGCACCATGCGTCCTCACGCTCGTTCACGGACGAATAAAGAATCTTCATGCCGAGATGCGACATTCCTATTTCATATGTATCGGGAAAGCAAAAGGCGTATCTTAAATCCACCCTGCTTTTATCCTTCATAACACTGTTAAGCTCGCCGCCCACATATCTGCCAGGCTTCTGAACCTTCAGCAATATTTTTTCTGCTTTTTCTGGTATCATATTTTTCTCCGTTACTTTAAGGTTACTATGCTCACGCCGTCCTCACCTTCGCCGAAGGTGCCGAGACGCTGAGACTTGACATAAGGGCTCTTTTTAAGGTAATCCTTAACGGCGGCTCTCAACTTACCTGTTCCCTTGCCGTGGATTATCGTGAACTCGTTAAGTCCCGAGCGAAGCGCCGAATCCATAAATCTGTCAAGAGTCATAAGGCATTCGTCAACGGTCATTCCTCTTAAGTCGAGGCGTGTTTCGGCGGCCATTGTGGCTCTCGAGTCCATTTTGCTTCCGTTTCTGTATTTGGGAACATCCTGCTTTTTCTGCTTTTCAACAAGGCGCAGATTTTCAATCCTGACTCTCGTTTTGATTGAGCCCATCTGAACCTCGACAAGACCTTTATTATTGGGCAGAGCGGTTACTCTCGCTTCTCCGCCTATATCAGCCAGCAGAACGCTGTCGCCAACCTCAAGCGGACGGGGCAGAACGTAATCCTCATCATCCGAAAGCTCACTGACAGGGTCAGCCGCCGCGTCTATCGCAGAAACGCCCCTCTTGATTGCTGCTCTCGCGCGGCGCGCCATTTCAGCGGCGTCCTTCTCTTTGGACTGCTCTTTTTTCAGCCTTTCAAGCTCGTCAAGCATCGCGTAAGCCTCACGCTTGGCCTGCTCGGTTATCTTAAGGGCGTTGGACTTCGCCTTTTCCATTTCCTTGTCTCTGAGAGTCTGAATTTCCGCCTTCATGGCTCTCGCCTTTTCTATTTCAGCCTGAGCCTCACGCTTGAGACGTTCGGCCTCCTGCCGCTCATTTTCCATTCCCTTGCGGCTTTCCTCAAGACGTTCAACAACGTCCTCAAACATATTGTTTTCGTTTGAAACAAGTCTGCCCGCGTTCTCAACAATCTCAGCCGAAAGGCCGAGTCTCTGAGAAATGGCAAACGCGTTTGACCTGCCGGGAACGCCTATAAGCAGCTTGTATGTAGGCTTAAGAGTCGTAACATCAAACTCACAGCTGCCGTTGATAACTCCGTCTGTCTGAAGCGCATACGCCTTAAGCTCGGCGTAATGGGTCGTGGCCGCGATTTTCGCTCCCTGCCTGCGAAGCTGCTCGAGTATCGAAATCGCCAGCGCCGCGCCCTCTATCGGGTCGGTTCCGGCTCCCAGCTCATCTATCAGAACGAGGCTCTTTTCGTCTGCGACGCCGAGAATATCAATAATTGTCTTGATATGCGACGAGAATGTGGAAAGTGACTGTTCAATGCTCTGCTCGTCACCTATGTCAGAAAGTACATGGTCAAATACGGAAATTCTGCTCCGGTCGTCAACGGGGAGCATAAGCCCGCACATGGCCATAAGCGAAAGCAGGCCGATTGTCTTGATTGATACGGTTTTACCGCCGGTGTTGGGGCCGGTGATAACAAGCGTATCAAATTCGCCGCCCAGCCTGATATCCACCGCCACAACCTTTTTAGGGTCGATAAGAGGATGTCTCGCTCTTTTAAGCTCGATTATGCCCTCGTTATTGAGTATCGGTGCGGAAGCTCTCATGGCATACGCCAGCTGAGCCTTGCCGAAAATAAGATTCAGCTCAACAGCGCATTCGTAGCTGCTTTTAATGCTCTCTGCGAATGAACCCGCCGAAGCGGAAAGCTCGGCTATAATGCGCTCTATTTCGTCTTCCTCCTGATTTTTGAGGAGCTTTATTTTATTGTTTGCCTCAACAACGCCCATCGGCTCGATAAATACCGTCGCTCCGCTGGAGGATGTATCGTGAACAAGTCCCGGTACCTCTCCCCTGTGCTCCGCCTTGACAGGCACAACGAAGCGGCCGTTTCTCATGGTAATAATGCTGTCCTGCAGATACTTGGACAGATTCGGATTTCTTGTGATTTTGCTCAGCTGTTCTCTGACGTGGGATTCCTGGGTGCGTATTTTTCTTCTTATGTCACCGAGTGCGGGCGAAGCGGTATCCGCAATCTCCTCCTCGGATAAAATCGCGTTCTTTATGGAATCCTCAAGATATTTATTGGGCTGAAGAGCGTTGAAAAGTGAATCAAGGCAGGTCTCGACACCGGAGCAGGTACTGCGCCACTGAACTATCGTTCTGATGACGTGAAGCACTCCGGCAATGTCAAGCAGCTCTCTGAATGTAAGCAGACTGCCCGCGTCGGCTCTGAAAAGAGCGTTGTTCACATTCACAAGCCCGCCGAAGGCAGGCCCTCCGAAACGGGCAAGAAGCATGTGAGCGTCCTTAGTCTGATTGAGCATGGCCTGCACCAGGGGCAGGGAGGTCTCAGGCTTCAGCTCACGGGCCATAATCCTCGCGTCATCACATGAAACGTGAGAAGCAAGCATTTCAAGAACCTTATCAAGCTCTAACGATAAATGATGTTTATTTTCTGTCATAATAATTATCCTTATGTAATGCTCTTGTAAAAATCAAGAGTTTTATAGTTTCTGTTTGTCTGAGCGAGAAGATATTTTTCACTCACATCCGCAAGCAATGAGAAATTCTCATCACTGAGATTGAATGAGAAAAGCTTTTCGCTGTCTGAATAGCAGATATATCTCATAGCCGTAACGACACCGAGAGGAATCTCCTCGCAGGGAACGTCTGCGGTGCAGTCACTGCAGTAAAGATGCCCGTCATAAACGCAGAAATACATTGTGTCGTCCTCATATTTTCCGCATTCGGAGCAGGCAACGAGGTCTGGCATGTATCCCGCGAGGCAAAGCGTGCGAAGCTCCGCGATTGCTTTGAGCTGAAGCTGCGGACGCTTGTCCTTTGACAAAAAATGAAGGCAGTTGAGCGTGAGTCTTAAGAATTCCGCCGCGTCACTCTCCTGCGGAGCAAGCTCATACTGAAGCTCGCAGAAATACTGCGCCAGCGCCAGCTTGCCGATGTCATTTCTCAAATCAAAAAATATCTCTTTAGGCTGAATTTCGTCGATAACGTAGGCATCCTTTCCGCGGTAAATTGAAAGGTCGGAATATGAAAAGAGCTGACTGCCGCACTGAGAGCGGCTTTTGATTCTCTGCGCCCCTCTGACAAAGGCTCTGAGCACGCCGTAATCTCTTGTAAGAACGGTGACGAGCCTGTCATCACCGTTTGTTTTGTGCTCCTTTATTATCAGTCCGTCTGTGTTCATCCGCATTTTTAATATTCTCCTGCGTTATATGCTTGTATTGTAAATAATCGTCGATTCTGCCGCTTCTGGCAAATTTATCCCACGCGGCAAGATTGTTGATATCCATAAAAACACCCTTTGCAAATCTGTTATAAATATTATTTGCAGAAATGTGTTTTTATATCAGAAAAGGGTGATAAAAAATTTAATAATTTATTTTTCGGTATTTTATCTGACAATCCGTGATAACTGTTAATTGTTTAATAATGCTGATATTTTCGTAACCAGGCTTTCCGATTCCTGAAAAAGTCGTTTTCGGGCAAACACAGTTTTCCACTACGGATATATTACATAATTTTGAGTTTACAAACATGGATTTATCTTATTTCTTTTTTCTGTAAAAAACAACCACAACTCCTGCAATTCCTGTAAATAATCCTAATAATGCAAACGGTAAATCCGAAAAAGTGACAAAAACACCGCTATTGAGAATAGGGTCAGCAATGCATAACAAAAGTCCAAACAAAATCAAAGCCAATCCTTTTAAGGTTTTTTCCATAACAATAATACACCCCCGCGAATTCTGATTTGTCTTACTCCCTCAGTCTCGCATTCGCTCGACAGCTCCCTCACGAGGGAGCCTTGATAGCGCTTTACCGAGAGACAGATAAAGATTTCGGCCAAAGCTCGGGCACAGCGTGTCGAAACAGATAACAGTTACCACCGACTATAAATTCTGCCCATCTAATCCGAAGTTGTGGATAAGGCCCTCTCTGTTGCGCCAGCCTTCCTTGACCTTAACCCAGGTGTGAAGGTTTACTCTGCACTGGAAGAATTTTTCCATATCCTCGCGCGCTCTTGTGGAAATCTTTTTGAGCGTCGCGCCCTGTTTGCCGATAATTATGCCCTTGTGGCTCTCTTTTTCGCAGTATATAACCGCGTCTATGTCAAGAATGTCGCTGTCTTCTCTTTCACGCATTTTTTCAATGCTTACCGCCGTACCATGGGGAATTTCCTTGTCGAGATTGCGGAGAATTTTTTCTCTGATAATCTCTGAGGCGATTACTCTTTCGGGCTGGTCTGTCAGTGTATCCTCGGGGAAGAAGAAAACCGACTCAAAAGCGAGCTTCATAAGCTCCTCTTCCAGCTCCTTCATATTGACTCCTCTCAGAGCGGAAACAGGCACAACCGCCTCAAAGGGATAAAGCTGAGAAAGCTCGAGTATTCTTCCCATCATCTGCTCTTTTTCGGGGATTGTATCAACCTTGTTGATTGCGAGAACTACGGGCAGCTTCTCTTTTTTGAAGCGTTCAATAAGCTCTTTTTCCGCAGGGCGCAGCTCACCCGACGCCTCTGTAACAAAAAGTACGGCATCAACGCCCGAGATGCTTTCGTTGACGGCTTCAATCATTTTTTCGCCGAGCTTTGTTTTCGGCTTGTGGAAACCGGGCGTGTCTGTGAAAACAAGCTGTGTTTCATCTTTTGTAAGAACGCCCATTATTCTCGTTCTCGTCGTCTGGGGTTTGTCAGAAACTATGGCGATTTTCTGCCCGAGCATTCTGTTGAGTATTGATGATTTGCCTACATTCGGGCAGCCTACTATTGCAATAAATGCGGTTTTAGTCATTCTTTTTACCTCTGAGAAAATCTTTTATTTTTAAGGGCCCGATGAGAATAAAAATCCCGTCGATGGCCAGTGTTAAAGCGAGTATTACGATATAAAGCGGATTCGCCGTGTAATACTCGAATAATTTTTTAAACGCTTCGGGCTGGAACATGATAATAATTCCGACTGCGACCGAAAAAATCGCCGCTATGAGAACTCCGCCCGCCGCCGCATCCTTAGCGACCTTGACATACGGATTTCTTTCAAGCGTAGCGGCGTCCGCCGCCTTTTCGATGCCGGTGTTTATAAGCTCCCCGGCCATAATAAGAGCTGACATCATTAAAAGAATCGCGAACTCAGTCCTGCTGACAGTGAAAAAATCATACCTCAGCAGGAAAAACATCATATAGCAGAACAGGCTGATATGGAAGCGCATATTCCTCTCGTGAATCACCGCGTACCATATTCCCTGAAAAGCATAGCCGAAGCCTTTTATAAATGCCTTCATGTTATTCACCGAGATAATAGCTGCTGTTTCTCTTAACGCCCAGCTGAGTGAGTATATGCTCTTCCTTTTCTCTCATGCGTACCTGCTCTATTCCGCCGGGCTCATGATCATAGCCTAAAAGGTGAAGCATTGAGTGAACGGTGAGAAATCCGATTTCTCTCTGAAGAGAATGGCCGTAGGACTCGGCCTGCATCACGGCGTGCTCTATTGAAATTACGATATCACCGAGCATTTTTGCCCCTGTGTCGTAATTAATGTCGTACTCCCCGTCTTCACCGAGGGGGAACGAAAGAACATCCGTGCTTTTGTCCATATTTCTGTATTCAAGATTAAGGCGGTGAATCTCTTCATCGTCAACAAATCTGACGCTGATTTCCGCGGAGCCGTCAAAGCCTTCATTGGCAAGAACGGCATTGCAGCAGCGGCGGATGAAGAGTCTGATGCCTGTCGGAACTTTTACTGCTTTCTGGTCATCTGAGATAATTACTTTAACTTTGTTGCTCATTTTCTTCGTTTTACCTCCTCGAATTTTTCATAAGCTTTTATAATATCCTGTACGAGTTTGTGTCTTACTACATCTTTTTCGCTGAATCTGATTGTTTTAACATCTTCAACGTCTTTGAGAATTTTTGACGCCTCAACCAGACCCGAGCGCTTGCCGTCGGGCAGGTCAATCTGTGTAACGTCGCCTGTAACCACCATTTTTGAATTAAAACCGAGTCGGGTCAGGAACATCTTCATCTGCTCAGGGGTGGTGTTCTGAGCTTCATCAAGAATTATGAAGCTGTCATCAAGAGTTCTGCCTCGCATATAGGCAAGTGGCGCAACCTCGATATTGCCGCGCTCCTGATAGCGCTGGAAGTTTTCCGCTCCCAGCATATCAAAAAGTGCGTCATAAAGAGGACGCAGATACGGGTCAACCTTCTGCTGGAGGTCACCGGGCAGGAAGCCCAGCTTCTCCCCTGCCTCAACAGCGGGGCGGGTGAGGATTATCCTGTTGACCTCTTTTGCGCGGAATGCGTTCACCGCCATAGCAACGGCGAGATAAGTCTTGCCTGTGCCTGCGGGGCCGATACCGAAAACAATCGTTTCGTTTTTGATGGCCTCAACATATTTTTCCTGGCCGAGTGTTTTGGGCTTGACCGGTCTGCCCTTTGAGGTTATGCATATGCAGCTGTTTATCATGCTGCCCAGCTTGTCCTCGCTGCCGTCCTCAACAAGGCTGAGCACATAACGCACATTCTGCTCGTTAAGCGGCTCGCCTTTATTGATAAGCACCATAAGACCGTTTATTGCCCTGACTGCTTTCGCAACGTCTTCAGCTTCGCCCGCGACCTTAAGGTCAGAGCCGCGGCTGATAACGCTGACACCGTATTTGTTTTCAATAAGCTTTATGTTTTCATCAAAGCTCCCGAACAGGGATACCGCCTGCTCCATACGGTCAAAATTTATTATCTGCTCAAACATTCAAGCCTCCGAATTCAAAAAACTGTAAAAAAAATATATATTTACTCTATTATTAATAGGATTATATCATATTTTGCACAAAAAGTCACCCTGTCAGCACCAATAAACATTTGAAATATTTAATAGTTTTTTGAATGTGTATTTGTGCAATATCCACATCACCTGTATATTTTGTATTATTTTATAAAAATTTGTCAAAATTCTCTTTTAAAATCTTTAAAAGTATTGTATAATGAATGTGTATTTTTTATATTCGGAACGAAAGGAAGATTTCGGATGGGAACAAGCAAAGCCCGCATTCGTATCGGCGGTGCGGATTATCTTCTGACCACTGACGGTGACGTGGAATATCTGCGCGACATAGCCGACGAGGTTGACCGCGTTATGTCCACCTACATGAAAGAGAACTACAGGCTTTCCATGACTCAGGCCGCTGTTCTGAGCGCACTTCAGTTTGCAGACGATATGCATAAGGCCGAGGAGCAGTCTCTCACTATCCGCAAAGAGATTCAGGCTTATATGGAGGACGCCTCAAAGGCCAAAACCGACGCTGAGGTTTCAAGACGCGAGGTTGACAGACTGAATAAAGAAATCCACAGCCTTAAGACAGAGCTTTCAAGGTATAAGCATGAATAATATTACCGAAATTCTCGCTCCCGCAGGCTCGCCCGACGCTATGCGCGCGGCTGTTCTGTGCGGTGCTGACGCTGTTTATCTGGGAGTCAGAGAGCTCAACGCGAGACGGTCAGCGGAAAACTTTGAACTGGAAAATTTAAAAGAAACGGTGGACTTCTGCCATTCAAGAGGAGTGAAGGTATATCTTACCCTCAACACCCTTATCAGTGACGCAGAGCTTCCCACCGCCCGCAGAATTATTGAGTGCAGCTATGCCAACGGTGTAGATGCACTTATTTTGCAGGATTTTGCGGCGGCAGATAT
>JAZUHE010000078.1:0-7971 GCA_045641565.1 Acutalibacteraceae bacterium | reverse complement strand
AGCTTTTAAAGCTCCGTCAGGTCGGCTCGTTTTTGCAGGGACATCCCGACAAAAAGCACACCCCCGGCGTTGATATGTCATCCGGCTCTTTAGGTCAGGGCATTTCGGCGGCGTGCGGTATGGCGCTTTCAAGCAAGCATTTCGGAACGGGCTTCAATGTTTACGCGCTCTTGGGCGACGGTGAGCTTGAGGAAGGTCAGGTTTGGGAGGCGGCTATGTTCGCATCCGCAAAGGGTCTTGACAATCTTGTTGCAGTTGTTGATAATAACAACCTTCAGATAGACGGCTCAGTTGCTGAAGTTAACTCTCCCTATCCTATCGCTGAGAAATTCAGCGCATTCGGCTGGAACGTAATCGAAATCTGCGCTCACTCATTCGATGAGATTGACGCGGCGTTCAACGCGGCAGCTGAATTCAAGGGAAAGCCCACAGCAATTATCGCAAAGAGCGTTAAGGGCAAAGGCGTTTCATTTATGGAAAATCAGTGCTCATGGCACGGAACTGCCCCCAACGAGGAACAGTATAATCAGGCAATGGCAGAGCTTCAGGCCGCTCTTGCAGAATTGGAGGCGTAATTATGGCAGATGTAATTAAAGTTGCTACCAGAGAAGCCTACGGTAAAGCTCTTGTTGAGCTTGGCGAAAAGAATGACAAGGTTATCGTTCTTGACGCTGACCTTGCGGCTGCTACAAAGACAGGCATGTTCAAAAAAGCTTTTCCCGAAAGATTTTTTGACGCAGGTATCGCAGAAGCCAATATGATGGGCGTTGCGGCAGGTCTTGCCACAACAGGCTACACTGTATTCGCCAGCTCCTTCGCAATGTTCGCGGCAGGCAGAGCTTTCGAGCAGATCCGCAACACAATCGGTTATCCTCACCTCAATGTTAAAATCGGCGCAACTCACGCAGGTATTTCAGTTGGTGAAGACGGCGCAAGCCACCAGTGCTGCGAAGATATAGCTCTTATGAGAACTATCCCCGGTATGGTTATTGTTAACCCCGCTGATGATGTTGAAGCACGTGCGGCTGTTCTCGCTATGGCTGAGTACGAAGGCCCCGCATATCTCCGTTTCGGCAGACTTGCAGTACCGAGAGTAAACGCTCTCGATTATAAATTCGAGCTTGGCAAGGGCGTTCAGCTCTGCGAAGGCAAGGATGTTACAATCATCGCAACAGGCCTTATGGTAGGCGAAGCTCTTACAGCTAAGGAACTCCTCAAGAACGAGGGTATCGACGCGAGAGTTATCAATATTCATACAATTAAGCCTATCGATAAAGAAATAATTGCGGCCGCGGCTAAAGAGACAGGCGCAATCGTTACCGCTGAAGAGCATAATATTATCGGCGGTCTCGGTTCAGCTGTTGCAGAGGCTGTTTGTGAAAGCTGCCCCGTTCCCGTTATGAGAGTCGGTGTTGAAGACACATTCGGCGGCTCAGGTCCCGCAGTTGAAATGCTTAAGATTTACGGTCTTACAGCAGAAAAAATCGTTGCAAAGGCTAAGGAAGCAATAGCAGCAAAATAATTATGCGGAGGAATGTCAAATGGAAAACAAAGAATCCGGTTTGACAAATCCCATTTCCGTAGAAAAAGCTCGGACAGAGGATTTGTCCGGGCTTTATCCTGTTTTTGAGGAACTCGGAAACGGTATAGATATTCAGCCTCTTGAAGATGTTCGTCAGGAGGAAATAATCCCATTTGAAGACAATACAGATTTTGAGGAGCAGCAGGAAGAAATACCCGATGAAAAAGAGAATAAAAAAAGTGGACGCAGACGCGGACTGATCCGTGCGGCGGTGATTGTTGCGGTAATGTGCGCCATTGCTTTTGCGGGATACAATGTTTTTGTTCATTTCAATGATTTCGCTCATCCCGCTGAAGCTGTTTATCAGAAGGATGATAAGGTTCATATCCTGCTTGACAACAGTAAGGAATTTGAAATTGAAAATGTTGTGGAAGCAAAGCTTTCAGAGGACGGGAGTTATCTTGTATACTCTCAGAACAGCACAACGAAAACAGGTAAGCTTGATATAAGAATGATTGAGCTGAAAAAGCGTTCTTCTGTCAGAAACAAGGGGACTCTCGCGGTCAGCGGAGCCGATGAAGGCTGGAAGGCAAGCAGTGACTGCGCGTATGTTTATTATACCGTTACGCAGGATGACGCCTGTCACTATTATGCTTATATAACAGCCGATAAGGAAAGCCAGCCGGTTGTATTTGACGCTTCTGAGGTTTTTCTGCCGCCTAACGGAGACATTGTATATTTCACAAGAGAATCAGGGCAGGAAAACAAGCTCTTCAGAATGAGAATCGGCGAAAAAGCATCTGCTGTCAGCAAGGTTGACGGAGTAAAGGCTTTTTCTGATGGAAAAACGCAGGAGATTTTTTATACCGTTCTTAATGAGGATGACTCATATAAGCTTTACAGAATAACAAAGGATTCCGAGCCTTTGGAAATCGCACCCGATGTAAGCGAGGTGTATCTTGAAGATTATAAGGTAGGCGGCAATCTTTATTATTTTGTTAAATCCGGCTCAAAGCTCAACTGGAGCGACTTTATTTCGGATGAGTATGCGGACAGTGACTCTGCAATGAAAATGCCGGATAAAAAAGATTATACCCGTACCGTCGGCTTTATTTTTAAAAGAGAAAAGCTTGACGAGAGCGCATATAATCTTGCTCTGGAAAAATATGAGCAGAAAACGCTGAGAGACTCCGTACGCGAGGCGCTGGATAATGCTGATATTGGTCTTGCGGTTTCATCTGAATACAGAGTCAAGGTGTTTGACGGAGAAAAGAGCAGAGAACTTGCGGGCGGCGTAAAGCTTGAAAATCTTGTCGCTTTTTCAAAGGATGGCAATCCGAGAATTGTTGTCAAAAAGAGCGGCATAGGCCCCAATACGGTTATCAGTATGGACAGTCTGTATCAGACCGCGAGGCAGAACAGTGTTGAGCAGGCGGTGGACTATGCGATACAGACGCTGAAGAGCGGCGGATATGAAATAAGCAGCGGCTACAAATACTCATTCTGCAACGGCACGAATGTATATGAATACGATTTCGCACCGTCATATGATGTGTCGTCGGCGTCAATCCTTTTCGGAGGCAAGAATTCAATATTTGCCGCTGTGAAGAGTGATAAAAAATATTATGATATTTACTGGTGCAGAGTTGACGGCGATTCTGTTTCAAAAGAGAAAAGAATTGCCGAGGGCGTTACAACCTTTGAGTCTGTTAACGGTAAAATATATCTTACAGCAGCTTCAGATAATGTAAATAACGATTTGTATGTTTTCAGCCCGGACGGCTCGGGAGTCTGCATCTGCGAAAACTCAGTTAAGCATTTTATCAGTGATGACGGTACCGCCGCGGCTTTAAAGACCGAAGAGGATGAGTCTATCGCAGTAAACGCGGAGCTGATTTTCTATGACGGCAAAAGAGTATCCGAGGTTGACGGAGGCGTATATCTGAAGAATGTTGTTGTGAAAAATGACAGGATTGCATATATTAAGAATTATGCTCAGGCCGCTGACAAGGGTGAACCGTCCGGCGGAACGATGATTATTTATGAAAACGGAAAGCGAACTGAAATCAACAGCTCTGTCAGCAGAATATTTGATATAAAATAAAATCTGAATATGCGATAAAAACTGCACTGTTTACTGTTGAGTAAGCGGTGCAGTTTATTGTTTATTTTGCATAATTATTGACAAAAGATAAATATAATGATATCATAAAATATGGAATTGTGGGGGCATATACTCCTGTATATCTGAATGTGTTGTGAAAGGAAGAACGATATGATAAATTCAGATAATTTATGTATGAGCTGCATGAGAGACATCGGAAACGAAAAGCAGTGTCCTTATTGCGGTTTTCATGCAGACTCTCAGCAAAATTCCGATTATCTGCCGATTCGCACGGTTTTAGGCAATCGCTATCTTGTTGGCAAGCTCCTTGAGTATAACGGAGACGGAGCAACATACATGGGCCTTGACCTTACTACAAGAGAAACGGTGAATATCCGCGAATATTTCCCTCAGGGGATAGCTGTGCGTGACCCTAAAACGCTTATGGTTTCTCCGGCAGACGGTAAGGAACGTATATATAATGAAAATATGCAGAGCTTTACGGAGCTGTGGCGCAAGCTTATGCGCCTTAACGGCCTTTCCGCACTGCTCAGAGTGCTTAATATAATTGAAGGCGGCGGAACCTGCTACACAATAACGGAAAATATTGACGGCGTAACCTTAAGAGAGCATCTTTTAAGAAATAACTCCGCGGGGTATATTTCGTGGGAGCGGGCACGCCCGATGCTTATGCCCGTGCTTTCAACCCTCGGCACACTTCACGGAGCGGGAATAGTTCACAGAGGAATATCACCCAATACTCTTATTGTAGCGTCTGACGGAAAAGTGAGAATAACCGGTTTCAGTATAAGCGCGGCCCGTTCGGCTCATACTGACCTTAAAAATGAGCTTTTCAGCGGATACGCGGCATTTGAGCAGTACGGCTTTAACGGAAGACAGGGCCCGTGGACTGATATCTACGCGTTCGGTGCCGTACTTTACCGTACACTTATAGGCACTGACCCCATTGACGCTAAGGAGCGTGTCGCAAATGACCGACTGATGATTCCCGGCAGATTTGCGGAGCAGCTTCCCGCATACGTAATCAACGGCCTTGTTAACGCTCTGCAGATTCTTCCTGATGACAGAATAAAGAGCGTTGAGGAGCTTCGCGACGAGCTTTCCGCTTCTCCCAATGCGGTAGCTGCCGCAGACAAGGCAAGTACAGGCAGTTCAGTGCGCGGCGGAGCAGTCCATAAAAAGAGCTCATCTGCCAAATCAGAACCGTCTGAAAAACGCATTGAGGCTCAGAAACGCCATAACCGCTCAGTTGTGGGAATAGGAATAGCCATAATTATAATTATTGTTGTAATTGCGGGCGCGGCAATATTCTTCCTCTCTGAGAATAATGATAAAAAAACAGATAATCAGGCAAGCACGTCAGCCGCCGAGATGGTAGATGTACCGGATTTCACTGATCAGGACAGCTGGGGCGCGTATGACGATATATATCAGGATGAGTATGTTACAGCTCATTTTGTTATTCAGAAAGAAGAGGTCTTCAGCGATGAGCCCGAGGGAACTGTGCTCAGCCAGAGTCTTACCGCAGGCAGCAGTGTTCCCGACAAGAGCACTATTGTTCTTAAGGTCAGCAAGGGCAAGGAGCAGATAATGTTCCCCGTATCAGGCATTATCGGCGTTGACTATAAGGAAGCGCAGAAGATTCTTGAAGAAGCCGGATTTACGGTATCAATAATAACCAAGGTTAATTCGTACGGTTACGAAGCGGGCACTGTTTATCAGGCAAGCCTTGATTCGGGCGAAAAATATTCCAAGGGCACTGCGGTTCAGCTTATTGTGTGGGATGAAGTAACTACTACAACCACCGAAGCCTCAACCGAAGCTCCTGTGGAAGCCGATGCCGGCGGAGAGACTCCGGACTGGTTAGGCGGTTTGCTCGGCAACAATTAAATACAGCAGAAATAAAGCCTGCCGAAAGGATGAATTCCGATTCGGCAGGCTGCTTTTTTATGTGGTATGGGGTTAATCTATTTTTTTCAATGTCTTAAGGTCATACGGCGTTGACTGATATACAAAGTAGTTGAGCCAGTTTGTATAGAGCAGGTTGCCGTGTGAGCGCCAGTTGACAACGGGTGCGTTTTCGGGATTATCGTCGGGATAATAGTTCTCGGGAACGTCAATTTCTATTCCGCTTCCTATATCACGGCGATATTCGGCGTCAAGAGTGAGCGCGTCATACTCGGCGTGACCCATGATGAAGAACTGTCTTCCACCCTCTGTTGATACAATATGAACTCCCGCTTTTTCTGATGAAGCAAGAATTTTAAGGCCGGGAGTGTTTTCTATATCCGCGCGGTCAACGTATGTATATCTTGAATGGGGAACATAAAATCTGTCATCAAATCCGCGAAGGAGCATTGACTGAGCGTAATCCGCCTTGTGTGCGAATACTCCGAAAAGCTTCTTGGACATCATACGTTTTTTAATTCCGAAATGATGATAAAGCCCGGCCTGAGCACCCCAGCATATATGCAGAGTGCTGTGAACGTGGGTCTTGCTCCAGTCCATTATTTCACAGAGCTCGTCCCAGTAGTCGACCTCTTCAAAATCCATCAACTCAACGGGCGCGCCGGTGATAATGAGACCATCAAAGCTTTCATTTTTAACATCTTCAAATGTCTTGTAAAAGGCCAGAAGATGCTCCTCGGTGGTGTTTTGAGAAACGTGAGTGGTTGTCCTTATAAGCGTAAGCTCAATCTGCAGGGGAGTGTTGCCTAAGATTCTTGAAAGCTGAGTTTCAGTTTCGATTTTTTTAGGCATGAGGTTGAGCAGAAGAATACGCAGGGGACGTATATCCTGAGTCATTGCCCTTGTTTCAGTCATGGCGAAGATATTCTCTTCGGCCAGTATCTGAACGGCAGGCAAATCATTAGGTATTTTAATAGGCATTTAAAAGACCTCCGAAAAATCAGATTTGAGCAAGTGCCTGCTCAATATCAGCGATAAGGTCTTCCGCGTCTTCAAGTCCGCAGGAAAGTCTTACCAGGTCGGGGGATACTCCTGCCGCGGCAAGCTCCTCGTCGCTCATCTGACGGTGAGTTGTGGTTGCGGGGTGGAGACAGCATGAACGTGCGTCGGCAACGTGAGTTTCGATGGCAACGATGTTGAGTTTTTCCATGAATTTGCCGGCTGCTTCTCTGCCGCCCTTTACGCCGAAGCTTACAACGCCGCAGGTGCCGTTGGGCATATATTTCTGAGCGAGAGCGTAATCCTTGCTTGATTCAAGACCGGGATAGTTGACCCACTCGATTTTGTCGTGGCCCTCAAGATATTTCGCAACAGCGAGGCCGTTGTCGCTGTGTTTCTTCATGCGTACATGAAGGCTCTCAATGCCGAGGTTAAGAAGATATGCGCTGAACGGAGACTGAACTGAGCCGAGGTCACGCATAAGCTGAACTGTAGCCTTTGTGATGAATGCGCCCTCAAGGCCGAAACGCTCGGTGTATGTTACGCCGTGATAGCTGTCGTCGGGAGTGCAGAGTCCGGGATATTTGTCGGCGTATTTATTCCAGTCAAATTTACCTGAATCAACGATAGCTCCGCCGACGGCGCTGCCGTGACCGTCCATGTATTTTGTTGTTGAATGAGTAACAATGTCAGCGCCCCATTCGATAGGTCTGCAGTTAACAGCTGTGGGGAATGTGTTGTCGATGATAAGGGGAACGCCGTGAGCGTGAGCCGCGTTTGCGAATTTTTCGATATCAAGAACGTTAAGAGCGGGGTTCGCGATTGTTTCGCCGAAAACAAGCTTTGTCTCCGGACGGAAAGCGGCGTTGAGCTCTTCCTCAGAGCAGTCGGGAGCAACGAAAGTAACCTCGATGCCCATTCTCTTCATGGTAACGGCGAGAAGATTGTATGTTCCGCCGTAGATAGCTGATGAAGAAACGATGTGGTCGCCGCAGGAGCAGATATTGAATGTGGCGAAGAAGTTGGCCGCCTGACCAGCTGATGTAAGCATGGCCGCTGTGCCGCCTTCAATTTCAGCGATTTTAGCCGCAACAGTGTCGCAGGTGGGGTTCTGAAGACGTGAGTAGAAGTAACCGCTGGCTTCAAGGTCAAAGAGCTTGCCCATGGCCGCGCCTGTTTCATATTTAAAGGTAGTACTCTGAATAATCGGTATCTGGCGGGGCTCTCCGTTGCCTGCCTGATAGCCGCCCTGAACACATTTGGTTCCGATTTTAGCGTTTTCCATAATAATAACCTCCGAAACAATATTTCAACTTAAAAGTATAGCACAAAGAGCAAAAATAATCAACATTTTTTTATGAGTGTATCTGTTCTCTCCCTCAGTCTTTTGCTTCGCAAAATCCAGCTCCCTCGTCAG
>JAZUHE010000077.1:0-7905 GCA_045641565.1 Acutalibacteraceae bacterium | reverse complement strand
GGGTGCTGACGGAACAGAGTGGAGTGTTAATATTGTTAACCCCAACCCCACATCACCGTTCGCTCAGCTCTGCTACCACAGACCGATGGATTCACTGATGTTTTTCTCATCATGATATGGAATATTTATATTTAATCGGAGATATAGGCTTCGAATTCTCATTTCAAAAAGATATTATTGAATACTCACCATACGATGTTTTTCGCGTTGACCGTAATGAATTTAATGCGGCCGATGAAAAACATCTTTTCCGTTTTTTAAATACTGATTATAAAATGCCGTCGAACAGCGTTCTTATACAGTCCACTTCAAGTGTCGATGTATATGAAAATGAAAATGAGTACATTCATGTCAACAAAAGATTTGATGAAGTTGACTATGAGTGTATTGTTGTTTCACCCAAAAACGCTCCGGGCGGCTGTTTTTATTATACAAACGGCGGATTTGATAAGCTTAAGGTAACAACTGAGCTTTTCAGAAGCTGTGATTTTATTTCTTCACTCCTTTATTATAATGCCATTATTCTTCATTGCTCATATATAATATATAACGGTAAAGCAATTCTGTTTTCCGCTCCGTCAGAAGGCGGCAAATCCACTCAGGCAGCCCTTTGGGAAAAGTATCAGGGCGCAGAAATCATTAACGGAGACAGAGCGGTAATAAAAAAAGAAAATGACGGCTGGTATGTACACTCGCTTCCTCTTTGCGGTTCTTCGGGAATCTGCAAGAGAAAGAGCGCACCTCTCGGACTTATCGCCTTTTTAAATAAATCAAGCGAAAACAGCATTTCATCTTTGACAAACGCTCAGAAGCTTTCACTTCTCATACCTCAGCTTGGCTTTGAAAGCAGTAAGCAGAATGATTTTAATAAAGTTCTGAGTCTTGTTGACGATTTAATCAATAATGAAAAAATACTTATGCTTAACTGTCGTATTGACAGAGAAGCTACAGAAACTGTAAAGAAGGAGGTTGAGCCTGTTGAATAATCCGGAAAATCCCGATATTACCAATTATCTTTTTGCACGTGCCGGAGCGCAGGGGATACCTCTGGGCGGCACATTTGAGCTGACTCCCATGTGCAACATGAACTGCAGAATGTGCTATATCAGAATGAATGAGGAGCAGATGAAGGCTCGCGGTGAGCTTCGCACTCCCGAACAATGGCTTGAGCTTGCGAAGCAGGCAAAAGCGGCAGGAATGCTGTTTCTTCTCATTACAGGCGGTGAACCTCTTCTGTATCCCGGTTTCAGAGAGCTTTTTGTTGAATTGAAAAAGCTCGGACTTTTTGTTTCAATCAACACCAACGGCACTATGATTGATGAGGATACCGTTGAGTTCTTTAAGCAGTATCCGCCGTACAGAATCAATATAACTTTATACGGCGGCTCTGACGAGGCTTACAGAAACCTCTGCCGCTATGAGAACGGATATGAAAAAGTAATAAATGCCATCAGTATGCTTAAGGAGGCAAAGCTTTCTGTTAAAATCAACTGCAGCATTACTCCCGATAATATGAATGACGCTGAAAAAGTGCTTGGCATGGCAAAAGATTTTTCATCAGCCTGTTCTCTCGGGTGCTATATGTTCCCGCCTACAAGAAGAGATGACAAAACAACAAGCCGTTTTACCCCCGAAGAGGCGGGTAAATGCCAGGCCATGGTTGATAAAATGCGTTATGAACCGAAGGATTTTGATGATAATATCAAAAAAATCAAGGCTGTTGAAAGCGGAGAGCTGGTTATGGATATACCGAGCAAATTCCGCTGTCGCGCAGGTCTCAGTAGCTTCTGGGTTACATGGAACGGTAAAATGAACGCCTGCGGAATGATGGAAAGCTTTAATCTTGAACCGTTCAGAGACGGATTCGATAAATGCTGGAAAGAAATAAATGAATCAATCAGAAACGCTGTAGCCCTTAAGGGCTGTGAGGGATGCAAAGACAGAGCGCTGTGCAAGGTCTGTCCGTCAATAGCTTATGCCGAAACAGGGGATATAAATAAAAAGCCTCAGTATCTGTGTGAAATGGTTGATGTATGGAAAAAAGAAATGATAAAGCTCAGCAACGGCTGATTACCGAGTATGAATTCGCAGTTTTGTGCGTTTTGCGCACTTAACTGCGTCTTTTCTTTTTTAGAATACTTTCTATTGATTTTTCAGGCCTTATGTGATACAATATATAAGTATCATTATGGAAAATAAGGCAGTTTTTTCTTAATTTGCCTCATACGGAGGGCTGCGTGATGAAAAGAATAATATCTGTTATTCTTGCGGCGGCTGTTGTGATGCTGTGTCTGTGCGGCTGCGGAAAGAAAACTGAGCCGCGTGAGGTTATTACTGAGAAATACAGCGGAACTGCCGCGGACTACTTTGCCGATGTTTCTTCTGTTCAGGGATTTACATGTCTTTACAGCTTAAACGGCGGTGAGCAGCATGAAATTCAGGGCAAGCCTGCCGGCATTGTATATGATTTAATAAAAGAAAAGATGAAATCCGCTCAGGAAATTGCTGAAGAGGAACATGAAGACGCGGGGATTTCTCTTGTATTTAAAAACGATATCAGAATTGACGAAGCCGCGGGAACAGAAGCTTCGGGAAATATAAAAGTCAGGTATTACGGCGCGATAACTGTTTTTGCAGACGATACCTTAAGCTTCAGCGGTTCGCCTGACGCAACAGTTAAGCTTTATTATAAGATTCCGTCAGGCACTTATGATTCGGTCGCGGAGAAATTGAATTTGAGCTAACAGAGGATTGAATATGGTATCTGTAGTTAT
Source organism: Acutalibacteraceae bacterium (assembly GCA_045641565.1). Taxonomy (GTDB): domain Bacteria; phylum Bacillota; class Clostridia; order Oscillospirales; family Acutalibacteraceae; genus CAG-488. The sequence goes on along the minus strand of JAZUHE010000077.1, from coordinate 5,131 downwards.
TGCCGCGTATAACGGCAAACAATATATTAAAGAGCAGCTTGAGTCTGTTCTTTGTCAGCTTGATGAAAATGACGAGGTTGTTATTTCAGATGATTTACCGTCGGGGAATACGTATTCTGCCATTGAAGAGATGATAAAGAATGACAGACGTATTGTTTATATTGAAGGCCCGGGAAAAGGCGTAATTAAAAATTTTGAAAATGCGATAAAATGTGCAAAAGGGGATTATATATTCCTTTGCGACCAGGACGATGTATGGCTCGACGGCAAGGTTGAAGCTGTTAAAAAAGAGCTTGAATCAGAAGCTTTGGTCGTAATGCATGACGCGTATGTAACAGATGAGAATCTCGCTGTACAGGAAGAATCATTTTTTGTATCCCACGGCAGTGAAACAGGCTGTTTAAGAAATATAATCAGAAATTCATATATCGGCTGCTGTATGGCCTTCAGCGCGAAGCTTAAGCCTTACATTCTTCCGTTCCCCGATAATCTGCCTATGCATGACCAGTGGATTGGTCTTATGGGCGAAAAAGCGGGGAAAGTAAAGCTGATACCGAAGCAGTATATATATTATCGCCGTCATGGCGGCGCGGTTACGGGCGGAAAAACTACTGCAAGCCAGAAAATAAAATGGCGTATTGCAATAATAAAAGCCCTTAAGGGAAAGCAGGTTGATTTAAAATGAACCCTAAAGTAACAGGATGTATAGTAACATATAACAACATGAAAACCATTAAAAAGGCAATCGATACGGTGCTTGAATTTACAAGTCCCGAATGGTTCAGACTTTATATTGTAGACAACTCATCATCAGACGGTACTCCCGAATTTATCAGAGAGAATTATCCGAGCGATAAGTTCCCTCAGGTGTGCCTTGTTGAAACAAACACCAACAGCGGATTCGGAAAAGGTCATAACATAGTGCTTCCCATGATAGAGTCTGAGTATCATATTATTATTAACCCTGATATTATTATCAGAGATAACGCAATAGAAAAAATTGTTGATTTTATGGACAGCAACAGCGATATAGGTGTTGTTTCGCCTAAAATATGTTTTCCCGATGACGGCAGAGAGCAGATTCTCGGCAAACGTAATCCCCATCTTAAATATCTTGTTGCGAGCCGTATGAGAGACGAAAAAAATCCTTCAAAGCTTCTTAAGGAATATGCCATGCTTGACTGCGACCTTTCAAAGGTAACGGATATTGATGTCGCCACAGGCTGCTTCCTTGTTATCAGAACCGAACTTTTCAAAAAACTCGGCGGATTCGACGAGAAATTCTTCATGTATTTTGAGGACTTTGATATTTCGCGCAGAGCAGGTCAGATAGCGAGAGTAGTTTATTATCCCGATGCGACTATATATCATGAGTGGGGCAGAGAGAGCAAAAGAAATACAAAACTTCTTATAATTCATATTAAGTCAATGTTCAGGTATTTCTTTAAATGGAAAACCATATGAGGTGATAAAATGAGCGAAGAGGTCAAAACTGTGAAAGAGAGAATTAATATAAAGCAGTATATGAGAAACGCGTATAAATACCGTTATCTCATGCAGGAAATTGTAAGAAAAAACGTTAAGCTTCAATACAGAGATTCATTCCTCGGTATGCTGTGGACTTTTCTGCAGCCGCTGTTTACAATGATTGTTCTCGTATTTATTTTCGGCAATATTTTCGGTAAATCCAATAACGGCGTTGTGTGCTATCCTGTATATCTTCTTACAGGCCGTCTGCTTTTTGAGTTTTATACCCAGTCAACAAAGCGCGCCATGAGGTCAATCAGAAACAGTGCGTCAGTGCTTAAAAAAGTTTATGTACCTAAGTACATTTATCCGTTTTCAAACGTACTTTCAAATTTTGTAACCTTTGCGATTTCTCTTACGGTTCTTATCGTTGTTGAAGGCTACTTCCTTATTAAGAATTACGCCGCAGGCGGAGCATTATATCCTGATTTACATCTTTCGTGGTATATTTTCTTATGCATAGTACCTATTCTGATTCTCTGCGTTTTCTGCCTTGGTGTCGGTCTTATCCTTTCGGTACTCAATGTTTTCTTTAAAGATATTGAATATATTTATGACGTTGTGTGCACAATGCTTTTCTATGCAACACCTGTTATGTATAAGCTTGAAACTCTTAAAATCGGTTCAAGCGCGGTGGGTACGATTCTGAAGCTTAATCCGCTGTACAGTATTATAGAAATGTTCCGAAGCTGTGTGCTTTACGGACGTATGTGGACATGGAGCCATTTCTATTATTCAATAGGTATATCACTCGTTGTCCTTGTAATAGGCATATGGGTATTTTATAAGAATCAGGATAAATTCATTCTTCATATTTAAGGGGGGAGAGCATTGGGAAAGCCCGCAGTTGAAGTTAATAATGTCAGCATTCTTTTTAATCTTAATAAAGAAAAGGTTGACAATATAAAAGAATATTTCGTTAAGCTTGTCACAAGAAAGCTTATGTTCACTGAATTCTGGGCGCTTAAAGATATTTCTTTTACTGTTGAGAAAGGCGAGCGCCTCGGCATTCTCGGATTTAACGGAGCAGGAAAAAGTACGCTTCTTAAAACCGTTGCAGGTGTTCTTAAGCCTACAAAGGGCTCAGTTAAAGTCCACGGCGTAATTGCTCCTCTGCTTGAATTAGGCGCAGGCTTCGACAGCAACTACTCAGGTAAAGAGAATATCTTCCTTTACGGCGCTACTATGGGATATTCGAGAAAATACATTGAGAGCAAGTACGATGAAATCGTTGAATTCTCTGAGCTTAAGGACTTTATTGATGTTCCGCTTAAGAATTATTCCTCCGGTATGAAGGCCCGTCTCGGCTTTGCCATAGCGACGGCTGTTGAGCCCGAAGTCCTTATACTTGATGAGGTTCTTTCAGTAGGCGACGCAAAATTCAGGAATAAAAGTGAAGCAAAGGTCAAATCAATGATTGATAAGGGCGTTACGGTTCTTTTTGTTTCACATAATACAGAGCAGGTCAGAAGACTTTGCGACAAGGCTATCATCCTTGAAAAGGGAACAATAATAGCCAGCGGTGAGGTCAACGAGGTCTGTGATAAATACAATGAATTAGTAGGTAAGAAATGAGGTAATAATTATGGTAATTGCAGCAGTTTTTGCAGGCGGAAAAGGAAGCAGAATGGGCAACACCGAAACACCCAAGCAGTATATGATGCTCGGCAACAAGCCCATTATTGTTCACACTATCGAGAAGTTTTTCATTAATTCAAAGATTGATAAGGTTATAGTTCTCTGCCCCGCAATCTGGGTTGAGCAGACAAAGGACCTTGTAAAGAAATATATCGGAAACACAGAGAAAATCAGTGTTATCTGCGGCGGCAGCACAAGAAACGACACTCTTATGTGCGCTCTTGAATACGTCAAAGAAAACTACGGCCTCAACGAGGACGATATAATCCTCACTCACGACGCCGTACGCCCCTTTGTAACCCACAGAATAATTGAGGATAACATTAACTGCACTCTTGAAACAGGTGCCTGTGATACCGTTATCGGCGCTACAGACACAATCGTTGAGAGCCTTGACGGCAATGTTATCAGCTCAATTCCCGAGAGAAAGCTCATGTATCAGGGCCAGACTCCTCAGAGCTTTAAAATCAAAAAGCTTTATGAAATCTGCAACTCTCTTACAGATGAAGAAAAAGAAATCCTCACAGACGCCTGCAAGATTTATACTCTTAAAGGCGAGCCTGTAAGTCTTGTAAAGGGCGAGGTTTTCAATATAAAAATCACATATCCTTATGACCTTAAAATCGCAAACGCTTTATTAGAAGGGGAAAAGAAGAATGATTAATGCAGTATACAGACTGACAGCGCCCAGACTTCTTGACGTTTGCTATCAGGACATGCCTCTTGATGACGGCAAGGTTATCATAAGACCGCTTAAGCTTTCCATATGCAAGGCTGACCAGCGTTATTATCAGGGCACAAGAAGCCGTGAGGCTCTTGCTAAAAAGCTGCCTATGGCGCTTATTCACGAGTGCGTTGCCGAGGTCGTTTATGACCCGACAGATACATTCAAGCCCGGTGACAGGGTTGTTCCTATCCCGAATATTCCTACAGAAGACGACGATGTTATCGCCGAGAACTACCGCTATTCCAGCTTCTTCAGAGGCAGCGGATACGACGGATTCATGCAGGACTATGTTTCCTGCGAGCCCGAAAGACTCGTTCTGCTTCCTGACGGAGTCAATCTGACAGTTGCAGCGTTTACTGAGATTATCAGTGTATGCGTTCACGCTATTTCGAGATTTGACAGCTTTTCACACAGCAGAAAAGAAAAAATCGGTGTATGGGGCGACGGAAACGTAGGCTTTATCGCGGCGCTGCTTCTTCACTATATCCATCCCGAATCTGAGATTTACGTTATGGGTACTATTGAAGAAAAGCTTGCTTATTTCACATTCGCTCAGGGAACCTATCACGTTGACAATCTTCCCGACGATTTTGTAATCGACCACGCTTTCGAGTGCGTCGGCGGCGCAGGCTCAAGACCCGCCATAAATCAGATAATTGACTATATCAACCCCGAGGGAACTATTTCTCTCATGGGTGTATCTGAGAACTTTGTTGATATAAACACAAGAATGATTCTTGAAAAAGGTCTTCGCGTCTACGGCTCAAGCCGAAGCGGAAGAGAGGATTTTGTACGCACAGTTGAACTGCTGCATCAGTATCCCGAGCTTTCACGCTACTTTGAAAATATAGTAGGTGACGAAATTCCCGTTTCGACTATTGAGGATATTCACGAAGCGTTCAGACGTGACTACAGCCGTAACTTCGGCAAGACTGTTATGGACTGGAACAAATAACGGAGGAATCCCGGTGAAAAGAATATTCTATATTTTATATGCGTTATTCTTTAATATCTGCCGCATTTTTCCCGTGAAAAAAAACAGAGTAACCTTTCTTTCGCCGCACAGAGAGAATTTTACCGACAGCCTCGGCATGGTTCTCAGAGAGACCGAAAAGAGGGGAAAGTACAGAATAGTTAAAATTTCCTCTGCTGATCTTACTCTCAGCGGTATTTCCTCAATTCCGAGAGTGCTGAGCTTTTTTACCGTCAAGGCGTATATGCTGGCGACGTCGGGCTATG
>JAZUHE010000076.1:0-4714 GCA_045641565.1 Acutalibacteraceae bacterium | reverse complement strand
AGTCTGATATGAAGGTCGAAGTCAAAGCCTGAGCCGAAAATATCTTTACCGAGAAGGCCGTATTCCTTAGCCTGCTTAATAGCAATCTCAAGTCTGTGAACAGCGATGGGATACTCAGCACGAACGTAGATGTAACCCTCTGTTGCGCCTGTTGCGTAACCGCAGATTGTCATAGCCTCTACGATACAGTGGGGGTCGCCCTCAAGAACTGAACGGTCCATGAATGCGCCCGGGTCACCTTCGTCGGCATTACATACAACGTACTTCTGGTTTGCTGAATTCATGGCTGTGAAGCTCCACTTTTTACCTGTGGGGAATCCGCCGCCGCCTCTGCCGCGGAGACCTGAATCCGTAACAACCTTGATAACGTCCTGGGGAGTCATCTCTGTAAGAGCCTTTGCGAGTGCCTGATAACCGTCCATAGCGATATATTCGTCGATATTTTCGGGGTCGATAACACCGCAGTTTCTGAGAGCAACTCTCTTCTGCTTTTTATAGAAATTGGTTTCGTTGATTGACTTGATGTCGGGAGTCTTTGCTGTTTCATCATAAAGAAGATGCTTAACAATTCTGCCCTTAAGAAGATGCTCTTCAACGATTTCGGGTATGTTCTCAACCTTAACCTCGCTGTAGAAGCAGCCTTCGGGATAAACTACCATAACAGGGCCGAGAGCGCAAAGACCGAAGCAGCCTGTTTTGATAACCTTAACTTCATCTTTAAGGCCTTTTGCTTCGATTTCCTTTTCAAGAGCTTCGATAATAGCTGCACTGTTTGATGAGGTACAGCCGGTACCGCCGCAGACAAGAACATGGGAACGATACATAATTTGCTTTCCTCCTTATTATTTGTCGATTGATGCTACCGTATATTCAGTGACGGGGTTACCGTTAACGATATGGTCAGCAACAACACGTGCAACCTTTTCGGGAGTCATCTTTATATAGGTAACTTTTTCTTTTCCTTCTTCAAAGATTTCAACAATAGGCTCATACTGGCACATACCTATGCAGCCTGTCTGGCTTACTGCTACGTCCTTAAGATTTCTCTTTGCGATTTCTTCAACAAAACCGCTGAGAACAGGTCTTGCGCCTGCCGCTATACCGCAGGTTGCCATACCGACAACTACACGGATGCCTGCGCCTTCCTCTTCTCTTACGTTCATTGCTTTCTCAGCCTTGGCCTTGATAGCAAGTAATTCTTCAAGAGTTTTCATTTTATAAAACACCTCCGCGGATTATTTCTGTCTGTTCTTTAAGATAATCTTTTATCCACATCACAACCTCGGGTATATCAAGGGGAACATCCCCCAGCAGCTCCTTAAGCTGCACTGTGGAAAGAGTAAATTCACCGTCGTCCACCTTTAAGGTGTATGCAAAATCGATGCCGGTGTTCATTGTCACAAGGGTGACAACGGTTGAGTCGATATCGCCCAGCGGGGTAAAATCCACATTGTCTGTCCTGAAATCGGCCCTTACGCAGGTGCCTTTACCGACAGCGGATTTTATCTCAAAGCTGCCGCCCGTCATCTCAGCCGCCATTTTGAAAAGGGGTATTCCCATACCGACCTTTCTCGTGGTGCGCGTCGTAAAAAACGGGTCCTGGACATTCATGAGCATTTCCTCGTCCATTCCGCAGCCGTCATCTCTGATTTCGATTGACATGGTGTTTTCACGGGTGCTCTCGCAGATAATAATCTCCACAAGCCCGGCCCCTGCCGATATCGAATTCTGAGCGACATCTAAAATATTAAGCGATAACTCACGCATAAATCAGTCTTTATACTTTGCGAGAATACCGGGAATCTGATCAGCTGTGAGCTTGCCGTAAACCTCATCGTTTACAGACATAACAGGTGCGAGACCGCATGCGCCGATGCAGCGGCATGCTTCAAGTGAGAACTTGCCGTCTTCACTGCACTCACCGGCTTCAATGCCGAGTTCCTCTGAAACCTTGTCAAGGATACTCTGAGCGCCCTTAACGTAGCAGGCTGTACCAAGGCAGATTGAGATGTTGTACTCACCCTTGGGTGAAAGTGCGAACTGAGCGTAGAATGTTGACACACCGTATACCTTTTCAAGCGGAATATCCATACCGTCTGCAATCATCTTCTGAACCTCGATGGGAAGATAGCCGTAAATAGCCTGTGCCTGCTGCATTACATGCATAAGCAGGCTCTTGTCATCTTTGCACTCTTCGATGACAGCCTTAAGCTGTGCTTCCTGCTCCGGTGTACCCTTGAAAGGCATTTTGCTGATTTTCTTGAGCATTAAGTATTTTCCTCCTTTAACTAATTGTTAAAAACTAAACAATTATATTCTTAAAAATAGTATCACAATAAGCAGAAAAAATCAATAAATTATTGCATTTTATACGGTTTTTTTAATATTTTTTTATCTGCAAATGATGTTTTCTGCCGTATTATGAATAAAAAGCCATTCTTTGTTTATTATTTTAAAAATTCAATTACATTTTTTGCCGAAGCAAAGGGAATATCTATATGCTTCGGATTCATATTTATGTTTTCAAGATAGTGGGCATCGCTGTTGAAGACCTTCTTCATATTCCTTAAATCGGGATATTTTCCCTCGTAAAACCCGACATCCGCGTCGGGTGTCAGCTCAGCGCAGGAGAATCCCATATCTGCTGTTATTCCGCCGAGATTTGAAATAACGCTGTAGGAATCTCTGTTGATATGCGCCGGGAACGCGGTGCCGCCGTATTCATTCACAAGAGCGGGCACCTGATACAGTCCGATTGACGAGGCCGTTATCAGAAGCAGCTCCTCACTGCCGATGACATTATCTGTCTCATCCATAATAAGCTGCTGACCGAAAATCTTTTCTCTGTTCTTAACGTCGGGCAGCGTTGTTCTCACATACGCCGAGAAATCCAGTGCACTCTCAACATCGGGGAAAAGGCAGACCACATGAATTTCCTCGCAGGTACACAGCTCCATACCGGGTATAACCGTAACGCCGGCAGCCTCCCCCGCCTTCACCGCGGCAGGGCAGTTAAGGCAGGTGTTATGATCTGTCAGCGCAACTATCTGAAGCCCCATGAGCTTCGACATATTCACAAAATTGTATGGAGTCATGTCATTGTCTCCGCAGGGAGAGAGGCATGAATGATTGTGTAAATCGTATCTGAAAAACATAATTATCAGTTAATCATTCCGTTTATCAAAACGGCTGTTTCGTATGTGTTTTTTTCTGTCTGCAAAACGACTATATCATTCTGCTGAGCGCGCATGAGAGCGTTGTCGTCAAACGCGGCATTTTCTGTGAGGATTATGCAGGCCGTATCCGCAAGAGCCGCCACGCCTACCGCGTTGACATTGCCCATTACCGTCAGCCACGCGTCACCACTCTGCGCTCTTGACATTACCCAGCTCAGCAGGTCGCCGCAGTAGCATCCCGAAACCTCTCTGTCAAGGCTGTCCTCTCCGCAGAGAATTTTCATGTTTCCTTTTTCGCATATATCTTTTACAGTTATCATTTTTTGTCTCCCTTATGAGATCTGAAGGATGCGGGAAGAATCTCCCTGAGCATTTCCGCATGGGGGTCATGGGATTTCTCATACTCGTTTCTCGTGTAGAACATACAGTCATGAATATCCGCAAAGCCTCTGACAATATCCTCAGAAAGAGCCTTGCACGACGGAGCGCCGCAGGTTCCGCAGTCAAGCTTCGGGAGCTTCTTTTCAAGCTCGTTGATTTCTCCCATTATGCGCATGGCGTCCTTGAAATTATCCGCAAGACGCATAATGTCACCCGGCTCGGGCTGAATCTGCCAGAATAAAATATCTTTATCCTGTTCCTCCTGCTCAGGCGTATAATGCTCGCCCGAAACGGGAAGATATCTTCTCAGCGTCTGCAGACGGCGTTTAGCTATAAACGGGTTTTCCACATTCAGAATTCCGCCGACGCATCCGCAGGTGCAGGAATTCAGCTCCACAAAATCCATGCCGTCAAGCTGGTCATTTTCTATTTCGTTGAGAATCTCTCTGACATTTTCAATTCCGTCCGCCGCAAGATAATGGTCGCTCAGCAGAGCCGCGCTCTCGCCGCCGCTGGTTGCCCAGCCGACGCCTATTCTGCCTGAGCGCTGCAAATCGCTGACTTCTTCGTTATCCTTCGCGATTCTGTTCATCTGCTGCAGAAGAACGGGATATATATCTTTTATCGCTATTGCTCCGTCAATTATCGGCTCCTCGATTGAAAGCGACTTTTTAATTGATGTGATTTTTGCCGGGCACGGAGTAATAAAGAACACTCCTATCTCCTCCGGCTTAAACCCCGTTTTTTCAACAGCCTCTCTGCGCGCCATCATCGCCGCGATTTCCATAGGCGCGTTAAGCTCAAGCAGCTGAGGCAGAAGCGACGGATAGCAGACTCTTATAAGTCTGCACACCGCGGGGCAGGCTGACGATATAATCGGCTTGCCTGTTTTGTTGTTTTTAACAATCTCTTTTGTGACGTGTGAAACAATCTCTGCCGCGCGTGAAACCTCAAAGACCTCATCAAAGCCCATGCTGATAAGCCCCGCAAGGACATAATTCACATCCTCAAGATTCCTGAACTGGCCGTAAAGTGCCGGCGCCGGAAGAGCAACGTTATATTTGAAATTAATAATATCCTGAAGTCTGTCTCTGTCCGCATACTTTGCGTGATGAGGGCAGACCGCTATGCATTTGCCGCAGTCGATGCATTTTTCT
>JAZUHE010000075.1:0-10635 GCA_045641565.1 Acutalibacteraceae bacterium | reverse complement strand
AGCGGCGGCGGCCCCGGCGGCTGGGGCTGCGCTATAGCGGAGGTACCGTATAATTTCTATAAGATATTCGGCGACGCTGAGCCATTCAAAAAATACTTTGACAATATGCTTCATTATTTCGATTATCTTGAAGCTCACAGCGAAGACGGTCTTATCATCTCCGACCAGCCGGAGCAGTGGTGCCTCGGCGAATGGTGCGCTCCTCAGGAAAAACACGCCTCAAGGCCCGAAATTCCCGCGCCCTTTGTCAACGGATACTTTTATGTCAGAACCATTGACCGCATGATTGAGATGTGCGATATAATCGGCAAAGAAGACAAAAAAGAAGAGCTTAAAAAGCTCAGAAAAGAAAAAGCCGATATTCTTATTAAGAATTATTTTGACGAGAGTACAGGCGACTTCGCGCAGAATCTCAACAGCGCCAACGCCTTTGCGGTTGATTTGGGCCTGGGTGATGAAAGAACTCTCGCGAATCTTGTTGAGGCCGTACGCACAAAGCCTCTTGATACAGGAATTTTCGGCGTCGAGGTTGTTGTTAAGGTGCTGTTTACAAAAGGCTATTTCGACGAGGCTGTTGAGTACCTTTCAAGAGACGAGTATCCTTCTTACGGCTATATGATGAAGTGCGGAGCCACAACTTTATGGGAGGAATGGAAAAATCCGCGCTCAATGTCCCATCCCATGTTCGGCAGTGTAGTCAAGTATCTTTTCTACTATGTTCTCGGCATCAGACGCGCAGGGGACTGCGGCTTCTCTGAGATAGTAATTGAGCCGAAAACCAATGACATTACAGGAAACATTTCGGGTCATATCGTAACAGCCGACGGCGAGATTTCCGTCTGTGTTGAGCACGATAAGAAAATCTGCCACGTCAGATACCCTGAGTATATTAAAGCAACGGTAATATACGACGGAAAAGTTGAATACGGATTCTGATTTTTAAAAAAAATAACGGCTCTGAATTGTTCAGAGCCGTTTTTTATGGCTTAAAAGTCGCTTATTGTTACTCCGCCGCCGCTGACGGTGATGTAATATTCCTCTTTGGTGCCGTCTTCTTTTGTGAAAGTAAGGTATGTGCCGCCGTCTCTTTTTCCGATAATAATAACTGTATTGTCCTCATCAATTTCAACATCAAAGAACGAATCGTCCTGTATTGTATAGCTCCATTCGCCTTCGCCGAGTTCCATTGCCGCTGTGCCCGGATTGCTTAAATGGATAACCGCCGCCGAAATAATTAATATAACCGCAAAAATCGCAAGTGCCGCAATTCTATGCTTCTTTTGGTCAAGCAGAAAGAATACAAAGAAAATCGCGAGGGCGAAGCAGAATATTGCGCTTAAAAGATGATGGGGGAAATCGTGGATTGCCGTTCTTGAATAACTGGCGCAGGCATAAGCCAGATAGCCTGTTGCAACGCTGAGCACAAGTACGCTCAGCCAGTTTTTCTTTTTAAGCAGGAACGCGATTGCCGCGCCGGGGAGGGTAAGAACGGTAATAAACGCCCAGTGTTTGTAGTACATGAATATTCCGAATCCGAGTGAAGAAAACGGAACTTCTATCAGATAAATCAGCGGCTGGCTGATTAAAAAGAACACAAATGTTTTAAGCGATGCTTCCCACCAGGTCCTGCAGTTGACGATTATGAAAATCGCGAAAAGGAACCAGCATTCGGGATTGATTGCAATATCCTGAAACGATGTGTCATAAAGGAACGGAACCTGATTGATAAGTGCGGTGTAAACCGCTGTGATTACGGCGAAGATTATGACCTTTGGCCATGTCATGTTGTATTCGCCGAAAAGTTTTCTGATTTTACTCATAATATTCTCCTTGATTTGTATTTGCCATTTTATACGATGAAATTTATAAAAGGTACAGTATTATTTTATGAAAGCGATTGTCTGATAAGGTGAAAGAGTGTATTCGCCGCTGAAAGCTTCACCGGAAATAATATCTGTTTTTTCGCCGTCAACACAGATTCTGTTTTCAGAGTCTTTCATATTTACGGCAAAGATTATTTCATCATTTTCGGTTTTTCTTGATGATACAAGAATTCCGTCATTTGCCTTGATAAGCGGAAGTATATTATATCTTTCTTTAAGATTTCCGGCAAGAGCTTCATAAAAATATACATCACAGCCATTGAAGCCGTAAAGAATCGCCTCGCCCTTGCCGTAACTGTTGACGGTTATCGCGGGGGAATCCTTGAGTCTGCCCGAAGTGTAAACAGCTATTGCCTGCGCACCGCTAAGCTTAAGAGTGTCAACGCTGTCTGTCAGTTCATATTCAGTGCCGTCAGAGAATCTGACTTTGCTTTCGCCTGTATGTTTTTTAAGATTATCCGCGCTTACTCTGCCTGAAACAGCACAGCCGCATAAATCACTGAAAACGCAGGGGGCGAGCATTTCATATTGCTGATTGTTTTCGTCACGGGTGCCCGATTCGGAGTTCATAACCACAATACCGCCGTTTTTAACATAAGCCTTGATTTTTTCAGCCTGAGCCAAGGTTGTGATACGGTGATTGGGCATGACGATTATTTTATATTGTGAAAGGTCGTCGTCAATTCCCACAACATCAATATTTGTTTTAAGCTCATTTTTAAGCCCGCCGTAGCAGTTGAAGAATTCCTCGTCATAAAATCCGTCAACTACCCAGCCGCGCATACCCCAGCTGTTTTCATAAGAGTAAAGCACGGCGATATCCGACTTCGTTTTTGACTTTGAAATCAGCGGATAAACTTTCTTTATATCCTCAGCGAGCTTTGTGAATACAGGCTGTGTGTCGGGGCGGTAATTCCTGTCTTTTGCGAGAATTCCGTCATATCCCTGCTCAAATGAGCCGTTTGGCGTGCGCCATTCAAAGTAGAATGTGCCGAAAGCGCCGTGAGAAATATTAAGCCACGTCTGAGCGGCGATAACATCGGGGTTGGCGTCAGCGTCAGTGTAAGCCTTCTGCTCGGCAACAAGGAATTCGTTCCTGCCGTTTGAGAGTCTGCGGTCAAAGCTGTGCTCCATGGAAGCACGGAGCTGAATCCGGTAATCGTCACCGAATGGCTGGGGAACGTAGTTGTCCCACGCGGCATAGTCAAGATATTTCTCGCCGTCAAAGCAGTTGACGCTCCAGTTGGCTCCGGGCCAGTTGGTGTAAATAAATCTGTCGGGGGAGTTCAGACGGACATATCCTGCTTCCATTGAAAGCAGACGGTTAAAGGTGAATGAGAAGTACCTTCTGTAGTCCAGCTGAACCTGCGGTGACCATCCGCCCTCAGAGAGATTGACGGGAATCTGAATCTCGTCAAAATTGTTGTAGACATTCGACCACATCATAGAGAACCACGCCTTGTTGAGCGCGTCGATTGTCCCGTATTTTTCTTTAAGCCACAGGCGGAAGCCTTTGTTGCAGTTCTCGTCAAAATCCCAGAAGGGGAAGCCGGGCTCATTGTCAAGCTGCCAGCCTATAACCGCGGGGTGAGAACCGAGTGCTTCAGTCTGGGCCTTTGTGATTTTTTCGGCGTATTCAAGGAAAATATCGCTTGAAAGGCACTGCCCCTTTCTGCCGCCGAAATCGTAGTGACCGTATTTGTTGCCGCCCTTTATTTCGGGGTGCTTTTTATAAAGCCACGGGGGAGCGACGGCGGTCGTTGTGCACATGACAACGCCGATATTGTGTCTGTGAGCGCAGTCGAGAGCGCGCTTCATCGGCTCAAAATTATAGTTGCCTTCAGTCGGCTCATACCAGCTCCAGGCGAATTCACCCATACGCACCGCGTTAAAGCCGAGAGCCTCCATTTTGCTGAAATCGTCCTCCCATTCGCTTTCGTCCCACCATTCGGGGTAATAGGAAGAACCGAGATAAAATTTATTCATTAAATCAACTCCTGCTGACTTTATATAAGAATTATACCATATCTTACATTTATGTTCAATAAAAACAGAAAAAGTATTGACAAAATTAAAGCATTGTATTACAATGTGTACATACATTGAATTACAAGGCAATGGCGGTGAAGTATGAATATTGAAGAATATATTGAAAAAGCCTCTGAAAACATAAAAAATAAAAAGGTGCGCGAGCAGTTTAAAAAGGAGCTTTACGGGCATATTCTCGACCGTGCTGAATACTATACCGATGCGGGGTACGACGAGGAAACCGCTCTTTCAAAAACACTCGGGCAGATGGGTGAGCCTGAAAATATCAGCGACGGAATGGGAATGATTCACGGCAAGGCGGAAAAGATTGAATACGTTCTGCTGATACTGCTTATTCTGTTTTCCGTGTTCATTCTGGCGGTAATGTTCTTTTTTAATCTGGCGGCAGATGACAGGAACGTAAATAATTTACCGCTTCTTGAAATTGTCTTCTCTGTGCTTATACCGCTGGGAATGAGCGCTTACGGGCGCAGATATAAAGCCACAGGTCCGCTTGTGTTGATGCTTATTGAAACGAATCTGTTTTTTGCTTACAGATTTGCGGCAGCTCTGCGCTCATTTAATCTTCTATCGCTGCAGATGCTTCTCACGGGGCATTTAAAGGATTTCAAGCTGCTGAATGCGACGTGGCTTAATAATGACAGCTTATGGCTTCCTGCGGCAACTGTTGCGGTATTTATAGCGGTGGACATAATTGAGATTCTGATAATAGTTACCACGGCAAAGGACGCTAAAAGACCGACAGCACGTACACAGCGAATCAGTACGGCGATAAAGCGCTTTCTTTCCGTTGTCGCGGCGGTATCTGTAGCTTTCAGCATTTTTAGCTTTGCCGTAAGAGTTTCAAACGCGCAGGGGAGCGAAGAATATAGCAGTCTCGTATTTGTTGAAAGCGATGAGATGACGGATATCACAAAGCTCGATTATAAAAATGACGGCATCAGACTTCACCTTGATTATGATATTTTTGTAATAGGCGTTACATATGCCGAATGGGACGTTTTTCGTTGTTTTGAAGATGAGCTCTGGAACATTGAAAACCGACCCGAATTTGCGGAATTTGAATTTGTTGATTTTAATTACATTGATTCGGGAGTGTATAAAACCAAGTATGGAAGAAAAACAATCAGGCAGGAATTTACGCCGTCAAAAAGATACGTCGCGGTTATTCCTGTAGACTCCGGTTATGATGTTGAAATAGAAAAAGATATTTTTACTCCCGATTACAGCCTGGCGAAATGGTTTGATACAGAGAATACGGAAGAGATGTGCGGCGAGCTTGACAACAGACAGTTCTGCGAGATTGATTATAAAATAAAAGTTGCCGACAATGAGATGTTCCTTAAGGCAAAGAAAAAGTACTTTGAAGAAAAAGACAGCTGGGAATAAAGATGTGCGGGGTACGGCTTGCCGTACCCCGCGTCAGTCTGTCGATAAAGTCACAGACCGAAAAAATTTACTGAACAGTCATTGCGAGCGAAGCGCGGCAATCCATAAAGCCAAAGCAGACTGCCACGTCGCTTTGCTTCTCGCAGTGACATCTGGCTGACAAAATATCTGTCCGTTGAATGCTTTAAAAAATCTTATAATAATTAATCTGCGTGGCTTATTGAAAACCACGCAGATTTTTTTCTTACTTCGTCACCGACGTTTTACCGTATCTGTATACGCCGACAAACGTCGGTTCCTTGTCTCTGTATCTTTCTCAACAGCCTGCTGATTCGTTATATACAATCAGAATTTTGATTTTGAATTCACGCCTCTTGCCATTGCTTTGGCGATATTTTCTTTGCAGCTCTTATACGCTTCGCCCGAAAGATAAAGCTTCTCCACCTTGAGGTTTTTGATTTCCTCCTTTGGGACTGCGTAAGGGTTGGCGGAAAGAACAACCATGTCGGCAATTTTGCCTGCCTCGAGTGAGCCTCTTTCCTCCTCGTCAAATGTGGTGTAGCAGCCGTTGTATGTGCACATTCTCAGAGCGTCCTGAATGGTGACAGCCTCGCTCTCAATGGCGTTGTTGACCGCCTTATCCATCCAAACAATCGGGTCGGGATAGGTGCAGGGAGCGTCAGAGCCGAATGAAACGATTATGCCGTTGTCTTTGAATGTCTTTATGGGGTTGAGCTTTGACCATCTTTCGTGGCCGAGTATGCTCTCGAGATATTCGTCTGGCTCCTGCTTCCAGCCGATAAACGCGCTCTGAACCTGCATGAGAATGTTGTATTCCTTGCATATTGCTATTCCCTCGGGTGTGGGCAGGCAGTCGTGAATTATTCCGTGCCTGTGATTTTCTCTCGGGAAATCGTCAAGCGCTGCTTTAAGCGCTCTCGTTGCCTGGTCAAAGGCCTTGTCGCCGATAGCGTGCATTTCTATCTGAAGTCCGGCGCGGTTCGCCTTTTTGCAGAAGTCAATGACCTTTTCGTCGTCATAATAAAGAACGCCGTCGCCGCCCTCCTCATCACAGTAAGGCTCATTAAGAGAAGCGTCGTGAGAGCCGAAGCAGCCGTCAAGAGCGCACTGGAAGCATCCGCCGATTCTCGGAAGCTTTCTGCTCGTGGCGGTTTTTATTTTAAGTGACTGGGGAAATACTCTTATCTGAAAACCGTTCTTAAGGCTTTTAGCGAAGAGCTTCTCCATGGTGATATCCATATCTGCGGGGAAGCCGACGCCGCTGACGGTGTGAAGCATTCCTATGCCTTTGGACGCCTCAAAATCAACCGCGGCCTGCATATTCTTAAACAGCTCGGGTATGGAAAGAGAGTTGGAAATATAGTCAGAGAATTTAAAGAATGCCTCCTGATTCATTTCACCTGTGTCGGGGTGGTATCCTCTTAAATCCTTAACCTTATCATTCATTTTATTAAGAAGCTTTGAGTTTACAATGCAGGCGTGACCGTCATATTTAACTACCATGACTTCTTTGTCGGGGCAGACAGAGTCGATTTCCTCTCTTGAAATAAGCCGTCTGTCCTCAACGGAATAAGGTGAAGCGCCGAAAGCGATAAGGGTATCCGCCTTGCATTCAGCCGCGAAATTCTTAATCATTTCCATGATTTCCGCGTTTGATTCAGCGTCCATGACATTGAGCCCCGCGTGGAACGTGGAGAAGGAAGCAAAATGCTGATGAGTATCGGTAAAAGAGGGAATGAGTGCTTTTTTACCGAGAGCAATCATCTGACCTGTGCGGTATTTATACGGCAGGTCGTTGCCGACATATAAAATACGGCCCTTGTCCTCAACAAGATACTGAAAAACGTCGTTGTTTTCGTTTACTGTGATAATATTGCCTTTAAAGCATTTCATTGTCTTCGCTCCTTTACCGTTATTATAACCTGATTGTAGCACATTGCCTGCGCTTTTTCAATCAGCTTATTTAATGAAGTTTACCGTGAGAATTACAACACTTGTAACAATCGATAATGGGAGAACAGCGTTATTCCTCGATATTAACGTTATAGCAGGCGAGCATGGGCATACCGTAAATATCTCTGAGGAAGAATGAGGGGACATTGCGCCTCCAGTAGGCGTGGAAAACAGCGTTTTCACCTATTTCACGCTCAGCTGTTGCAATAACGCCGTCATTGCTTACGGATATTTCGGTGCAGTTCATCATGCCGTTTTCATCCTCGATATTAATGCCGTTGGCGAGGTTGTCCATGGTGCGGAGCATGTGCTCGCCGTAAAATGTGAGCAGTACTGAGTTTTCACTGATTTTTTTTATGCTTTTAACCGACGGTGCGAATGAGCCGGGGAGATTGTATATCCCTTTGAGTGCGGTTGACGCGAGGCGTTCACCGATAGCAATACAGGCGGCGCTTGTGTTGTGGATTCCGTCAACGGTGGGCATGTCTATTGTCGGAATAATATAGACTCCGTCAATTTCAACGGCGGCTCTGCGCTGAGCCTCTCTGACTCTGCCCCAGAAACGGTCAGAACCGTCTGCTTTAAAGGCGTGACGGTTTATCTGACAGGTAACAATCGGGAAAAATCCGAATTCCTCTCTCCAGAGTGAAACGGTCTGCTTGAATTTTTCAAGGTAAACGGGGGACTCTTCGCCGTTGCTCGCGTCGTTGCAACCCTGATACCAGAGCATTGCCCTGAATTTGCCGATGTCGTTTATTTTATTTCTGAGAGCGTAATAAAGATACGGGTCATCGTCGTGAGCGGGATTCCAGTCCTCAAGAGACGAGCCGCCGCGCGCCGCCGCGATAAGACCGACGGGTACGCCGAGATTTCTCATCATGGCTCTGCCGAAGGCAAGTCCGGGAGATGTGCCTGAGCTTGAATCATTGTTGCCGTAAATATCATTCGGTACGCAGTTGAGGGGATGCGCCGCGAGCATCCATCTGCCGCTGTTGTCATAAAGATGAACGCCGAGCTGAGGCGGGTCATAGGCGGGGTCTTTGCCGTAGCCGGACATATTGCTCTGACCTGCCATGATGAATACGTCGCCGACGCCCACGTGATAAGCGCAGGCTATAAGGTCGCACCAGTCATAATTATTGTTGGTCGGGCAGGCGTTCTTACCTGCAAGACGGGCCTCGATTCTGTAAAGACCGCCCTGAGGGATTCTCAGCTTGTCTTTCCACTCATTGCCGTCAGTTTCGCATTCATGCCACGGGACTACCATCTGATTGTCGTCCTCACGCACAACGCGTACTACAACCGCTGTTTCATCAGACGGAGTGTATGTTCCCGAAAAAACGCCCCTGCCGAAACCGTCGGTGTCTCTTTGAATTATCATGTAATCGCATATATTTTTCATGTTAATCACCACAGAACTGTTTTTTACAATTATATCATTTTGATTTATCCGTTACAAGTTATATCAATAATTTTATTGCATTCAGCCTGCTTTAGTGATATTATAATGCTGTATTTATTTCTTGGAGGTCGTGGAGTGAAATCGGAAAAGCTCTCTGTAAATCACAAAAGCTATATTGATTATATTAAAGCCTTTGCGTGCATTCTTATTGTGCTTCACCACGCGGTGAGCTATTTTATAAAGGCGTATGATTCTTTCCCGGCAGGTGACAGGCTTACAGGTACAGTTGAATTGATTCACGTGCCGCTATTCTTTATGGTCGCAGGATATCTTTGCCATAAACAGCCGCTGAAAAAATATTTCTCAAAGAAATTTTTCAGAGTTCTGTTGCCGTTCCTGTTTTTTACAACGCTGAAGCTTCTGTATTCGACCTTTGTGTCTGACGAATTCGCCCACAGCGCTTCAACAGGCGGCCAGCTTATGATGGGATATGTTTTCGGCGATTTATACTGGTTTACGTACTGTATGTGTCTTATGTATATCGCGGCTCCGCTTCTGTGGATTGAAACAAAGATAAAAGATAAAAAAGTGCCTCTCTGCGCCATTATAGTTTTTGTTGTATTTATCCTGTTCAGCACCCTTAACGGAAAGTACCATTTTGTGCATATTCCGAATTATTTTCAGTTTGGCCGTTTTATTCTGTATATGCCGTATTTCGCGCTGGGTTATCTTATCAGATATGTTCCGTCGGATTTACTCGGAAAAGTCAGAAAAAGGGGAGTGCTTACCGCCGCGGCCGCCGTGTCGCTTGCAGTTGCCGCCCTGATATTTATATTTGACGCAGCTTCGGTTTATCCTGTAAAGTTCCTTTTTGCCGTATCAGTCGGTGTGGTTGTTTACGCCGTTTCGTTTATGCTTCCGCAGAATATAAAGCCGCTGAAAATAATCGGTAAATATTCATATCAGGTGTTTTTCCTTGACAGCTTCTATAAAATCATAGTGTATAAAATCGCTTTTAAGCTGCTGCCGGATTCATTTCTCAGCTCCTCAGCGGGATTTGTCACAATATTCGCTGCGTGCGCTGTTACGATAGCTCTCAGCTGTGCGACCTGCGCGGTTGTCAGAAAGATACCCGTAGTAAAAACACTTTTCGGACTTTAAAATAAGAGAAAATCTGTTGCTTTATATTAGAATAATCCTGATAAATATCTGAGTTCAGCAGAATTTTCGGAGGCGCATTATGAATTTTGAATATCTTAAAAATTTTATGGACAGGCTCTGCGAATGGAGAATACCCGGAAACAGTGTCTGCGTCTGCCATGACGGGAAAGAGGTATTCCGTTACAGCTCGGGATATTCCGACCTTGAAAACGGAATAAAAATGAACGGCAGCGAGCTTTTGAATATATATTCCACATCAAAGGTCTGCACGGTTACGGCGGCGCTTCAGCTTTATGAAAAAGGTCTTTTTCTGCTGGACGACCCCGTTTATGATTTTATCCCTGAATTCCGTACTCTTTTTGTAAAAGATAATTCGGGAGAGGTGAAAGAAGCCGAAAACGCTATGACTCTGAGACATCTTTTCACAATGACGTCGGGGCTTACATATAACACAGCAAGCCCCGCATTTGAAAAAGCAAAGCAGATAACTGACGGAAAAATGAATACGCTTGAGGTCGTCAGATGCCTTGCGCAGGACCCGCTGGCTTTTGAGCCGGGCAAAAAATGGAATTACAGTCTGAGTCATGATGTTCTGGCGGCGGTCGTTGAGGTCGTCTCGGGAATGAAGTTCAGAGATTATGTCAGAAAAAATATCTTTGAGCCTCTCGGTATGAACGATTCATTCTATCACAATGAGAATGTCAGAGACAGAATGGCGCAGCAGTATCAGTTCATAAACAGCGAAAATGACAATATTGTCGAAGCGCAGAAATCAGC
>JAZUHE010000074.1:0-6317 GCA_045641565.1 Acutalibacteraceae bacterium | reverse complement strand
AATACGCAAAGGTTAAGCCGATTCACGATGAGAACGGAATAATCGTTGACTTTGAAACAACAGGCGACTTCCCGAAATACGGCAACGACGATGACCGTGCCGACGAAATCGCCGAGGATATGCTCGTAAGAGTTCATAACGAGCTTAAAAAGACTCCTGCGTACAAAGGCGCAACACACACCCTTTCAGCTCTTACAATCACATCAAATGTTATGTACGGCAAAAAGACAGGCGCTACTCCCGACGGCAGAAAGAAGGGCGAGCCTTTCGCACCCGGTGCGAATCCCATGCACAACCGTGAGCATAACGGCGCTCTCGCATCTCTCAACTCCGTTTCAAAGCTCCCCTATTCCTCCGCTTCCGACGGAATCTCAAATACATTCTCAATCGTTCCCGAGGCTCTTGGCAAAACAGAAGATGAGAGAATCAATAACCTTGTATCAATTCTTAACGGATACTTCCTCAACGACGCTCATCATATCAATGTCAACGTAATGAACCGTGAGACGCTTCTTGACGCGTATGACCATCCCGAAAAATACCCCAACCTCACAATCCGTGTATCAGGTTACGCCGTTAACTTCTGCAAGCTTTCAAGAGAGCAGCAGAAAGAGGTTATCATGCGTACCTTCCACACCACAGTATAATCATGACAGGCAGAATCCATTCATTTCAGAGTCTCGGTACAGTTGACGGCCCCGGCGTCAGATGCGTGGTATTCATGCAGGGATGCCCTCTGCGCTGTATCTGCTGTCACAATCCCGACACTTGGGATTTTTCCGGCGGAGAAGAAACAGACACTGACGCTCTTATAAAAAAAATACTGCGGTTCAGAAGCTATTTCGGTGAAAACGGCGGAGTGACCGTCTCCGGCGGTGAGGCTCTTATGCAGGCAAAATTTGTCGCAGAGCTTTTCAGAAAGCTTAAGCAGAACGGCATTCACACAGCTCTCGACACCTCGGGATGCGTTTTCAGCAGCGACGTATCAGAGCTTCTCAGATACACAGACCTTGTGCTTCTCGATCATAAATATCAGACTGAGGATGATTATAAGCGGTACACAGGCGGGAGCCTTGAAAAGACGGAAGCCTTCCTCTCCGAGCTTCAGAAAAGAAATATTCCCGTATGGTTCAGACGGGTTATCATTCCCGGCAAAAGTGACAGTGAGGAATCCGTAAAAGCTCTTAATGACACCGCGAACAAGTTTCCCTGCGTTAAAAAAATCGAGCTTCTCCCCTTCCGGAATCTGTGCAGAGAGAAATACGACAGTATGGGCATAGAGTTTCCACTCAAGGACGTTCAGTCGCCTTCAGATGACACAATGAAAAGGCTGAACTCATTTATTGACAAAGAATACAGATAAAGTAAAAGCAATCTTACAGACGCTGATCGCTGATGTAAGATTGCTTTTAGCATTTATGCAATATCCATACTCACTACCCGTTAAAATACCAATAATAATCAATTAGCAGGTTAAAGTGTTAGCATGATGCTTTGTTAAAAATTTGTCAATCTATACAAACTTTTAATTCTATATTGGAATTTTAGGGCGTTTCTGAAAAGCAAAAAAGTATAAATATTCCATTTTATTATTCGAATATGTAAAAAAATGAATAATTCGGGTATTTTTTGTTAATTTTTTGTCAAATTTATTTTGTGCATATTGCACATAAGTTTTAAACATTTGTTAAAAGTTTATGTTGACAAAATCAATAACTTGTGATATTATAAGGCTGCAAACGAAAGAAAGGCTGTTAAAGAAGAGTTTGCACAGCAAATCCCGGCCGAATATTCGGCAAAGCTGAACCTAAGGAGGGAAGATTATGAACGAGATGTTAACAGGCGGTATAGCAGGCGTGGCTGCCGGGCTCGCATTTAACAGAATCACAGTCTTCCAGGTGAAGCAGAGAACCGAAGACGAGGCGCAGAGAAAAGCGGTAAACAATATCGGTACAGCAGTGATTTCAGCAGTGATTTCAGGAATTTTGTTTGCAGTAATTTTCAAGCTGGTTGACAGTACGGCACTGCGAATAGAATACGCGGCGTACACGTCAATAGCGATTTCGATTGGAGTGGTTGACCTTGATCTCAAGAAAATACCGAACCTCTCTGTATTGGCTCTCTTAGCAGTCCGCACGGCTGCAATCATATACGGGCTGATTCAAGGAGGTTCGGTGAAAGAAACACTTGTCCCCTCTTTGGTCGGGCTCATAGCAGCGTTCATTCTCTATCAGCTTCCGATGCTTATCGGAATACCGATAGGAACAGGCGATGTAAAGTTTGCTTCGGCAATCGGATTCTGTCTCGGAGTTTTCGGATTCCTTCAGGCCGCAATAGTCATGGCCGCAGGGCTGGCGCTTCTTCTGGCATGCTTAATGGCGGCAAAGAAAGGAAATCTTAAAACCAGCGTTCCGATGGGTCCTTTCCTCGCAATGGGAACAATAGCAACAATCCTCTATCCTGTATTCACAGGGTACTCTCAAATGATATTCTCACGTTAAAAGGAAGAAATAACAGACAATATAATAATGAACGGAGGGTTTAATATGTTACGTAAATGGTTTAAGGATGAAGAAGGCCAGGGTATGGTTGAATATGGTCTCATAATCGCACTTATCGCAATAGTTGTTATCGTTGCTCTCGTAGCACTCGGCCCGAAGATCAGAGATATCTTCCAGGCTGCTAACGATTCAATGCCGGAAGTTGAGGCAGTCCCACCTGCCGCTTGATTGCACGCCGGCTTTACTCAAAGGGTAACAGCGGCGGGCATAGGCAGCTGACAGCCATAAGCCGTAACAGTCAGTAAATTACACTGAATATAAACGGCAGCAGGCAAAATCACCGGGCAGGCTCGCAGAAATGTGAGTCTGCCCGTTTCTTTCACTAAATCAGAAATATCCATTCCCGCTTATGGAATGTATAATAAATTGACAGCCAGAGGTCAGGAGCGGGATATTCGCTTCTGATTTTTTGTTTCACAGACACTTACAAGGAGGTTATCGACATGAAAAAGCTATTCCGGCGAAAAGAAGACGGTCAGGCTATGCTTGAGTTTGCGCTTGTGCTGCCCATCTTTCTGTTGATCCTCTGCGGAATTATTGATTTCGGCTGGATGTTTTACAATCAGCTCGCATTAAACAACATCTGCCGCGAGGGCGCAAGGTACGCAATAGTTAACACGGCGGAAGACCACACTACAGATGAAATTCTGAGACATATAAACAATTATGTTGTGGACACATACTCTCTCGGTGACGTTGATGTAACCGTAAAATACACCCGCCCGCTCGACCCCGTAAGCGGAGACATTGTTGTTGCTGTATCTGAGGAGTTCAGTTATCTGACCCCCATAATCAGCACTGTAACGGGTAAGCCAACCAGAACCCTCGGAGCTGAGGTTATAATGAAAGTTGAATCATAGAAAGGTTTGAAGGCTTATGAAAAAAATATATCTGTTTGCTGTGATTTTTGCACTGATTGCAGGCTTCGCAACATTCTTCTTTGTAAACAGTCTTCAGCATAATTCATCAATCACAGGCGTGGAAGAAGCAGATGTGGTTGTAGCTATTCAGGACATTGAGCCGGACACTCCTGCAAAGCCGGATATGTTTCAGACAATAAGAATCCCCGTTTCAGCCATAACATACGGCACATTAACAGATGTTAATGACGTTGACGGACTTATCGTTAAAGAAAAGATATTCAAGGGCGAGCAGGTAATGACGGCAAAAATGGCAAGCGTTACAGAAGATGTTAACCTGCCTGAATACAACGGAGAGTATCACCTCTCATATCATCTTGAAAAAGGAAACTACGCTTATACCTTTAAGGCTGATGACCCGGATACAGTCGCATATTTCATTAAAAAGAACGACTACATAAATATATACGCTCCCAATGAAACCGGCCCGATACTCAAAAACATCAAGGTGCTCGCCATCGGTACATATTCCGACGAAAAGCTCAGGATCGAGGGTACCGAGACAACGTCATACGCTCTGTTCACCGTTTCGCTGACGGAAGCGCAGATAGAAAAAATAATGAAATTCGACGACGCGCACGCAAACACAGACACATTCCACGTTGTTCTTGTTCCCTACACCGAGGGAGCAAATATACCGGTAACAAAAGCGAACAGAAAAAACAACGATACTGTTCAGGTAAGAGAACCGGTTACAAACCGCGGAATGGGAGAAATAACCACAACAGCTCCCGAAACAACCAAAGCCAAATAACATTCAGGTCTGGAGGTAGGAATTATGGAAAAAATTAACGTTGTTATATTATCCGATAATCTTGACCTGCGTATTGATGTTAAGAATCTGCTGACGAATGATAAATTCGCCATAAGCGGATACTCGGGCTTCGGTTCGGAGGCCAAGACAAAAATAATGAATCTTTTTCCGGAGATTGCGCTCTGCGCCGTAAGCGGTGAAACAGGTGAAAACATTTTCAGCTTTGTGCAGGATGTTCTCTCAACCGTTCACGGCACAATGATGGTGCTCGCCACAGACAACATCACAGTTGAGCTTGTAAATAAAGCCGCAGGCTACGGAATAAGAAAAGTAATACCGCTCAACGATATAACAGATGAGCAGTTTTCCGCGGAGCTTCAGCAGGTCTATGACCTTGAAAGGCAGCGCTCTCTCGACACCAACGAGGGCAAAAAAACCCGCTGCAAGGTTCTGGGATTTTTCAGCGGAAAGGGCGGCACAGGCAAAACAACCGTCGCCGTGAATACCGCAATAAATCTCGCCAGAGCAGGTAAAAGAGTAATGCTTGTTGACCTTGATTTGCAGTTCGGTGATGTGGCAATATCTCTCGACTCTGATTTCAAATATTCAATCGTCGACCTTGTTCAGGACCGAGGCGGAATCACCATTGAGAACATAAACAGCTTCGCCATGGACCACAGCAGCGGAATGCGTGTTCTCTGCGCACCCAAAAGCTCGGAATTCGCCGAATACGTTCAGGTAAGCCACGTTGAGAAAATAATCGACATCATGCGTCCTTATTACGAATATGTAATAATTGACATGGCGGCGTCATTCAGCGAGGTAACTATCACCGCCTGTGAAAACTGCGGTGAGATATACATGGTATATAACAATGATATCCTTTCACTGAAAAACGCCAAGATGTGTCACGATATTCTCGACCAGCTTCATCAGAAGGATAAGCTTCAGTTCATTATAAACAAATATGAAAAGGGACTTATCAAACCGGCTGATTTCAGCAAGATGTTCGGCAAAGACATATATTATGTTATTCCCAGCGACAGCAAAACCGCAATATCGAGTATAAATAAGGGTATGCCGGTGGTTATTTCACAGCCCCGCTCCTCTCTCGCAAACGCTCTGAATCACATGACCGATAAAATCATCGCAGAGCATTCAGGCGAAAAGCTGTTGTCAGGGCCCGTAAAAAAGAAGAGCGGAAAAGAAAGAATTAAAGAAAAGAGCAAAAGCAAAAAATAACGGTACTTTCAATAATAAGTCAAAGGAGGGTTCTTGATGGGACTTTTGGACAGAATCGACAAGCAGAAAGCTGAAGAACAGAATGTTGACGCAGAAGTAAACAGTAATGTTCAGGGCGAAGAAACAGCCAAATCAGAACCTGCCAAGGAAAAAGACCCTTATCTTGACATAAAACGGAATATTCACAACGAGATAATCCGTGAGATGAACAAAAAAGGTCAGGCTATCGCCGACCGTACGGTTATCTATAAAATGATAGACGACCGTGTAAACGACGACGAAAACATGATTGCCCGTATCGACCGTGCTCAGGTTACAACAGACCTTTTCAACGATATCATGGGCTACGGCCCCATAGAGGTTCTAATTCAGGACCCGAGATATTCCGAAATCATGGTAAACGGCCCCGACCATATTTATATTGAAGAGAAAGGCAAGCTTAAGCTTACTGATTTAAAATTCCGTGACGAGGAACATCTGATGAACGTTATTGACCGTATCGTGTCGCAGGTAGGCCGTCACGTTGACGAAGCAAGTCCCATGGTTGACGCAAGACTTCTTGACGGCTCCCGTGTAAACGCAATCATCCCTCCCCTCTCGCTTATAGGCCCGGTTCTGACAATCCGTAAATTCGGCAAAAAGCCTATCACGGCTCAGCAGCTTCTTCAGTTCGGCTCTCTGAGTCCGAAAATGCTTCAGTTCCTTGAAGCATGTGTCAAGGGCAAGCTGAATATAGTTGTTGCGGGAGGAACCGGCAGCGGAAAGACTACCCTGCTGAACGTGCTTTCGTCATACATACCCGAGGACGAGCGTATAGTCACCATCGAGGACGCGGCGGAG
>JAZUHE010000073.1:0-14822 GCA_045641565.1 Acutalibacteraceae bacterium | reverse complement strand
AAACGTCATTGAATTCAGCGCCTGTCGCAATAAGCTTGCTGACAGATTCAACAACCGCGAGATACGCGCCGTGATACGGGCTCTTTTCCATAATAAAGGGATTGTAGCCCCACGCCATGAGTGAGCAGTCATCGGTATGCTTCTTCTCAACGGAAATCTTCTGAACCATGGCCTGAATGGGAGTAAGCTGATTCTTGCCGCCGAAGGGCATGAGAACTGTACCCGCGCCGATAGTGGAGTCAAAGCGCTCCGAAAGTCCGCGCTTTGAGCATATGTTAAGGTCGTCCGCTGTTTTCTTAAGATTGTCTGCGAATGAGCCTTCTACTGCTTTATCGAATTTTTTCGACTTTTCGGGAGTGATTGAGATGTGCTTGTCCGCACCGTTGGAGTTAAGGAACTCACGGCTTATGTCAACAATAGTTTTGCCGTTCCAGTTCATTGTAAGTCTCGGCTCAGCCTTGACTACCGCAACGGGGCAGGCCTGGAGATTTTCGCTCTTTGCGAGAGCAAGGAACGCGTCAACATTTTCTTTTTCAACAACAACAGCCATTCTCTCCTGAGATTCGCTGATTGCGAGCTCTGTGCCGTCAAGTCCCTCATATTTTTTGGGAACCGCGTTAAGGTTGATTTCAAGACCGTCAGCGAGCTCACCTATAGCAACAGATACGCCGCCGGCGCCGAAATCGTTGCAGCGCTTAATCATACGGCAGGCGTCGCCGTTTCTGAAAAGTCTCTGAAGCTTTCTCTCTTCGGGGGCGTTGCCCTTCTGAACTTCAGCGCCGCAGGTCTCAACCGAATGGGCGTTATGAGCCTTTGATGAGCCTGTCGCGCCGCCGATACCGTCACGGCCTGTGCTGCCGCCTAAAAGGATAACAACATCACCGGGTGCCGGAACTTCTCTGCGTACATTCTCTTCGGGGGTAGCGGCTATAACAGCGCCGATTTCCATTCTCTTGGCCGCGTAGCCGGGATGATATATCTCATCAACGATTCCTGTTGCGAGACCTATCTGATTGCCGTATGAGGAATAGCCTGCCGCGGCTGTGGTAACGATTTTACGCTGAGGAAGCTTGCCGGGGATAGTTTCGCTTACAGGCTTCAGCGGGTCTGCCGCGCCTGTAACACGCATTGCGCCGTAAACATAGCTTCTGCCCGAAAGGGGGTCGCGGATAGCTCCGCCTATGCAGGTCGCCGCGCCGCCGAAGGGCTCAATTTCAGTAGGATGATTGTGTGTTTCATTCTTGAAGAGAAGAAGCCACGGCTCATTCTTGCCGTCAACATCAATATTGATTTTAACAGTGCAGGCGTTGATTTCTTCGCTTTCGTCGAGCTTGTCAAGCTTGCCCTGAGTTTTGAGATATTTAACCGCGACCGTCGCGAGGTCCATAAGGCATATGGGCTTTGTTCTGCCAAGCTCCTTGCGGACTGCGATATAGTCGTCATACGCCTTCTGAAGAAGCTCGTCCTCAAACTTAACGTCGTCGATTACTGTTAAGAATGTGGTGTGACGGCAATGGTCTGACCAGTAGGTGTCAATCATGCGGATTTCCGTGATTGTGGGGTCGCGCTTTTCGCTGATGAAATAATTCTGACAGAAAGCGATATCGTCGGCGTCCATAGCAAGACCGTAGTCTGCAACGAACTGCTCAAGCTGAGCTCTGTCATATTTAATGAAACCGTCAAGAGTTCTGACAGTTGTAGGAATTTCGTAGTCGGCCTTGAGGGTTTCAGGCTTCTCAAGAACCGCCTCTCTCGCCTCAACAGGGTTGATAACGTACTTTTTGATTTCAGCAATATCGCTGTCGCTTATATCGCCGTAAAGAGCGTAAACCTTTGCCGAGCGGATAAGCGGACGCTCACCCTGTGAGATAATCTGAATGCACTGAGCCGCTGAATCCGCGCGCTGGTCAAACTGACCGGGAAGAAACTCAACAGCGAAAACCGCCGCGCCGTCCGCGTCAAAATCTTCTGATGCGATATCTACCTGCGGCTCTGAAAAAACAGTGCCTACAGCGTAGTCAAAAAGCTCGTCTGTAATATTCTCAGCGTCATAACGGTTGATAACACGTACTTTTTTGAGATTTTTAATACCTAAAAGAGAAACGGCGTCATTATAGAGCGCTTTAGCTTCGTTAGCAAGCTCCTCTTTCTTTTCAACAAATATTCTGTAAACCATTTATTATTCCTCCGTCGCTTTCAAAGCTCTTGAGCCTATGTCTTTTCTGTAAAACGCGTTGCCGAAGCTGATTTTTTCAACAGCTTCATAAGAAGCCTTTACAGCACAGCAAAGCTTATCGGCCGTCCTGGTTACACCGAGGACTCTGCCGCCGTTTGTGAGGAGCCTGTCGTCCTCCAGCTTCGCTCCCGCGATATAAACGCTGTTCTTAATCTCGTCCGCAATGGTGATTTCATAGCCTTTTTCGTATTTAACGGGGTAACCCTCCGACGCCATGATAACACAGCAGGCGGATTTGTCGCTGAATCTGACATCGGTATCGCTGAGCGTACCGTTGGTTACAGCCTGCATAATTGTCAGCAAATCACTCTCAAGCAGAGGAAGTACAACCTGTGTCTCCGGGTCGCCGAAGCGGCAGTTATATTCAATAACCTTGTGGCCGTCTTTTGTAATCATAAGACCGAAATAAAGACAGCCTTTGAATGTTCTTCCCTCTGGGTGCTTAGCCTTGATTGTGGGAAGGAAAATCTTTTCCATGCATTCAGCCGCGACAGTGTCGGTGTAGTACGGATTCGGGGCGATTGTGCCCATGCCGCCTGTGTTGAGGCCTTTGTCGCCGTCAAGAGCACGCTTGTGGTCCATTGATGAAATCATCGGAACAACGGTCTTTCCGTCTGTAAATGAAAGAACCGAAACCTCGGGGCCTTCAAGGAATTCCTCAATAACGATATTGTCGCCGCTCTTGCCGAACTGCTTGTCCTCCATTATGGATTTTACAGCGGCCTCAGCCTCTTCTTTTGTGTTGGCGATAATAACGCCCTTGCCCAAAGCCAGACCGTCAGCCTTGATTACCGTTGGAATCGGAGCTGTCTTAATGTATTCAAGTGCAGACTCTGCATCTGAAAATACTTCATACTCAGCTGTGGGAATGCCGTATTTTTTCATAAGGTTCTTTGAGAAAACCTTACTGCCTTCAATGATTGCCGCCTTAGCCTCGGGGCCGAAGCAGGGGATGCCTTTTTCACTGAGTCTGTCAACGCAGCCGAGAACAAGCGGGTCATCGGGAGCTACAACAGCGTAGTCTATGTTATTGCCGAGAGCGAATTCAACTATGCCGTCAATATCTGTTGCGCCGATATTGACACACTCGGCGTCAGCGGCGATACCGCCGTTACCGGGCAGAGCGTAAATCTTCTCAACATTTTTATTCTCTTTAATTTTTTTGATAATGGCGTGCTCGCGTCCGCCGCCGCCGACTACCATAATATTCATAAAAACTCTCCTAAAACATCTTTTTATAAAAGACCTGTGGGGCTGCTGAAAAATCAGCAACCCCGTAAATTTTTAATGATGGAATAATCTCATGCCTGTGAATGCCATTGCCATGCCGTACTTGTCAGCACATTCGATGACAAGGTCATCACGGATTGAGCCGCCGGGCTCTGCGATATACTTAACGCCGCTCTTGAAGGCTCTCTCAATATTGTCGCTGAAGGGGAAGAAAGCGTCTGAGCCGAGAGCTACGTTATCGATAGTTGCGAGGTATGCCTTTGCTTCCTCATCTGTGAGAGGTTCGGGCTGCTCGGTGAAGTATTTCTGCCAGTTGCCGTCAGCGCAGACATCCTCTTCATTCTTGTTGATATAGCCGTCTATTACGTTGTCGCGGTCAGGCCTGCCGATAGTGTCTTTAAAGGGAAGATTGAGAACCTTGTCATACTGACGCAGGAACCATGTATCCGCCTTCGAGCCTGCGAGACGTGTGCAGTGAATTCTTGACTGCTGACCTGCGCCTACGCCGATTGCCTGACCGTCAACAGCAAAGCATACGGAGTTTGACTGTGTGTATTTAAGAGTGATAAGCGAAATAATAAGGTCGCGTACGGCGCTTTCGGGGAGCTCCTTATTCTGAGTTACAACATTCGCGAGAAGCTCTTTGTTGATTTCAAAATTGTTTCTGCCCTGCTGGAAGGTTACCCCGTAAACCTGCTTGCGCTCAATGGGAGCGGGAACGTAATCGGGGTCAATTTTAACTATATTGTAGCCGCCTTTTCTCTTTGATTTGAGAATTTCAAGCGCTTCGGGCTCATAACCGGGAGCGATAATTCCGTCAGAAACCTCTCTTTTAATCATAAGAGCGGTTGTAACGTCGCAGACGTCTGAAAGAGCAACCCAGTCGCCGAAGGAGCACATTCTGTCTGTTCCTCTTGCTCTTGCGTACGCGCAGGCAAGGGGTGAATCGTCAAGGCCTTCGATATCGTCAACGAAGCAGGCCTTCTTAAGCTTATCTGAAAGAGGGATGCCTACCGCCGCGGATGTGGGGCTGACGTGTTTGAAAGATGTTACAGCGGGAAGACCGAGAGCTTCTTTAAGCTCCTTAACCAGCTGATATGAATTGAACGCGTCAAGGAAATTGATGTAGCCGGGCTTGCCGTTGAGAATTTCAATGGGGAGCTCACTGCCGTCCTCCATAAAAATCTTAGAGGGCTTCTGATTGGGGTTGCAGCCGTATTTAAGTTCAAATTCTATCATTTTGCATTCCTCCGATTATTTGTTTTTATTGATAAGTCTGTTATCTTCCTTACCTGTTTCAAGGTCGATATAACGGACATAAAGAGAAATCTTGTTGTCTTTATCAAGAGCGTTCCACAGCTTGTCTGTGAATTCGTCGATATCATCGGGAATCTCTACTCTTTCGGGTTCGCCCTGGAAAGTGGGAATAGGATTGCCGTCACATACATAAGTGTGAATGAAATGGCCGAGACCTGCCTTTGAGGGATAGGAAAAAAGGTATCTCGCGCAGTCGCTGCCCTCGGCGTCGATGCTCTTGAGAATGCTCATGTCATACTTAAAGTCGCCGTCTGCGAACTTAAGGATACCGCTGATTCCCGGAGTGAAGTTGGGGCAGTCAGGCTCGAACTCTCTTGTCTTGAGAGCCCCGTTGAAGCATTTGCCGTCTTTAAGGAAATCATAAATCGTATCGGTCTGGTCGCCGTTTGTAACGATAAGGTTGTTTTCAAACTTTCTTATAGCGGCGTAAATGATAAGGCTGGGGTCCTCAACCTTTGAAGCGTCGAAGGGCTCGGTGTAAACGTCTCCGTCCTTCTCAGTGAAGATACGGTTGCGGCTGTTTTCGCTTCTGCCCATGATGAAATAAGCTGTCGCGGCCTTTTTGCCGTCCGCTGTTTTACCGATTACAATACCTCTGCCTACATAAGAGTTGTCTTTAATAAGCTCTCCAATATCATTAATAGCGTATATGTTCATAAGCTTCTCCTTTTTCTTTAATCTCTTTGGATACTATCTGAGCCGCCTCGGGCAGGATATGCCATTCGGCCTGCTCCATAACACGTTTCTGAAGAATCTCAGGTGTGTCTCCGTCTTCGATATATACCGCCTTCTGGAGGATTATCTGCCCTCCGTCGGGGATTTCATTTACAAAATGAACCGTCGCGCCTGTTACCTTGACTCCGTAGCTCAGAGCGGCCTCGTGAACGTGAAGTCCGTAAAAGCCTTCTCCGCAGAATGACGGGATAAGCGCAGGGTGGACATTCAGTATTCTCTTCGGATAGCGCGATGTGAAATTCTCTGTAAGAATGCACATAAAGCCTGCGAGAATAATAAGCTCGATGCCTTTTTCCTTCAGCACGGCGAGAACCTTTTCTTCGAATTCGGCTCTTGAAGCACATTCCTTATTATTAATCACAACTGATTCGATTCCGTTGTCTTCGGCTCTTTTAAGAGCGTACGCGCCGGGCTTGTTTGAGATTACAAGCTCGATTCTGCCGTCTTTGATGATTCCGCTTTTCTGAGCGTCAATAAGAGCCTGAAGATTGGTGCCGCCGCCCGAAACGAGCACGGCGATTTTAACAGGAGCGTTGTTCATGGCGTTTCCCCTCAGCAGATAACGATTTTATCGTCAGATTCAACGATTTCACCTATGATGTATGCGTCTTCGCCGTTTGCCTTGAGAATCTCAACTGATTTCTCAGCGTCTTCCTTTGAAACGACAATGCTCATGCCGACGCCCATATTGAATGTGTTGAACATATCGTGCTCAGAAATATTGCCTTTCTCAGCGATAAGCTCAAATATGGGCAGAACCTTGACGGCGCTCTTTTCAATTTTCGCGCCGAGGCCGTCAGGAATGCTTCTCGGAATATTCTCATAGAAGCCGCCGCCTGTGATGTGGGAAATGCCCTTGATGTTAACCTGCTCGAGAAGAGCGAGAACAGGCTTGACGTAAATCTTTGTGGGAGTGAGGAGCGCTTCGCCGACTGATTTGCCGCCGAGGGCTTCAACAGGAGTTTTAATATCTGCATTCTCAACGTCAAACACTTTTCTTACAAGAGAAAATCCGTTTGAATGAACGCCTGATGAGGGGAGAGCGATAATAACGTCGCCCGCCTTCATTGTTTTGTTGTCGATTATCTTATCCTTATCAACAACGCCTGTGCAGTATCCTGCGAGGTCATACTCGTCGACAGGATAAAAACCGGGCATTTCAGCGGTTTCGCCGCCTATAAGCGCCGCACCGGACTGAACACAGCCGTCGCATACGCCCTTGACGATATCTGCGATTCTCTCGGGGATATTCTTGCCGCAGGCAATATAGTCAAGGAAGAAAAGAGGCTTCGCGCCCGTGCATATAACATCGTTGACGCACATTGCAACGCAGTCAATGCCGACTGTGTCGTGCTTGTCCATAAGAAAAGCGAGCTTAAGCTTTGTGCCTACGCCGTCAGTGCCGCTTACGAGTACGGGCTTGCTGATTCCCGTCAGGTCAAGCTCAAAGAGGCCGCCGAAGCCGCCGACATCAGAGCATACGCCTGAGGTGAGAGTTTTTGCTATATGTGTTTTCATAAGCTCAACAGCCTTGTAGCCTGCGGTAATATCAACACCGGCCGCTGCGTAGCTGTCTGATTTTGAATTAGTGTTCATATATTATTCCTTTCCGTTCCAGCAGTATGTACAGAGGTCGTCCTCGTCAAGTCCTATAGATTCGATAATTCCCTTGAGAGACTGGAATTCAAGAGAAGCGAAATGAAGCTTTGTGCATATTGCGTCTCTTAAGGCCTTGCCTCTTTCGGTTTTGCTGTCGCAGTATTCATCAATGTGATTGAATCCCTCTTCGCCCTCAAGCTCGACAATGGTCTTTCTCGCGATTAAATCCATATCGCTTGTCTGACGGGAGAAATTAAGATATTTACAGCCGAACATAATCGGCGGGCAGGCTGAGCGGATGTGAACCTCTTTGGCTCCGTTTTCATAGAGGAAATCAACCGTTTCGCGAAGCTGTGTTCCTCTTACGATTGAGTCATCAACAAAAAGCAGCTTCTTGTCTTTGATAAGCTCGTGAACGGGAATCTGCTTCATCTTGGCAACCTTGTTGCGTTCAGCCTGAACGGTGGGCATGAAGCTTCTCGCCCACGTGGGTGTATATTTAATAAATGCTCTCGCGAAGGGTGCCTTGCTGGCGTTCGCGTAACCTATGGCGTGAGGCGTACCCGAATCCGGAACACCGCCGACGTAGTCAATATCCTGAGCGGCACCGTTTTCAATGTCCTGCTTAGCGAGAATCTCACCGTTGCGGTAACGCATTACCTCAACGTTTCTTCCCTCATATGAGGATGTGGGATAACCGTAATATGACCACAGGAATGAGCATATTCTTTTCTTTTTAAGAGGCGGCGAGAGCTGAGTCATTTTCTCAGCGGTGATTTCAACTATTTCACCGGGGCCAAGCTCTTTCTCATCTTCATATTCGAGTTTTTTATATGCAAAAGACTCAAACGCCGCACAGTAGCCGTAATCGCTTTTGCCTATAAGCACGGGGATTCGACCGAGTCTGTCTCTCGCGGCAATGATTGAGCCGTTGTCACGCAGAATAAGAATCGAAGCTGTGCCGTCTATGGAATTCTGAGCGAATCTGATGCCGTCGGCAAAATTGCTCTTCTGATTTATCAACGCGGCGACAAGCTCGGTGGAGTTGACTCTGCCGCCTGTCATGGCGTCAAAATGACCGCCGCTAAATGAAAGATACTGACTGATAAGAGCGTCGGCGTTGTTGATAACGCCGATAATGCAGATGGCGTATGTACCTAAATTAGAGCGGATAAGCAGCGGCTGAGGGTCAGTGTCGCTGATACAGCCGATAGCTGACGTACCCTGCATCTCATCGAAAATGTGCTCAAATTTGGTTCTGAAGGGTGAGTTCTGAATATTATGGATTTCTCTCTGAAGGCCGATTTCCTTATCGAATGCAGCCATGCCGCCGCGGTGAGTGCCAAGATGTGAATGATAATCAGTACCGAAAAACACATCAGGTATCGCGTCACCCTTACAGGCGGCTCCGAAGAATCCTCCCATAATCATTCCTCCTTTTGCGATAAATATAGGCCGGGGAATAGCAATATCCGAAATCCCGCTGACGGAATTTCAGATATTACAAGCTGAGGTCTCCGCTTCAAACACATGAATCAGCGGAGTATATATCTCCTGAAGAGATTAACGAGGCGTCTGAGTATCCGGAATCCGTCGTCCCCAATAACGGAAAGCGGATACTCAGACCATGAAGTATTTATAAGTTAATTATGCGAAGAAAAGCTCTGAGAGAGTCATGGGGTCAATATATTCGCCGTCTTTATAAACGCGCATATTGCCTGAAGCAATTTCGTCGATGAGCATAACCTTGCCGTCGGCGTCATAACCGAACTCGAACTTGATGTCATAAAGAACAAGGCCTTTTTCTTTAAGGTCGTCAGCAACTATCTGAGTGATTTTCTGAGTCATAACCTTGATGTCGTCATACTGCTCAGCTGTCATAACGCCTAAATCAATAAGTCCGTCTTTGGTAACAAGGGGGTCGCCCTTTTCGTCGTTCTTGAATGTCATCTCAACATATGCGGGAAGGTCTGCGCCCTCCTCGATATAACCACTGTAGCGGCGGAAGAAGCTGCCTACTGCCTTATGACGGCAGATAACCTCAAGACCTTTGCCGAATACTTTGGCGGGAAGAACTTCCATGGTTGTGTCCTTAAGGTCAGCTGAAACGAAGTGAGTCTTTATGCCCGCTGCGTTTACCTTCTCAAAGAAATAGATTGACATACGGAGGTTAACGTCGCCGACACCGTCGATTGTAAGGCCTACACTGTTTTCGCCGGGATCAAAAACGCCGTCTTTACCTGTGCAGTCATCCTTGAATTTAAGAAGGTAATTGCCGTTGTCAAGAGCAAATACGTCCTTGGTTTTTCCTGTGTAAACAAGCTTCTTTTCCATAATTAAAACTCCTTTATATAAATATATTATTTATAAAACTTATTTAAGCTTTTCAGCTGCAGACTTGTCCTTTTCGAGAACCTTGGCAGCGTCTGATTTCCTTTTTGCGTCAAGCTTCGCGGCAAGAGCGCTGTCTTCAACAGCGAGAATCTGAGCGCAGAGAAGAGCGGCATTGGCTCCGCCGTTAACAGCTACAGTCGCTACAGGTATGCCCGTGGGCATCTGAACTGTAGAAAGAAGAGCGTCAAGACCCTCAAGAACAGCTGATTTGCAGGGTATGCCGATTACGGGCAGGGTGGTGTTCGCGGCAATCGCGCCTGCGAGATGCGCGGCCATGCCTGCCGCCGCAATAATAGCGCCGAAGCCGTTGGCGCGTGCGTTCTTTGAGAATGCCGCGGCTTCTTCGGGCGTTCTGTGAGCTGAGTAAACATGAACCTCATAGGGAATCTCAAGGCTCTTGAGAATATCCACAGCTTTTTCGATAACGGGAAGGTCGCTGTCACTGCCCATTATGATACCGATTTTTTTCATTTTTTTATCCTCCTTGAGTAACAAAAACAATAAGGGCGCACTTACACAATACATGTAAGTGCGCCCAGACGGTCGGCTGATGTAACATAAGTTACTGCAACTTTTTCTGTTCCCCTGTGGTTATCCACTGTTCCGTCAGTCGCAGAAAAAGTTTTTTTCGTTTTCGATATTATTTTAACACCAAAAATGTTTACTGTCAATGATAGCACCGGACTTTCGATGTAAAAATATAATAGACAAAACGGTATATGATTTGTGTAAATCGGCAAAACATCATACCGCAGCCGAAGTACCAACATTCACCAATATCATTATATCACAAGTTCCGGGATTGTCAATAATTTAACGAATTCTTTTTTACTTTTTGCGGTTAATTTTTTTATAAATCAAGAGCCTGTGCACAGCGGTTGTTTTTATGATAACTGTTGACGTAATTACAGAGCGTTTATCATCTGCATAAGGTTGACGAGATAATCTCTGCCGTCGGGATTCGGCTTCGTTATGTTGCCCATGACAGACATATGGGAGCCGATATATGTCGGGAAAACATTGTAGATTCCCGTTTCAAATCCGCTGTCCGCGAGGGCGGGGCAGGGGGCGGTGTCAAAAAACTCAAACTGAGCGTTGAACGGGCCGATTTCGGATATTGTATTAACCACTCCGTCATTGGGAAGCCACGTGTCATCAACAACGATACCTCCGTCGGTTTCGGTTTTCATGTTGCTGAGTATGAACGCGGGGAGCAGGAACTGCAGGTCTGTAATTTTCAGATTCGGTGCGGTTCCTCCGCAGCAGCCGTCCTTTGACGAACAGCAGGGCACGGTGAAATAATAAATGCTGTCAACTGTTCTGATTGTTTCGTTGAGCGCCGCCGCGTTGTCGGGGTGCATGTCATAAAGACCGTTGTCGCCCTCGATATATTTCCCTGTCGGCAGGTGACTGCCCACGTCGTCAGCGAGAATGCACATGGCCGTACCGTTGTACGCTCCCGCAATGCCTGAGATTGAATATATGTAATCGCCTTTGCCGCCGGTGAAAAATTCCGAAACGGTTTCGTCCTGTGTGGCTGAGAGCTCCTCGTCCGCGCCGTATTCAAGAATCGAAGCGAAAAGGGCGCAGGTGGGGCCGCCGAAGGAGTGGCTGACAATGTTGATTTTGTTTTCGCTGTCCCACTCGTCAATGAGAGCTCTGCCGGAGTAATCCTCGCCGTAGCGCTCGTGACCGTATTTTTCGCTGTGAGCCTTGCCGTAGTCAACAACTGTACCTGTAAGCTGAGCGTAGAGCTCGCAGGCTCTGTCCCAAGCGCTGCCTACCGGGTCAACGTCAGCCGACGCGGCGGTGTAGCCGCTCTGATTGAAGGCCTTGACGTCGTTGCCTGTGGAAAGACCCCAGTAGGGGAGATATTCGTCAGCCTCGTTGAACTGACCCCAGCCGAAATAGCCGTGAACAAAAATGTACGGATAGTTTGTGTTGTCAGCGCTGTGGTCAATGTCAAGGGTTTCACCGGGCATAACCGTGTTGAATATGAGCATCATAAGTGCCGCATATACGCTGAAAAGTCTTCTTATTATATTTGTAAGAATTACCATATAATCACCTCAGGTCGAGAATATCATAAATTTCATCGTAGCTTTTTATGTAATAATCCGAGAGGGCCTTTATTTCGTCACGGTCGGGCTCGGCTGAGTAATCCTCAACTCCGATGACTCTGTAGCCTGCTGATTTTGCTGTTTTGATTGAGTAGAGAGCGTCTTCAAAAACGAATACCTCGCTGTTGCTCTCAGCACCGAGAAAATCTCTCGCGATATTGAATATCTCCGGCTGGTCCTTGTGCTTGCCGATGTCGGTTGTGGAGTATATTCTGCTGAAATACTCAAAAATTCCGTTGCGCTTAAGAGCCTCTTCAATCAGATATCCGTTGGTTGCGGTTATAATGCACATCTTAACGCCGCTGTCCTGCATTTTCTGTAAAAACTCTTTTACGCCGGGTTTAGCTTCCGCTATATTGAAGTAGTAGAATTCGAGAATTTTCAGAAGCTCCGCCATAAGTTCATCATATGTGAGAGGAAGATTATATTCCTCAATCATATAGTCAATACCCTCTTTGTATCCGCGGGTGCGGAATGTTTCACCCGCGTGGGGAGTGATTCCGCGCATCATCAGGTAAGCACCGCCGCAGGTGTCCCAGATATGCATTGAATCCGTCAGTGTGCCGTCAACATCAAAAATTGCGTATTTTATCTTTTCCATTATTAAGACCTTCCAAACGATTTGTTTATTGAATTTTATCAAATATCAACCTCGCTGTCAATCGGATTGACATTTATTACGGATATCTGTAGAATATAATCACGGTTAATCATTCTGATACAGGGTGTGATGCGAAATGAATCTGGAATTAATCAGAAAAACGGTTTTATTCCGTGACATGAATGACGGTGAATTCAATAAAGCGCTTGAAATCTTTGATGCCGCGGCTGTTGAATATAAAAAGGGCGATTTGCTTCACAGTGAATATACATTGATGAAAAGCTTCGGTCTTGTACTTTCGGGTGTGGTTCAGATATGCGTTGATGATATTGACGGGAACCGGATGATAATGGCTGAGGTTACCCCGGGCGTTACATTCGGTGAATCTCTCTGCTTCCTTGAGATAAAGGATTCACCCGTATATATTTACGCCACGGAAAACAGCGAGGTGCTGTGGCTTTCGGTTAAAAATCTGTATGCGGACAACAATGATGAGTTTCTGACCGTGCTTCAGAAGCGCTTCACATCAATGCTCGCCGAAAGAACGCTTAAAATGAATGACAGAATACAGGTGCTTTCAAAGATAAAAATCCGTGATAAGCTGATGACGTATTTCAGTCAGCTGTCTCAGTCAAGCGGCTCAAAAACATTTCAGATTCCCATTAACCGCGACGATTTAGCCACATATGTCGGCACCAACAGAAGCGCTCTTTCCCGTGAGCTTTCCAATATGAAAAATGACGGTATAATTGATTATTATAAAAACACAGTTAAACTGCTGAATAAAGAATAAAAGAATCTCCTGCTCTCAGTTGAGAGCAGGAGATTTTTGCCTGTATTTTTATTATTGACTGGCTGTCTGTTTCAGAAGCTTCTTCATCGCCGCCTCAACAGGAACAATCAGAATAATGCTCAGAAGTCCCGAATAAAGCTGAAGGGTTGAGAATACTTTGGTGACAACCACCGAAAGCTTTCCGAGTGATTCTCCGAAAATCGGAAGCAGTATCAGGTCGCCGCATCCCCACATGAACAGCCATTTCAGCACTGCACCGATAACGAGCGAGACAATAAATATGATTTTTCCTTTTTTGCTGTCAATCAGCCTGCTGCCGATTTTAGCCGCTATAACTAAAAGAATATTACCTATAATAATTATCGGTATAGTCAGAAAATTTGTTGCGGTCGAGAGCATTGTCATCGGCGACGCAGGGGCAAACACAAGGGACAGAATCGGAACGATTATTGAAAATCCGACGCCCCACCACGTTCCGAGCTCAATCGCGGCTATAATCATAACAGTATTGATTACGGGGCCGGAAATATATGCGGATACATTTTTGACAAGCTGCATTATGATAATTATCGCAAGCAGAATGCCCGCCAATGCAAGCTTTTTGGTTGAGTCTTTTTTCATTCTGAGCATCTCCTTTTCCTATATTATACAGCAGATTTTATATATTTTCTGTTGCAAATGCAACAAAAATTAGATTCTGTTATGAATTTTCGATTTGTTCGAGAAATAAAGTTTTTATATCATCTTTTCTTTATAAAATAATTGTGGTATACTTATTTGGTTATTATTAAAAGAGGAGGTCTGCCTGATGGACAGATTTAAGCTTGTATCTGATTTTAAGCCCATGGGCGACCAGCCTAAGGCGATAGAAGCGCTCGCGGACGGCGTGAACAAAGGCTATATGGAGCAGACTCTGCTCGGCGTTACGGGTTCGGGCAAAACCTTCACAATGGCCAATATTATTGAGAAGCTCAACAGACCCACTTTGATTCTGGCTCACAATAAAACCCTTGCGGCCCAGCTCTGCAGTGAATTCAAGGAGTTCTTCCCGGAGAATGCCGTTGAGTATTTTGTGTCCTATTATGACTACTATCAGCCGGAGGCGTATATCCCCACAACCGACACATATATAGAAAAAGACAGCGCGGTCAATGACGAAATAGACAAGCTCCGTCACTCGGCAACGTCCGCTCTCTCTGAGCGCAGAGATGTTATTATTGTCGCCAGCGTTTCGTGCATATATTCTCTCGGCGACCCTATTGACTACAGAAGCATGGTTATTTCTCTGCGTACAGGAATGGAAAAGAACCGTGACGAGCTGATTCAGAAGCTAATTGAGATTCAGTATGAGCGCAACGATATCGGCTTCACCCGCAATAAATTCAGAGTCCGCGGCGATGTTGTGGAGGTTTATCCTGTATATTCAAACGAAAACGCCATAAGAATAGAATTCTTCGGCGACGAAATAGACAGAATCAGCGAAATCAACGCTCTGACGGGGCAGGTTAAGAGCGTACTTTCCCACGTCGCGATTTATCCCGCGTCGCACTATGTTGTCTCTCCCGATAAAATGGAAGCGTCAATCAGAAAGATATATTCTGAAATGCTTGAGCAGGTGGAGAAATTCCAGTCGGAAGGCAAGCTCATTGAGGCTCAGCGCATAAAACAGCGCACGGAGTACGATATTGAAATGCTCCGTGAAACAGGCTTCTGCAAGGGAATAGAAAACTACTCCGCGGTTATGTCCGGAAGGAAACCGGGCGACCCGCCGTTTACATTGCTCGATTATTTCCCCGA
>JAZUHE010000072.1:0-37112 GCA_045641565.1 Acutalibacteraceae bacterium | reverse complement strand
CTTGGCCCCCGACTTCTGATTCTCGGAAAAGAAAACGGCGGCTGGGAGGATTTCTACAGCTTCAACAGCGGCATACTCGAAAACAAATGGTACCTTTCGATTTTCATTATGCTCTTTGCCACATTCCTCATAAGTCTTGCGCTCAGAGCGATACATAACGGAATTGCAAAGTTTACCAATAAGAATTAAATCCCGAATATGATATTAAACATAAGAAACAGCACACAGACCTGCAAAATCTGTGTGCTGTTTTTATCACGATTTTTTCCGGTTAAGCAGACATCGACTCCGTTCTGCTTTACAGTTTATGAAACAAAGAGGAATATGCGTACCTCGGGAAGAATTCTTGAAAGATTAATGGTAAGCCAGTGGAAGAACATACGGAGCCATTCGCCGTTGATGTATTTCACAAAATCCTGCTTCTGCTCATAGCCTTTAACATTAATTACGGGCTCTGTTTCAGTGCCGAGACCCAGCTCAGCGAGCTTGTTGAGAATAAGTGTCGCGATAACAACATTGCCGTCGGCGCTGGGATGAACTTCGTCATTAGCGATAAGGTCCTGTCTTCCGTCAAAAGCGGAGCATACGTCGATAATCTGATAAGCACCGGGATTTTCTTTAAGATAATCGCTGAAAACATTGTTAACGAGTCCGAGACCGTAAGCGTAAACTTCTCTCGCGTAGTCATATCTGGGGTTATAGATATTCTGAACGAGAATAGTGCAGTCGGGGTTGATTTCTTTTATACGGGCAATGATTTTTTCAAAGTTGCCGCTGAATACATCAGTAATATCGTCAAACATTGAATAGTCATTGAATACAAGCGCCTTGAAGATGAGAATAGGAAGCTTTTCCTGAATGAAATCGTTTCCTCCGATGGAAAGTGTGAGGATGTCAGCATTTGAAATATCTTCTACAGTTTCATCGTTTGTTTTGAGATATTCAAGAAGCTGTGCCGATTTGAATCCGCTGACGGAATCGTTTTTATAATTGTACCCATTGGTGTCCGCAACAATTTTTGCGTAGCACGCCTCTGTGGAATTGTAAACGCCTGCACCGAAAGCAATGGAGTCACCGACGGCAACATAGTTGAGCGGCTCCTTTGCCGCTGAAGAGAATGCACAAACGGAAAATACCATAAGAACCGCGAGAATGAGAGAAACTGCTTTTTTCATAATACTGCTCCTTTACTTTTTTTATGAGTCAGATGAAAATTCTTACTCAACAATTTAAGTATATCACCACAATATGGTAAATACAACCATAAAATTAAAAGACACGGTACCGGAGTCATCACTCCACTTCCGTGCCTTTTGTCTGTTATACGCTTTCGGATTATCCGTTCTGCGTGTTACAGGATTTACATTGCCCCAGCTTTTGCGCTTTCGGGCGTTCAGCTCCCTCTGTTTTTTCTTGGAGAGCTTTTCGTAAGGTATGAACTTTTCCATGCCTTCTGCCTCCTTTTGGTTACAGAAGGATACCACAATTAAAGCAGTATGTCAATGCCGAAGGAACAGATTGTGTTCACTGATTTAAAAGCTTCTTTAAATTACAGTCTTTGATATAAAAACGCATACCCGACAGCCGTCAGCAGTTGTCGGGTATATGGTCTTATATATCTGTTTCAGTTGGCAGTTAACAGGGTATTTCCTCTATCAGAAGCAGTTCTGAAGAAAGCGGTGCGTTGATTGTAATATCAATGCCGTTTGTCATCAGATAGCTTCCCATAAGCGTGAATTTCTGGCGGCTGTTGTCAGCGGTAACAGAATAGATTTTGCTGTAATCCACACCTCTGGGTATGACTGTAATGCGTTCACCCGAATATTCGGTATCGGCAAAAACCGCAACAGCTGACCTTTTGCCGTCGGGTGAAGCGGCCTCAAGAGCAATGTATCTGCTTTTTTCAATATCCGCTTCTGTCGGCGTGTGGTGGAAGATTTTCGCGTTCGGCAAAAACGGACGGATAAAGCTTTTGTATATCTCGGTGCTGTGCTTTATGAATTCCATGCTCTCTCTGTTCGGCTCAAACCCGGGCGGCGCTATCACATTCAGCGACATATGCGTGAGCATGGTGTTTCTCATATGCGCATAAAGCTCGCCCTGCGTGTGACAGCCCATACCTGCAAAAAGGCGGTCAACTCTTTCGGGCGGCAATACAGCTGTCATTCCGTTTGTGATGTATACTGAGCATGGCATTTTCTGATTGTCGCTGACCCAGGTATGATTAAAGTTTTTCATCATGCCGAGGTCTGTTCTTCCGCCTCCGCCGGCGCAGTTTTCAAATATGACATTCGGGAATCGCAGTTTGAGACTGCGGTACATTTTATATACCGCGTCAAAATGCCTTAATGAAACACATTCGCCCTCGGCGTTAAAGCGCAGATTATCGCGCATGGAGAAATTGTAGTCAACCCGCAGAAGGTCAAGGGAATATTCGCTTATTATGCGCGCGAGTTCATCCTCCGCCCATTTTGCGGCAGCGGGATTTGTAAAATCGAGAAAATCGTATCTGGTATTGCCGTAAATATCTTCGGAGAACCAGTCGGGATGTTCCTTCGGCAGCGGTGCGAATTTACCGAGCCGCTCAATCTCAACCCACAGACCGAATTTCATG
The DNA here is from genome assembly GCA_045641565.1 of Acutalibacteraceae bacterium. GTDB lineage: Bacteria > Bacillota > Clostridia > Oscillospirales > Acutalibacteraceae > CAG-488. Next base: position 34,498 of record JAZUHE010000072.1, on the reverse strand, counting down.
CCGAGAGAGCGGCAGTACTCGCCAAGCCCGTTGAATGCATTATCGGGATATCTGTTTTTATCGGGCACGTTCAGACCGTTATAGTCGCCCCAGCGCATCTGCTCACCGGGCGGGCAGACCCAGCCTGCGTCTATAATAAAGACCTCGGCGCCCATTTCGGCAAGCTGTTTCATATAAGCTTTTGTAGTCTCAACGCTCATATCGTGCTCGGCGCCCATACCGCCGCCTATAAGGAGTGAACTGCCGTCGACTTCCTTTAAATTCAGCACGCTTTTTCGCGTATGGGTGTGCATTTCGTTTACAGCATCGTCAAACGAGCCGTGGATTTTGCCGAAATGCACCTCAGGCGAAGCAAAGTTCTCGTTTTGCTTTATAAAAATCAGCGGTGCGGTGCCCGCAATCTCTGCCGAATACGAAAGACGGGCGGTCTGCTTCTGAGTGCCGTAATCGGCGTTGACAGAAAAGGCACAACCGCTGCTCCAGCCTGTCTGCACGAAGAAAATCTCGCCTGTGTATTTATTTTTTATAAACAAAATAGGATGGCGGAAGCGGTCGCAGTTGTGGCTCATATCAAGCGTAAAGGTGCCGTTTCCGACAGCTTTTTCAACAAGCTCACCCTCCCGTCCCCAGTCATCATTATTAAAATAAAGCATTGACCAGATTTTTTCACCGTCGGGGCGCTTCTTCCACGAAACATCGTTAAGATTTATTTCTTCGAGCGCACCGCCGTGAACGGCAAGACGTGAAAGGCTCATTTTTTCTTTGCCGAGGTTTTCTATCCGCAGAGTTCGGGTAAGCATACCCGTACCGTCAAGCAGTGTGTTTATATAAAAAGCAACGGGAAGAAGTCCGCTTTTTAAAATAAGCGTACAGCGTAAATTTCCGGCTTTCGTATCCTCTTCACATAAAAAATCTATGAATTCAAGGCTTCTGTTACAGCTTATTCCGTTAAGCTCGCATTCGAACGCTCCCCTGCCGTAAAAATGCTCGGGGTCAAGGCGTGATGGCAGTCCCTGCAGTACATTCAGTGGATAGCCCGCCGTATTTGAGCCTGATGAAACAAGCATGCCGTCAAACAAGGTCTCTTCAAAAACGGTAAGACCGCTGCGGTAGCAAAAGGTTTTTCTGCCGTTGAATTCGGTCATATCAGCACTGTAAAAGCAATCTTTCAAATAAAGCACCTCCATTTACGCCCATTACTTATCAAAACAGCTGTGAATTGATTTCAGCCCACGTTCTGAATTTTTCGGCTTTGACTGTCTGCTTAATATCCGGTGTGAAATCGTTATTCATATAGGTTACATTAGAGCAGTAACGTCCGAACCACGCTCTGCCTCTGCCGCTCTCAAACTTAAATTCTTTGCCTGCGTCAACGGTATTGTCTGTGAAAACAAGTCCGTTCACGTTGTTTGCGTTGAGCACATATTTCGGGAAATCAACAAAGTTGTTGCCTGTGATTTCAATATTTGTAAAGGGCTGTGAAACGGCGGTTTCGCCGTCAAGATTTGTTCCGATTGTGATAACCTCCTGACCTCTGCCGCAGGTACACATTTCGAACTTATTATTTCTTATAATCAGTCTGTCAACACCCTTACCCTCATACCACAGACCGCGGGTAATATCCATGACAATCTTTATAGCCTGCATATCGGTTTTATAGAATGTGTTATTCTCGCACAGACCGTTTGAGGACTGAAGCAGGAAGCCTCTCGCTCTGTTCTCGTGAATATAGTTATTGCGGATAATATAATTGCCGCTGTCATAAGCGGTGCTGAATGCTATATAATTTCTGCCCACAATGCCGTCAAGATTTCTGTCGAATGTCAGTTTAAAATAATCGTAGCGAATCTGTTCCTTGGCGATAACGGCAGCTTTAATGTCAGTCGCATTGAATTTATCGTCACAGAAGCCGAGTGTGTCGCCGACCTCAATAAGCAAACCGCTTGCGGTCATCATGATTTCGTTTCCGTTAACCTCATCAGCACAGCCGAGTCCGTCATGAACATTCAGCGCGTCGTCGCCCTGTCCGCTGATATCGTTGTCTGCGATGTTGAAACAACCGTCAGTGTTTACAATATGAATTGCGTCCGCACCGAGAGATGTGTGGCGCGTTTCTTTGTATTCGGGATTTGCGCCGATGAAGCTGTTAATAATCTGAAAATGTGAAGTTTTATTGTTTACCACAAAGCCCGAACCCGGATAACCGTAAAGCGAAACGCCGTTGACGGTTACGTTTGTGCTTGACGAAATCCCCATAAACTGGGTGTCATAAACGTAATGCCTTAAAATATAGACTTCTCCGTTTTCATACTTTTTGAATGAGCCGTCATGCTTTACGTGCAGAGTATTTTTGTCTGTTTTCGTTACGGAAACAATACATTCGGGATGCTGATAGATATAGTCCTCTCTTGTTCTGCGGTTTGCGCCGTAGGTAAAGGTTTCGGGGTCACACTGAGAAATTGCCGAAAAAATTGTGTTCTCGGCGGCTTCTCTGTCGCGGAAAACTAAATCAAGCTCGTTGTTTTTTGAATCCGCATTTGCAACAGTAACAATATCCGAAAGAGGCTTTGAATTCCAGTCCCAGTCGAATTTAATATTTTTTATCTCAACGCAATCACTGTTTGCGACGCTGAATGCATTGACAACATTTGAAAAAACAAGCGTTGCGCCGCAGCCGTCAATCAGTATATCTTTTAAACCGTGAAGAGCAAAAGTTTCTCTGTTTTTGATTTTATAAACGCCGTTTTCAAGCTTTAAGCGTGTGCCGCTGTTTGCCCTGCAGTAGGCAATCGCGGCTTTGAAAGCCTCAAAGTTATCGTCTTTTTCTGCGTCCATGCCGAAGTCCGCACCACTGACAACATTCAGTGCGTCAGCCTTCGGGCGTTCAATATAGAATTTTGAGCCTGCAGCGCCGTTCAGTTCATCATAAGTGCGAAGCTCGTTTACAGCAGGTTTTTCTTCAACCAAAACATCACCGTTTTCAACAAGACTCGGCTGAGTCGAAAAGAGATTTACAAAGAGCATTATAAATGATGCAAGAAGTGCAACTGTTTTTACTAACATGATAATCACCTTTCCTTAAAATAACCAGTAGGTATTGCTGAGGTCCATGAAAAATCCCCAGACGCTTGCAAACAATGTACCGAGGAAGCTTCCCGCATCATTGAAGAAGCCTGTCTTTTCCTGCATCTTCTCCCCTGCGCCTTCATAACAGCCGATATTGTGAATATCTGTCAGCTCATTTCCGTAGAAATCGTGCGCTCCCATATCGTCTTCAACTGTGACACCGCTGCCGATAAGTTTTGACTCTGTTGATAAAACAAAGCTGTTTTTACCGGTTTCATCTGTGCCGACAAATTTCGGATTGCAGATGAAATTATTTTCGGCCACAGGCGGAACTCCCATATTCCAGAAGCAGTTGTTGGTGAAAACTCCGTCAAACTTTGTTATGAAATTATAGTTTTTGCTGACATTTTTGCGCATATACTGAACAGAATCCGTTGCTTTATTTCCCACAAAAATGTTATTGGCGATATAGGAATTTGTAAGCGTTGCACAGCTGATTTCAGAAATATTTATCAGCGTATTGTTATAGAATCTGAAATTATCCATGGAGGTTGCGAATTCATCGTCGGCATAATCAACAGCCGCGACAAAAAGAAGGTTGCCCATCTTATTCGGGACTTTGTTGTCGTTGACCGAAAGGCAGTATCTGACGGTGCAGTTTCTGTTTTTGGTGTAATCATCACAACAGCAGCTGCTGATAAAACGGACATTATCGTGAGAATAAACATACTGATAAGTGGCGTCGGTTGTCCAGCCGTCAAAGTCAACTGTCATGCCGTCCTTTTCATTTGTTGTGCCTGCGACCTCGCAGTTTTCAATAACATAATTTTTGGCATGATGCGACCATATAGGCGCGGTGTAGTAATCATCTCTTAATGATGTGTTTATAAGCGAGCAGTTGCGGATAATCATTCCGTATACCGACATGATTATAATGCCGTCATAGAGTATGTTGTTAAGGCTCATGCCTTCAATAAGAAAGCTCGTATTGTACGATTCCTCGGGGCTTACAAATTTATCGGGATTGTGTTCTCTTGTCAGACCGCTCATTTTGATGCCGAAAGCGCAGTCATAAATATTGCAGTTCTGAATTGTGAGATTTCGGATTCGTGCCTCAGCGCCCGACGACCTTATATAAATCGGGCAATGATTGCCGTTATGGTTGTCACATTGCTTATACCATATATCATGAAATACGCAGTTTCTGACTGTGATGTCAGATGTGAGCTTTCCGCCGTCTGCTCTGATATAAATCCCGCTGCCGTCAGGTGCGGTGAATTCGATATTTTCAATAGTCCATCCGCTTACGTTTTTAACCGTAAGCAAGACGGTTTCTTCCTCATCGCTTCTGATAATCGGCTTACCGAGAGCGTCAGTGTCACCATAAGTGCCGAGAACGGCAGGATTTTCGGCGGTACCGCTTCCGTTTGCGGTGAAGCTGCCGTCAAATACCGAACCTGCCTTCAGCAGAATTCTATCGCCTGCCGAGTAAGTTTTCCCCGAAGCAAAGGCGAGAGTTTTCCACGCGGAATTTTCGCTTGTGCCGCTGTTGTCATCATTACCGTTTTCAGCGTCAATGTAATATGTATTGCCCGCGTCAGCCGCATAGCAAGGCAAAGCCGTGCCAAAAAGCAATGCAAAAATTAAAAATACAGATAACAGCTTTTTCATTCTTCCCACTTCCCGAAAAACTTTATATTTTAAGTATAAAAAATATAAGCACTTTTTTCAAGTCTTTCAAATAAAAAGATGCAGTACAAAACCAATCCTTTTAAAAAATATCCGCGGTTTATATACAGAAAAAGAGGGTGCAGGAACCAATCCGCACCCTCTGTAATATATATAGCTTATTTGCTGAAAAGAAATCTCCTGCGTCAGTTTGCTTCGTATACTCTTACATAGTCAACAATGAACTTCGCGGGGAATGTATCCTCGGGATTGTCAAGAACCTCGGGATGCTCCTCGCCGTTTATCCTCACCTGACAGGTGAGAAGCATAAAAGCAGGGTCGGTTGTCGCGCCATTGGTGCTTCTGCCTGATTCCTTACCGTCGATATAAAAAACGAACTCATCCTCAGTCCACAGTACACCGTATGTGACATATTCTTTATAAATATCTTTGTTGATACGGTATTTGCCGACAATTTCGCTTTTGAAGCTGTCTGTTTCGGGCTGATATTTATGTACGGTGTTTATGGTGCTGTTCTGATGCTTCTGACCGTAATAGAAAGACTCCATGACGTCTATTTCGGTGTATTCCATATGAAGACCGTTTTCGTAATGCCTCTCACCCGATGTCATCATCCAAAATGCAGACCACATGCCTTTTGCCGAAGGCACAATGCAGCGGCATTCATAGTAACAGCCGGGTTTAAAGTTGCTGTATGCTTCGGTGTTTTCTATTCCGCCTGTGTACCAGCCCGCGCCCTTCGGGCCGTCTTCAAGATATTCTGTTGACATTATCAGATTTTCGCCGTCAAAGGAGAGCATGCTTTCATCGAATATTTCTCCTGTTCCGAGGGCCGACCTCTCCTGCCAGACATCTTTGTCGAGACTGTCACCGTCGAACTCATCACTGAAAACAAGCGAGTAATCATTTAAATTGATTTCATCTCCGACAATCGGGCCGGGAGTATCAAAAAGGATAACTCCGAAAAGCTGAAGCACTGCCATCACAGCCGCAAAAAAAGCTTTCAGCTTCCCTGTAAAGAACAGCATGGCCGCTTTTGAAAGCTGCCCCGGAATTGCCGTAAGTGCCGACATCTGACGGACCGCAAGTTTAGCAAGTAATGCTTTAAACATATTATCACCCCGATAAGAATATATCACATACCCGCGCACATTTCAACCTTAAGCCGGATAAACATTATAATTAATGTCCATTGTAAAAAGCTCAGCAGTATGTTATATTATATCTGTAAACTTATGGGCAACCTGAACGGAAAGTGTGGTTTTTATATGAACTTGTCTATTACGCTCGGTTTTATTTCCAAAAGCGTACCGCCGCTGCCCGGTGAAACGGACGAAGCGAAGGTACGCCGTACAGCGCTTATGCTGAAGGAATACGGCTTTTCTTATTTTGATTATCTGATTCCCCGCTCTGAGGACTGGGCAGGCGATGCGGCACGCTTCCGTGAATTTGCCGAAGCCGCAGGAGTACAGGTGCATCAGTCCCACGCGCCTGTCTTCCGAATTCATCCGGGAGTTTCAAGAGACGAGGCGCTGGAAGCATATCTGCCGGCAGTCGATGCCGCCGCCGCAATAGGCGCGAAGTATCTGGTTGTGCACGCCAGTGAAATCTACCTTGCGCCCGGAGAAATCTATGACAGCGAGAAAGCGGTCAGAGAGCAGATTGAAATGTTTCTTCCGGTGGCTGAGCGTGCGGACCGCGCAGGAATTAAGATTGCCTGCGAAAATGTAACTGTTTCGCAGGACGAGCCGCGCACGCGCTGCAGCGGTACAGCCGAGGAACTGCTCGGCATAATCGAAGGGCTGAACGGAACATCGGAGGTTCGCTCAGATAACCCTGCAGGCTGCTGCTGGGATTTCGGACACGGACGCAGGTCTTTTGAAGATGAAAGCGCAAAAGAGCTGAAAAAGATTGTACCTCATCTGCTCTGCACTCACGTGCACGACAATCGCTTAAGGGATGACCACCAGCCGCCGTTCACGGGCAAAATGGACTGGCCGCCGCTTATGAAGGTACTGCGCGACGGAGGTTACCGCGGCAATCTGTCGCTGGAACTGCATTACGGGCGTTTTCCCGAAAGGGTGCTGCCTGCCTATCTTAATTTCTGCCGTGCCGCGGGCGAGGAGCTTATCCGAATGGTAACCGGCGAATAACGGCAGAAACCCTTGAAAAAACAAGAAAATACAGCAAGAGTTGAAAAACCTGTCAGATAATCAGGAGGTATATTATGTGTAAAAGAATACTCTCGGCGATTTTAGCTTTCTTTATGTCATTGTTTTCCGCATGCCCCGGTATTGTGGGCAACAATAACAATTTCAACGAATCATATGACGGCCTTGTCAAGCCCGAAACATGGGCCATGACAGACGGACTGGGCAGAACTCTTCCGATGAAAGCGGAAGTCGGCGAAAAGGACAACACAAAATTTGTCGGAATGTTTTACTGGACATGGCATACTAATTTCGGCTCGTGGCTTACCCCTAAAAACGTGACCGAAATTCTCGCTGAGCATCCAGAAATTCTTTATGATTTTGATTCTCCCATATGGGAAAGCGAAGCAAGCTATCCCGACGGCAGACCGTTCTTCTGGAACGAGCCCATATGGGGATATTACTCTGACCTTGACGAGTATGTTATCAGAAAGAACGCAGAGCTTCTTGCCGACGCGGGCGTTGATGTTATATTCTTTGACTGCACAAATGACACCGCGACGTGGGACAATGCCTGCCTTAAGCTCTTTGAGGTTTTTGAAAAAGCAAAAGAAGACGGCGTAAATGTTCCGAAAATGGCTTATATGCTTCCGTTTTCAGCAGACAGAAACACTACAACAGTTTCACTCAAGCATCTTTACGAAGAAATTTATTCTCAGGGAAAATATAAAGACCTCTGGTTCATGTGGGACGGCAAGCCGATGATTATGGCTCATTCAAAAGCCCTTAAGAAAACAGACAAGCTCGAAAAAGAAATTTCTGAATTCTTCACATTCAGAACCAACGACCCTTCATATTTCACCTCTGACAAACCGTTCCGCAAAAAGACATGGGGCTGGTGCAGTGATTATCCGCAGGCGAAATACGGATACTCACTTAACGGCAGAGTTGAGCAGATGTGCGTTTCCGTTGCTCAGAACGCCAGAGACGGCAAACTCAGCGCACAGAACGCCGAAGGAAATGTTCAGGGCAGAAGCTTTACCCACGGCGACTTTACGTATTCATATAACTACGGCGGCAAAACAATAAACGTTGATAAAAACATTGAGAATTCCGATTTCTACGGTCTCAATTTCCAGCAGCAGTGGGATTATGCGATTGAATGCGACCCCGATTTCATCTTTGTTGACGGCTGGAATGAATGGATTGCAGGCAGATGGAGTGAATGGGAAGGTACACCCAACGCGTTTCCCGACCAGTTCAGCGACGAGCACAGCCGCGATATTGAGCCTTCGACAGGCAGACTGAAAGACTACTACTATTCACAGCTCGCCGCGAATATCAGACGTTTCAAGGGCATCAGTGAAACAACCGATGAAGCCGACGGCATTAAAACATATTATCACTATGAGAACAGCACATACAACCGTGACTGCGACGGCTGGGTCGGTACTCATTATACCAATAATACAATGAGGAATGATTTTATTAAGGCTGAAGTCAGCAGTGATAACAGCAACGTATATTTTAAAATTTACTGCAAGGATAATATTTCTCCGTACACCGACAAAGCGTGGATGAGAATTCTGATTGATACCGATACAAGCGGAGTATCACCCAACTGGGAGGGCTTTGAATATATCATCAACAGAGAAAACGCCGATGCGGATTCGGTTAAAGTCGAGAAATCAACAGGCGGGTGGAGCTTTGAAAACTGCGGCTCGGCAGAGTATTCCGTCAGCGATAACTGCATGAGCGTTACCGTTCCCCTTTCCGCTCTCGGACTTGATTCGGAAAATACTAATTTCAATTTCAAGCTTTCCGACAACATGCAGAATGACGGCGACATTATGGATTTCTATCTTAACGGCGATGTTGCCCCGGGCTCAAGATTCACGTTTGTATATTAAAAAACTTTCCGCACTCTGCGGTTATGATTGACAGCAAAAATCTGATTTGATAAAGTATTGCCGAAAAAATTCTGTCAGGAGGGGGCAGCAATGAAAAAAGCACTTATTTTTCAGGGAGGCTGGGACGGCCACGAGCCGAAGCTCGTTTCAAAGCGTTTCGCCGCAATTCTCGAAAAAAACGGATATGAAGTAAAAATAACAGACACTCTCGATATTCTCTCAGACCTTGATTATCTCAAGAGTCTTGACCTTATTGTTCCGTGCTGGACAATGGGAGACATTCCCGGAGATTACTGCCGCAATGTCTGTGAAGCTGTTGAGAGCGGAGTTGGTCTTGCAGGCTGTCACGGAGGAATGTGCGACGCTTTCCGTCAGAACACTGACTGGCAGTTCATGACAGGAGGTCAGTGGGTAGCCCACCCGGGCGGTGACGGAGTAAATTACACCGTCAGCATCAGAAAAGATTCAAGCCCCATTGTTGAGGGTGTTGATGATTTTGAAGTTTGCAGTGAACAGTATTATCTTCACGTTGACCCCGCTGTTGATGTGCTCGCGGTAACGGAGTTCGTTCCTGACAAAGGAAAGAAATCTGTTGAAATGCCTGTTGTGTGGACAAAGCACTGGGGCAACGGCAGAGTTTTTTACAATTCGCTCGGTCATCACGATGATGTATTTGAAAAATATCCCGAAGCTCAGATTTTAATGGAACGAGGACTTATCTGGGCAGGTAACGGGAAGAAATGAGGCTTTTTATGACAAAAATCGGTATTGTCGGAGTAGGCGACATAAGCGGAATATATCTTAAAAACATAACTGAAACATTCAAAGAGCTTCAGATTGTCGGTGTCTGCGATTTAATAAAGGAACGCGCGCTTAACGCTCAGGAGAAATATAATATTCCTAAGGTTTATGACACGATGTATGAGCTTTTTGCAGACGAAGAAATAGAGCTTGTACTGAATATAACAAGACCTGCGGAGCATTTTGAGGTATCAAAGCAGGCACTGCAGGCAGGTAAACATGTATACAGCGAAAAGCCCCTCGCCGCCTCTCTTGAGGAAGGCAAAGAGCTTGTAGCTCTTGCGCAGGAAAAAGGACTGATGCTCGGCGGTGCGCCGGATACGTTCCTCGGTGCGGCTATTCAGACCTGCCGCAAACTTATTGACAGCGGTGTTATCGGCGATATCGTCGGTGCTTCGGGCGCGATGATAAATCACGGCCCCGAATCATGGCATCATGACCCCGAATTCTTCTATAAATACGGCGGCGGCCCGATGATGGATATGGGTCCGTATTATATAACAGCAATGATAAATCTCATCGGCAGAGTTGAAAAGGTCACAGGCGTGACTAAGATTTCATTTCCGCAGAGAACCATAACATCACAGCCCCTGGCAGGCACGGTGATTGACGTTACAGTCCCGACCTATATTTCGGGAATCCTTCACTTTGAAAACGGTGCAATAGCAAATCTGACAACAACCTTTGACGTTTATGAATCCGACAGCCACGATATTGAAATATATGGTTCAAAGGGAACACTGTTTGTGCCCGACCCCAACTGCTTCGGAGGAAAAATCAGATTTTTTGACGGTGCAAAAAAAGAAATGACTGAATTCCCCATAGAATTTGACTATGAAGAAAACAGCCGTGCGCTTGGACTCGCCGATATAGCGAAGGCAATAAAGACAGGCAGACGCCCCAGAACCTCGTACAGACAGACATTCCATGTGCTTGAAATTATGGAAGCGTTTAAAAAGAGCAGCGACGAGGGCAGAACCGTAGAAATTAAATCTCATTTTGAGCGTGAAGCGCCTATGAATCCAGGCTGCATGCACGGTGTGCTTGACTGAGTTTCAAAATAAAACAATCCCAACATGTTATTGTATACACTGCTCAGGAGGTATAACATGATTTTAAAAAGAATAATTGCTTTGTTTTTTGCAATAATTATGAGCATCGGCTGTTCTTTCGGGAAAACGGAATTTATTTTTCCTGTCACCGTTCAGGGGGCTGTATTCGGAGGAAACACGGACGATGAAATTCCGCTGAACCTGAAATTTGATTCAAAATGGATTACAAAAGCAAGTAATCATATATACAACAGCAATCTGGCGGCATTTTCTGCAATTCTCTGCGCTGACAGTTATTTCCGCACCAAAGACCTGGAAAGAGGCACACCCAACAGAGTTCTCACTGATGATTCCCGTGATAATTACTCTCAGAGCGCACTGCTTGAAAATCTCGGATACACCGACGTAAGATTCATTGAAACATATAAGCAGAAGCAGTATTCATCTGACACCAACGACAGCGCGACATTTATTATCGGTTACAGAAATATTGACGACAGATACGATTCATACATAATCGTTATCCGCGGCTGTTTCTCAATCGGTGAGCGCCTGAGCATTTTTGATATCGGCAGTGATTCTGAAAGCTATACCGCTCTTACTGGTGAACACAGCGAATGGACGGACAGAGGCTGCTTTAAAGGCCTTGACATCGCTGTAAGCAGAACTGAGGATTTTATCAGCTCTTATATGGAAGAACACGACAGTGAAAGCCGTGATGATACAGTGCTTCTCACAGGTCATTCAAGAGGCGCCGCTCTTGCGAACATTATAGGCGCTGATTTTGAAGATGATAAAAAAATAAAATCATATACATATACCTTTAACGCCATGCCTGTAACAACTGACTGCAAAGCAAAAAGCTACTGCACAATTTTTAATCTGTTTGACAAAAACGATTATTATATAAATCCCCTGCCCTTTGCAGATGAGCATTTTGTACGTTACGGCAGAGATATAAGCGCTGACATTTCAAAGTGCTGCGTGGTACAGAAGAAAATCTCCGATTTTAAAGGCAGAAACGATTACGCCTGCCTTACTCCGTCGGTCAAGAAAGAATACGATATACTTTTCGGCGAAAGATTTCCAGACAGAAAATCTCTTTATGAGATGAAAACCGCTGTCGAATCCTTTGACACATATGAAGCCGCTTCGGCAAGACTTGAGGAACTAAAGGCATATATCGCAGGTCTGGCGGTTTCGGATTTCTGTAAAGTATCTGAGATCACTGAAAGCAACGGGAAATATATAATTAAAACAGATTACTGCGGGGCCGCGCTCCTTTACGGATTTGCGCAGATACAGGCCTATGGAGATTCCGCATATGGTGCCGTTGTATCATTATTCAAGGATGACGCTGCAGGCTGCAGAATTGCGGAAATTATAATGGATAATCTTCCGCTCATAAGCGGAGGGCATTTAATTATTAACGGATATGCTATGAGCACAGCGCTGTCCTTTTAACAATACTATAAAAAAGATATTCAAATACAGTTCTCAGCCCCGACAGCTAATTCTGCCGGGGCTGAGTTATTCCATTTATAATCAATGAGGCTTATTTTAAATCGCTCTGGAAGAAGCAGTTTGAATAATCATTCTGTGCGTCTTTCTCGAAAGCGTAATTAACATACTCACTAACTGTTTTTGTGCCGGTATAAACACCAACCCATGCGTGGTTTTCAGAGCTGTTATCCATATCTGACATGATGCGGTAACCGTGACGGCCGGCCTTGTCGCAAAAATCGCCTCTGTTGTTTCCGTAAATCTTTACGCTGCCGCCTAAATAAATCTTATAACTTGTGATGAATTCGCCGTTTGCAGTTACTGCCGCGTAAAAATACGGTGCGCTTGTCAGTCTTTCAAAGCCGTTTTCCGTAACTTCAAGATTTCCCGCAAGAACTACTTCGTCCGCTGTGCCCGAAATTCTGATTGCGCTGGCTTTATCAGCGTGATTTCTGTAAATTTTGCTGCCAATAAGTTCCGCGTTGCCGTCATCGAGATAAATCGCGCCGCCGTCAAAAGCTGTGTTCTCAAAGAGCTCTCCGCCTCTGATAATGAGCTTTGAAGTTGAACTGCCGTCGAAGTATATTCCGCCGCCGTAATTGGCCGCATTTACAGAATGGTTATATGAAATCTTACCGCCGTTCATGATGAAAGTACCTTCGTTAACATAGACACCTGCGCCGTCGCCGTCATAGGTATTGCCTGTAACAGAACCGCCGTTCATTGTGAATGTGCCGTACTCAACTGCAACAAGTCTGCAGTCGTCATCTTCGTTGCCCTGAAGTGTGCCGCTTTCAAGTGTGAAGTTTGCGTTTTTACTTACAAGGATAACTTCTTCATAGTCTTCATAAACTCTTGTTGCAGCGATTCTGCCGTTCTGTGCTTCTGAAGAATCCATAACTGTCATTGAACTGCCGCTGAGGATGTTGAACATATAATCTGCATCTTCGCCTGTGCCCTTGATTGAGTGACCGTTGAGGTCGATTGTCAGGATTCTGTTCCCGTCAAGCTTGTATTCGCTTGAGATGTTGACATCTCTGTCAAGCTTAACTGTTCCGTTTACCTTTGCCGCCTTGTTCCACTGGTCAGCGAATTCAACGCCTTTTGAAACAACGTATGTATCGTTATCTGCCGCGGCGAACGCGAAAACTGTTGTCATTGCGATGATGAGCATAGCGCTTAATAAAACCTTTAATGTCTTTTTCATGATTAAAACCTCTTTTTCTTTCGTGTTTTTTGTCTTACACTTCTTTATACGAAGGACTTGAAAAAAGGGCTTATATTTTTTATACTTAAATAAAAAATATTTTAAATAGCTATAAGGCGGTGACAATATGAGCAAGGCAAAACCCACAGCGCAGCAGCTGAGATGGGCGGACATGGAAATCGGAGTAATCATTCACTATATTATGGAAATCTACAATCCCGATTTCAAGGCATACAAAACAGACGCTGTCAGGACGGAGCTTTCACCTGACAGATTCAATCCGCAGAAGCTCGACCCCGAGCAATGGGTCAGAAGCGCGGCGGAGCTTGGTGCGAAATATGCCGTACTTGTCGCGAATCACTGCACGGGATTTTCGCTCTGGCAGACAAAGGTCAACAACTATTCCTGCGCTTCAATGAAATGGAAAGACGGCAAGGGAGATATATTCCGCGAATTCGTCGATGCCTGCAAAAAATATAATATTCTGCCGGGCGTGTATTATTCGACAGGCTGCAACGGATATTACAATATAAACGATGAAATAAAGCACGATTACAAAGCGGAATACTATCAGAATTATGTCAGATGCGTTGAACAGCAGGTAAAGGAGCTCTGGAGCGAATACGGCGAAATGTTTGAAATCTGGTTTGACGGCGGAATTGTTCCGAAAGAAAAAGGCGGGCCCGACCTGCTTCCGCTTCTCAAAAAGTATCAGCCGAACGCGATAGCGTTTCAGGGGCCGAAAGGATATCCCAATAACATACGCTGGGTCGGGAATGAAGACGGCTATGCGCCCGTGGAATGCTGGGCTTCGTGCAAAACCGACGATAAAAATGAATCTATCGGTGACCCCGAGGGAGACATATGGGCTCCTGCGGAAACGGACTTTCCCAACCGCTCCAACAAGGCCTTCGGCGGAGGCTGGGGCTGGAAAAAGGGCGAGGAAGATATGGTCTTTTCACCTGAACATCTGCTTGAATGCTACATAAATTCCGTAGGCAGAAACACAAACATGCTCATCGGAATGGCTATCTCGGCTGACGGCGACTTTCAGGACGAGGAGCAGTTTATTGAATTCGGAAAGCTTCTGAAAGAAACCTTCGGCTCTCCCGTTTATGAAAAAACAGATTTAACAGGGAACACGTTTATAATAAGCAACGCAGAAAAGCGTCAGATGAAATATCTTTCTTTATGCGAGGATATTACTGACGGACACAACATAAACGGATTTTCGGTATATGCCGACGGCAGAAAAATATACGAGGGAAAATGTATCGGTCACAAGAGAATTATCTCTCTTGAAAATATCACCGCGAATGAATTAAGAATAGAAGCATACGGAATGAATCATACACCGAAGTTCAAATTCCTTTCGGTTTATTAAAAGACACAGTCCCGACAGTTGTTAAAGCTGTCGGGACTTTTTTAACAATATCTTTTTATATATTCACACCGATTTTATACACCGCAGATTTGGTAAGCTCTGTATCTTCGCCGCTGTCGATAAACAGTTCACGTTCAGATTCAATGCCGTTTTTATAAAGGCACATCTCTAAAATACACAGATAAATACCGATATCAATGCGGTTATAATATGACACAGCATCCGCAGGCATTATGCCGCGCTTGCCGGGCTTTTTATATCTGTAAACTGTCAGTTCTCCGTTTTTGTTTTCCACATACCACGGCTGTGTATTGCAGGCGCTCGGAGCAAAACGGGCAATGTCGGCAACGCCGAGGCTGTCGCCCGACCAGATTTCAGAAAGGGGTTTGCGCTTCGCCTTGAACATATCTTTTCTGAATTTCGTATCATCGCTCACCTTGTGTACCGCAATCATAATGACAAAATCCATTCCGTTATACGTCGGCTCGTCGGGTTTGCCGATACCGAACCACAGACTGCCGATATTGTGCTTCACAAGCCACAGGTCAAGCTGTTCGCCGATATATCCCGCGTTCATCAGATAATTATCTTTCTTCTCGCTGTAAATCAGAATGCAGTATTCGGCGTCACGTTTGACATTCACCGCCTGCGCAGGAACAATGCGGATTGCCGTTCTGATTTCAGAATACAGCGCGTTAAAGTCCTGATATGCCTTTTCGATTTTCTCAAGCTCGTCAGAAGTAATCTTTTCATCCCCTGCATTGCGGAATAAATGAAAGGATTTTCTTTTAAAAATCATATCGTAATAATCGACCATTTTTACTCCTTCGCGATTTTCAGCGTTCTCAGATACGCTTTCTGCTCGTCTGTTATTCTGTAGCTTTCAACCGCCTTCTGGATAGTCTTGTTATGTGTCCATTTATCAAGACGGTTGTTTTCTATATACGGAACGGTACTGTGCCACTGCTTGGCAAGACCCCTAGCGCAACACCACGCAATCATCATGTTTACATAATATTCCTCGCTTCTGATTACGGCGGGAATTTCCAGATACTCTGCTTTGAAATCCTCGTCAAGATAATGGCTCATAAGCATCTCAATGCCGAATCTTACTGTATAAGTTTCCTCCGAGCCTGTCCACTCACGGATTTTTTCAATGAGCTCTGTCTTATGCTTTTTAAACACCTTAGGCGACATGATATCGCACACCGCCCAGTTATCAACATACGGGAGAAAACGGTCTGTCTCCTCAACCGCCTTTTCGTAATCTTTGATTTCAGATACAAGCAGACCGTGGAGCATATTTTGTCATAGTATTTATGAGGAAGTTCGCTGATGAATTCCAAAGCTGTCGGTTCATTTTTAAGCTGTTTCGCCAGCTTTCTGACTTCGGGCACTCTGACACCGATAAACAGTTCCCTTTCAACCGACGGGGTCAGCTTTGCCTGAAACGCGGCGTATTCTACGTCTCTGAGTTCAAATAATAATTTCTCGATTTCTTTCATAATTCTCTCCTCATTAAATATAATCAGATAACTCTTACATACTTATTATATTACTTTTGGGAGAATATTTCAATTCCTGAATGTTTTGTCTTATAGCAGGTATAAATTTATATGTTTTATACATTCAGATTTATCGTTTTCCATGATTGTGAACATCACCGGTTTCTACTGCTCCGTGTCCGGCATTAATGGTCTCTCCCGGAAGCGGTATTATTGACAAATGTTATAGCATGTTTCACCTGGTAAATCAAATGAATGATAATACGGTCTTCCAACTTTTGTGCAAGCAATTTTTATAAACAAAACCTCCTTGTATTTGGTAAGTTTATTTTACCCAATACAAGGAGAGTTGTCGAATATGCGAAATAATAAAAAATATCTTTTCAATGCTTATAATATGAATAACAATGTAAAATCATTTCTATTCTGCTTAAGGCTTTATATTCCATATTTATGTATTGCATTCCAGAATCAATGAATTCAAAATGGACTGTAATTACTCAGAAAGGAACTTCATAAAATTCTCTTTATTCTCAGTGGCTGTGGTTGTAGGTCTTCCTAAGTCAGAGCGCGCGCCTATCGAACATTTCACCTCAATAAATGAAAGCTCATTTTTTCCTTTTGCTATGGCAAGCACTTCATCAAGCTTATCAAATGTATCAACACTGACCGCGTTAGGATAACCACATGCTCTGGCAATCGCAACAAAATCCATTGTAGATGAAACTGTTGGCATACCGCCAACTGTCTCATGTGCACTGTTATTGATTAGTATATGTATTAAATTCTCCGGAGCAATATTCCCGACAAGCGCAAGACTTCCCATATGCATAAGCACCGCGCCATCACCATCAATGCACCACACCTTTTTACTCGGCTTATTAATTGCAATTCCCAGTGCGATTGATGAAGAATGGCCCATTGAACCAACTGTAAGAAAATCATATTTGTGGCTGCTGCCGTTGGCTGTTCTTGTTTCAAAAAGCTCGCGGCTCGCCTTACCTGTTGTTGAAACGATAGGATCCTCTCCGGCAGCTTTAACAATATGCTGAATTATTTCTTCGCGAAGCATTTTATTTTCGTTCGAATATTTAACCTTTTCATCAAATTCAAGAGCCCCTTTTCTGATTACAAATGCAACCTGTCTGCCATCAGAAAGAAGCTTTCTGAAATCACTCATCACTGTTACAAGCTCATCTTCGGTTGTCTCTTTACCGATAACATACGGTTCAATATCCATATCATTCAAAAGTTTTACAGTAATTTTTCCCTGATAGATATGCTGAGGCTCATCGTGAACCCCCGGTTCACCTCGCCATCCAACAATAAAAATTGCCGGGATACCGTAAACCTCTTTATTCATTAAAGAGGCGGCAGGATTGATTATATTACCTTCTCCGCTGTTTTGCATATAGATAACAGGAACTTTTCCGGTCGCGAGATGATAACCTGCAGCAATAGCTGTACAGTTACCTTCATTGGCAGCAATAATATGATGATTTTTGTCAATTCCATATTTATACATCAAATAATCACAAAGTGCTTTAAGCTGTGAATCAGGAACTCCTGTAAAAAAATCTGTATCAATTATCTTTATAAAATTCTCAATTTTCATAAATATTATTCCCCTATACCGAGAAGTTTTTTATATAGCTTTTCAATAATCTCCGTTGAAAGCTCAACGGGATTGTTTTTTAATCTGACCGGGTTTACCGATCTTTTCAGAATCTCAATATCAGACATTCTGACTCTCTCAGGCTTTTTTAATCCAACTGACACAATAAAGTCAAGTATCCTTTCAACTCCACTGGAAATATCTGAGCATCCAAATATTTCAGCTATTTCTTCAAATACTTTAATAAGATATTTTTCTCCCCGTCTGTCAATGCATTTATCCGTATTTTCAACCATAAACGGGAGCAGAACAGACACGCATAATGCAGCAGCATGACCATGCGAGATACCATAAAGACTTGTAAGCTTATAGCACATAGCGTGACCTGCTGTAGTTTGAGAAATATTAATCGCTTTTCCTGCAAGATTGGCCGCAGTCAGCATATTATTGCAGGCATCTGCCTCTCCGTTTAGATAATTATGCTTGTTCTCAATTATCAGTTTAAGTGCTTCACGGGAATATCGTTTGCTTGTGTCCGTTGAATTAACAGACCAATATGACTCAATAGCATGGCAAAAGGCATCCACCATTGTGGATTTTTTCTGATATTCAGGTAAAGAAATTAAAAATGATGGGTCAAACAGAACTGCATCGGGAATACAGCTGATATCAGTTACACTCTGCTTTTCATTATTGAAATATATTACCGCATACCTTGTAGCTTCACTTCCTGTTCCTGCAGTTGTAGGAATTGCAAGAAACGGAATCTTATTCGGAACAATGTTCTGCTGCAGATAGTTTTTTGAACTATCCATATTTGAATAAAGCTTTATGCATTTGGCAACATCAATAGTACTTCCCCCGCCAACTGCAACAATCATATCGCACTTTTCTTTACAAAAAAGTTCGACACCTTTTTCCACAGATTCGTATGACGGATTCGGATTAAAATCTGAAAATCTTGCAATCTCGATCATGTTGTTTTTTTCTGCTTCCTGAAAATATTTGTCAATTCTCAAGAAGCTTAAAACTTCATCACATACAAGAAATATTTTCTTCACATTTTTTTCAGAGAAAAATGCGCTTAATTCTGAGTAGTCTTCACTTGCTTTGAGAATGAGCTGATCCATCTCATATTTCCTCCGGAATAAGTCGAATTATATCCTTGAACGGCATACATATATCATCACACTCTTTTGCACGATGATACTTCAATATCATTTCAGCTGCATTCTGCATAGCAGGGAATCCCGTTCTCGTCAACTGATTTGCATAAATAACAATATTTACTCCACGCTGACAGAATTCCTCTTCGGTAACTGTATTGAAAGACGTGGGAACAACAACCAGATATGTTGTCTGGTCTTTTTTTCTGAACTTGTCAATAAATTCAAAAATTTCTGACGGGTCTTTTTTTCGACTGTGAATCATAATCGCATCTGCACCTGCATGTGTAAATGCAAATGCGCGTTCAAGAGCATCGTCCATACCTTTTTCGAGAATAAGGCTTTCTATTCTTGCACAAATCATGAAATCCCGCGTTTTTTGAGCAGCTTTTCCGGCTTTAATTTTTTCACAGAAATCGGGAATTAACGCCTGAGTCTGTTCAACTTCGGTACCAAAAAGGCTGTTTTTCTTAAGACCGGTTTTGTCTTCAATGATAACCATTGAGACGCCCATTCTTTCAAGTGTTTTTACTGTATACACAAAATGTTCAGTAAGTCCGCCTGTATCACCATCAAAAATGATAGGCTTTGTTGTGACCTCCATTATGTCATCAATTGTTCTGAATCGCGAGGTCATATCAACAAGCTCAATATCAGGCTTACCTTTGGCTGTACTATCACAAAGTGAGCTTATCCACATAGCGTCAAACTGTCTTGCTCCGCCATCCTGATAAACAACAGTCTGCTCTGCAATAAGTCCTGTAAGTCCGCTATGGGCCTCAATAGCAGTTATTGTTTTCTTCATCTCAACGGCTTTTCTAAGGCGCTTTCTTCTTGCGTCAGGTGTTGAAAGCTCTGCTCTTGTCCGCTTATCCAAATCATTTACTACCTGATCTCTTGAATACGGATATTCCTTAAGTTTGCCGCCGTATTGTGAAATCAGTTTCAAAACCTCTTCTCTGACAGGCTTCTGGAATCCGGTAACCCAGTCATCGCCGTGAACTACATAATCAGGTTTATATTTCTCTATATTTTCTTTGTAGCTGAGTGTTTTCTGTTCAACAACCTTATAAACACCGGAGATATTTTCAAGAGTCATTTTTCTTTCTGAAAAAGGAAGCAATGGGAATCGTTTATATGTAATAACAGCTTCATCAGAAAGTACACCCACAATAAGTCTTCCGAGTCGGGCGGCTTTTTTTATAATTGCTATATGACCGCTGTGTATTACATCGGTAGAAAAACACATATATACTGTTTTTGACTCAATTTCTTTCAGCTTATCTGAAACAGCATACAGATCCTCTTCCGTATCAATTTCATTGCAAAGTCCATCCTCAACATCAAGAGGGATAATGTTAAGTGCATCAGAAACCTCATTGAATGCGTTTTCAGCATAACATTTCCTCTTGTTTTCATCACCGCTTTCGCAGTAATTCACAATATTATCAAGCCAGATTTTCCAATCTTCTTTTGTGATTTTATAAAGCGGCTGTGCAGCCATCGCACTTTCAAAAAACTCTATTCCCACTTTATTAATTTTTCCGTCAGATATAACCGCCTTAAAATCTTTTTCCGGGAGATCTATGGTCGATGAAACTGTCATACAGCTGTAATTATTTTCACTGACTTTGTAAAAAACATCCTTTTCAAAAACAAGGTCTCCATGCATAAGAACAACATCTGTATTTTTTAAATGCTCTCTTGCACAATAAATCGAATAAATATAGTTCGTTTCTGAATAAAGCGGATTATTAACAAAAATAAAATTAATATCCAAATTCAGAGAATTGCAATAGTCAACAAGTATTTTATCAAAATAACCTGTTGTCATTACAACTTCCTTTATACCTGCTTCAGCTATTATTTTTAACTGTCGGCTCAATATAGTTTCAAACGGAGAAATCTCTGTCATGCACTTAGGATGTTTACTGGTAAGAGCCCCCATCCTGCGTCCCATTCCGGAGTTTAAAATCAAAGCAATCATAAAACTACCCCCACTAATAATCTGTTTATGATTCTATCATATGACATCAAAAAAAGCAAGTTAAATTGTAAATACTTTACTATATCATAACTCCGTTTCGAAACCAACTACAACACCTCCGTTTTCAGTAAAAATCAGATAATCGAACTCTGATTTAAAAAGTGAAAATCTAAAGTAATGGCCCATATCGAGTATCTTTTTACAACTTTTCAAACAGTACAATAAGCATAAAACAAAGCTGCGCATATGCAGATCAAACCGCCGTTTGCTCCTTTACTGCAAAGCTTTTCTCTGCTTGACAAAATATATAATAATGAGATATAATTATCTAAGTTTGATTGACAGGTGAGGTGGCACTATGATAACCGCGTTGTACAATATCCTTATTATGCCTATAGTATTCTTTATAGAGCTGATATTTAATGTTATGAATTTGGCATTCAAAAGTCCGGGTATTGCGATTGTTTTTGTAAGCATTGCCGTTCAGCTTCTGTGCTTTCCCCTTTATAAAAGAGCGGATGCCATCCAAGAGCAGGAACGCCTGAAACAAAAAGAAATGAAGCCTTGGCTTGACCATATCAAAAAAACATTCAAGGGTGATGAACGTTTTATGATACAGCAAGCATATTACAGGCTTTGTGATTATAAACCTTTCTATGCAATAAAAGGTTCCGTTTCACTTCTTCTTCAGATCCCCTTTTTTATCGCTGCTTATAACTTTCTTTCAGATCTTGATACACTTAAATATGCCTCTTTTCTCGGCATAGCTGATTTAAGTAAACCCGATCAGCTTATTCAGATTAGTGAAATTTCAATTAATCTGCTTCCGATTCTTATGACCCTGTTCAACATAGCTTCAGGTATTTTATATACCAAGGGTTTCCCATTAAAAGATAAAATCCAGACTTACGGTCTTGCTATAATATTCCTTGTCCTTCTATACAAAAGTCCGTCAGGTCTTGTTTTCTACTGGACATTAAATAATGTCTTTTCCCTCATCAAAAATATTTTCTCAAAATATTTAAAGCTTTCAAAAAAGACTATTACAATAGCACTTCTTATATTGGGAATTTTTAATGTTGTCTATGTAATCTTTTTCAGCAAACGATCAAACATATTCAATTTATTTGCTTTATCTTTAGCGTTTGTTTGCATTCTCCCGTCTGTTATTGCAGTTATTAAAAGCAAAAAGAAGACTAATCCCAAATCAGATATAAAAATTGATCTTAGATCCGTAAATGCTCTTTTTTACTCAAGTCTTGTTTCTGTTTTCCTGCTGTGTGCAATTGTTATTCCTGTCAATGTTGTCAAGACATCACCTGTTGATTTTATCAGTTCAAGCTACGGACCATTCGGATTGATTTTTAGAATCGCGTCCATATTCTTTGGACTGTTCTTTGTATGGATCAACATATTTTATATTTTCAGTTCAGATAAAATTAAAAAGCTTTTTTCAATAGTTACAGGTATAGTCGCAATAGTTTTTCCTGTGAATTATTTCTTTTTCGGCAGAAAATTAGGAATCATTTCATCATTCCTTGTGTATCTGCATTATCCCCAATTTTCTACTTCACAAATATTAGTAAATGCTTTAATTGTGTTTGCAGCAGCTGCATTTGCACTTATAATAGGCTTGAAAAAATCTGATTGGCTGAAGAAGCTTTATCAGATAGCTGCGGTTACATTTGCAATAACCGCTATAGTAGGCACAGTTTCAGCAGAGAAAACTCTTGCCTTTGAAGGACATCCGGAAAAACACAGAACTGAAACATCTGCAGAAGCAGATGATGAACAGATATTACCGCTAAGCAAAAACGGAAAGAATATTATTGTGTTAATGCTTGACAGAGCAATCAGCGGTTATATCCCCTATATGATAGAGGAAAAACCTGAACTTGTTGAGATGTTTGATGGCTTCACTTATTATCCTAACACTATATCATTCGGCGGCAGTACAATCCTCACGTCTCCCTCTTTATTTGGAGGATATGAGTATACTCCGTCTGAAATCAATAAAAGAACAAGTGAAACTGTAACCGAAAAGCAGAACGAAGCTTTAACTGTTCTTCCCAAATTATTTTTGGACAATAAATATAATGTAACAATTTGTGACCCTCCTTTTGCTGGATATAAGAACATACCTGACTTGTCAATTTATGATAACTATGAAGGAATAAAATCTTATAATACAATCGGAGCATACTCTGATAAGGACAAAAGCAAGTACAGTTCTTTATATGAACCACAACAGATAAGAAGCTTTGTTTTTTACAGCCTGATGAAGTCAATGCCTATAGCAACACAGAATCTTATGTATCAAAACGGCGTATATTGGTCAACAGGCGTATTTGCACCGACAATATCATCTTTTCTTGATTCTTATTCTGTGCTCAGCAGGCTAAAAGAGCTAACAGATATTTCGGCGGGGAAAGACAATAATCTTCTGTTAATGGCGAACCGAACGACCCATGAGCCAATAATCCTTGAAGAACCTGATTATACCCCGTCTATAAATGCAAAACTGCCGTCAGATAACATAAAAAAAGCGGCTGACGGTTCCGAACTTGATTTAAGTAACCCGGAATATATGCGTCACTATCACTGTAATATTACCTCTTTATTAAGACTCGGTGAATGGTTTGATTATCTTCGTGAACAAAACGTATACGATAATACAAGAATTATTATTGTTTCAGACCACGGCTTTGACCTTGGCCAGTTTAACTATATGAAATTATCAAATGGTGTTAATGTCGAGACTGTTAACCCTCTTCTGCTGGTAAAAGATTTCAACTCAAAAGGTTTTAAAATTTCGAATGAGCTTATGACAAATGCTGATACCCCAACATTAGCCCTTAAAGATCTGATCAAAAATCCGGTTAATCCATTTACCGGTAATCCTATTGACAATTCTGTCAAAACTGCTAATTCACTGACAATCACATCATCACGAGAATTCAGTAATAAGAACGGCCAAAGAAAGACTTTAATTACTGATGATGGTGAATGGTGGAATGTTAAGGATAACATTTTTGATGTAAACAACTGGAAGAAAGCGGAGGTGTATTAAAAATGCTTTTTACACTAAAACTTCTTTATATTGATCCCGGCAGCGGCAGTATGCTTATTACCGTTATCATTGGTATACTGTCAACTCTTCTGTTTGCTTTCAGAAAACAGTTTTTAAAACTAAAATTCCGTATTCTTGGCGGCAAGGCTAAAAAAAATGAATCTAAAAAGTTTCCATATGTTATTTTTTCTGACAGTAAACGCTACTGGAATGTTTTTGAACCGATTTGTGATGAATTTGAAAAAAGGAAGCTCGAATGTCACTATTGGACAGCATCTCCTGATGATCCCGCGCTTGATAAAAAATATGAATATGTTAAATGTGAATTCATAGGTGAAGGAAATAAAGCCTTTGCAAAATTAAACATGATGAATGCGGTAATATGTCTTTCAACCACCCCGGGTCTTGACGTTCTTCAATGGAAACGTTCAAAAAGCACAGATTATTATGTACACACTTACCACGCAGTTAACACCGTAACAGGATACCGCATGTTCGGAGTGGATTTTTACGACAGCGTTCTTATATCCGGTGATTTTCAAGAGAAAGATATTCGGCTTTTGGAAGAAAAGCACAAAAGCCCCGTAAAAGAGATTACAACTGTTGGATGTACTTATCTTGATGAAATGATGAAGCGCCGTGATGCGCTTCAGGAAAATAAAAAAACTGATAAGCCATTTACAGTTCTGCTTGCACCTTCGTGGGGAGCCGGAAGCATCCTCAATAAGTTCG
Source organism: Acutalibacteraceae bacterium (assembly GCA_045641565.1). Taxonomy (GTDB): domain Bacteria; phylum Bacillota; class Clostridia; order Oscillospirales; family Acutalibacteraceae; genus CAG-488. Next base: position 9,661 of record JAZUHE010000072.1, on the reverse strand, counting down.
GGGAAAAGATTTTATCTGCTTTGAAAGATACAGGATACAAAATAATTGTAAGACCTCATCCCCAATCATTTATTGCCGATATTGATCTGATGAATTCATTAAGAGAAAAATTTCCTGATACCGAAATGTTCCAATGGAACACTGATAACGACAACTTCAATGTTCTTGCAGAATCAGACATAATGATTTCAGACTTCTCGGGCGTCATTTTTGATTACACATTAATCTTTGATAAACCGATAATTTATGCAGATACATCTCTGGATACAGCTCCTTATGATGCTGCATGGCTGGATGAGACTCAGTGGCGTATCAGAGTTCTTCCAGATTTAGGAAAGCAACTCAAAGAAAGTGATTTATCAAATATTAAAGAATTGATTGATAGTGTGAGTGACAGTGAAATTTATAGTGAAGGCCGCAGAAAATGCAGCGATATGGCATGGCAATATAAAGGCTTGGCTGCCGAAAACACTTTAAATTATCTCGTCCAAAAATATGCAGATTTAACTAAGTCAGATATATCTGAGTAAATTTCATAAAGTTTCGAATACGGGCATGTAAGGCAAATTATGACTTATATGCCCGTATTTCATTGTATATAGCAAAATATATAGTTTTTATAACAAAGGACAATATCCCGTGCTTTTCGCAGTTCAGCTCTGACGAATGCACGGGAATTTGAACGTGTTTAATTTTAAAACAGTTTTTTTAATTCCTCTTTGGTTTTAAAGCCTGTTTCTCTGTTTTTCAGTTGACCGTTTTCAAAAAGCAAAACAGTGGGTATGGACATCACATTAAAGCGCTCTGACACAGCGGGGTTTTCATCAGTATTGATTTTACAGAATTTTATCTGACTTTCTTCCGCCGAAAGCTCCTCAAAAACAGGAGAAAGCATTTTGCATGGCCCGCACCACGGCGCGTAACAATCCAATATAACTTTTGTATTGTTTTTGATAACTTCTTCTAAATTCCCGTCATTGATTTCAGTTATATTCATCGTGTTTCATCCTTTCATGCTCTTAAGTGCGGCAGTCGCCGCGACGCTGCCGTCACTGACTGCCGTTGTCAGCTGACGCAGTTCTTTTTCGCAGGTGTCACCTGCCGCAAAAATACCGTCAGTCTTAGTATAAACTCCGTTTCCGCATCGGATATATCCCGCATCTGTCAGATCCACCACATTTGAGAACATCTGATTTTTCGGTTCCTGCCCGATAGCGATAAATAGTCCGTCAATTCGTATTTCCCGCGAAGCTCCGCCGCGGTCAGCGACCGTAATCGTTTCCAGCCTGTCACTTCCGTTAATCGCCGTAACCTCAGACTCCATCAAAAACGAAACATTGCTTTTTTTCATTAAATCTTCACGGTATTTATCTTCTCCGTTAAACTCATCAAACTGATGAATCACATAGACTTTATTCGCTAAATCAGAAAGATAGAGAGCGTCCTCCAGTGCGGAATTTCCTCCCCCGACAACAGCCACCGTTCTGCCTTTAAAAAAATTTCCGTCACAGGTTGCGCAGTATGACACGCCTTTTCCGATAAAATCGGATTCCTTTTCAAGATTCAGCCTGCGCTTGGCGGCGCCGTTGGCTATGATTACCGTTTTGCCCTGATATGTGCCGCCGTTTGTCTGTACGGTTTTATCCTTTCTCACGGCATTTACCGTTTCGAATTTAATCTCCGCGCCCATATTTTTTGCCTGGCGATAAAGATTTTCGGCAAGCTCAAACCCGGAAATCTGCGCAATTCCCGGATAATTCTCCACCTTATCGGCATTTGCAATCTGTCCGCCGCAGCCTTTGGCTTCCAGAACCAATACCTTCTTGTTTGCACGGCGCAGATAAATGGCGCTTGTCAGCCCCGCGGGACCTGCGCCTATAATGATCGAGTCATACATACTGCCACCTACTGTAATAATTCCGCAATGTCTTTTTCCATAATATCGGGGCTTTCAACGGGAGAATATCTGTAAACAGGCATTCCGTTTTTATCTAATAAAAACTTGGTGAAATTCCATTTGATGTCATTCTTATCTTTACATGTCCTGCTCATTTTTTCAACCGCTTTCATTGACAGTTTATGAGCTGTTCCGCTGATATACTCCTCGGGAGAATTATCTTTCAAAAACTGCCAGATTGGTGACGCATTATCACCGTTCACCTCTGTTTTTCTGAAGCGCGGAAACGTAGTTTTATACTTCGTCGTGCAGAATTCATGAATCTCGCCATCATCACCGGGCGCCTGATGACCGAACTGGTCGCACGGGAAATCGAGAATCTCCAGCCCGTCCGCGTGATACTTTCTGTACAGACGTTCAAGCGCTTCATACTGCGGTGTAAATCCGCAGCCTGTCGCCGTATTGACTATCAACAGAATATTGCCTTTTAAATCATCAAAATCTAAAATTTCTCCGTTGTTTTTTTCTGCTTTAAAATCATAAATATTCATCTCAATGCTCCTTTAAAAATATGATATCCGCCAGGCCTGTTTTTATTCTGTTTTATGACAATTTTCAAAGCAGCGTTTTTTAATGATTTTTTGGTGATGATAATATATATCCGCTGTCAGCAGGCTTTACTATGTAAATTCGATATAAAAAAATACGGACTCCTTACGGAATCCGTATTGTAATTTTTCAAAAATTATTTAACGTCAGCTGAGGAAACGATGTCAACACCTGTGCCGCATACGTTCGCGATAAGAACGTCTCCGCGCTTAACGGGAGCGGTAAGATTGAGCTTCTTTATTTCCTCCATGCAGTCAAAGAGCTTATCCTTGGGAACGGGAGTCTTGCTTCTGACCGCGACGAGGGGGCATTTTGCGCCTGAAATCTTAGCTGTGGAGGTAAGAATACGAACGGGAGAAATGAACTCGTTCTCTGCATAAGTCTTGCCTCTCTGGCAGGTGAAGCCCTCTATAGAGTCAATTTTGCCATTTTCACCTTCAACGGTGATGACACAGCCCATGGGGCATACGGTGCAGATAATTTCTTTTTTCATATTATTTAACCTCCTTAACAGCAACGGTAAGCTCACTGATGCCGTCAATAGCTACAGTTGCCTTTTCCATTTCACCGGGGTTAACCTTTATCGCCTTGCGGCTGAAAAGAACCTTATCGCCGTCGCAGACGGTAATCTGAACATTCTTTTTGGGCTGCATAACGCGGAAGTAAAGGTCTGCCTTGCCTTCGCCGGGAACGATATTCTGAGGGCATACATAGCGGACATTCTCGCCTGTGGCTACCTTGATGCTCTGAGCTGACTCAAGCCTGCCGGCGGCGTAAAGAGCAGCGTTTTCACCTGCTGTTGCGCTCTCTGCGGATACGTTATCAACAAGGTCGTTAACGTGAACAACATTACCGCAGGCAAAGACTGAGGGAATGCTTGTCTGCATATACTGATTAACCTCGGGACCTTTTGTTACAGGGCTGATTTTAATGCCCGCGTTGCTTGTAAGCTCATTCTCGGGGATAAGACCTACTGAAAGGAGAAGAGTGTCGCACTCGATAAATCTCTTTGTGCTTTCGATGGGCTTTTTCTTTTCGTCAACCTCAGCGATTACAACACCTTCAACACGGTCGTTGCCCTTGATATCAACAACTGTATGTGAAAGGAGAAGCGGAATATTGAAATCGTCAAGGCACTGAACTCTGTTTCTTGTAAGGCCTGCGAGAAAGTCCATAATCTCAACAACTGCCTCAACCTTTGCGCCCTCGAGAGTAAGGCGGCGTGCCATAATCATGCCTATGTCGCCTGAACCGAGGATAACAACCTTTTTGCCGACCATTTCGTTCTGACGGTTCATAAGGCGCTGAGCCGTACCCGCTGTGTAAACGCCTGCGGGACGTGTGCCGGGAATAACGATATTTGCGCGGGTTCTCTCTCTGCAGCCCATGGCGAGAACTACAGCGTCAGCCTTGATTTCGCATACGCCGTACTCTGAATTAATGCAGGTAACGGTGTTCTCCGAAACCTCAAGAACCATGCTGCCAAGAAGAGTCTTAACGCCTGCCTCTTCCGCTTCGTCTATAAATCTGCCAAAATATTCGGGACCTGTAAGCTCCTCGTTAAAGAGCTTGAGGCCGAAGCCGGGATGGATGCACTGCTGAAGAATTCCGCCGAGGGATTCGTCACGCTCTACGATAAGAACGTCCTGTGCACCCTCTTTTTTCGCGGCAACTGCGGCTGCAAGGCCTGCGGGGCCTCCGCCTACAACACATACATTACATTTGATTTCATACATATGCGTCACCTCATTTAACCTTTCCGCAAACCATATATGATTTACTGTTGCCCTTACGGATTTCACTTGCGTCAACATTCAATTCACGGGCGAGAATTTCTATTACCTTCGGTCCGCAGAAGCCGCCCTGGCATCTGCCCATGCCTGCACGGAGTCTGCGCTTAACGGCGTCAACTGTTGTTGCGGGGATGGGAGAATGAATAGCGTCAACTATCTGACCCTCTGTGATTGTTTCGCAGCGGCAAACGATGTTGCCGTAAAGAGGATTCTTCTTAATGAGCTCATGCTGCTCTTCCTTTGAAAGCTCCTTGAAGCGAACGATGCCCTTGCGCTTTGAAATGAAGTTTTCGTTCCATTCCATTTTGAGGCCCATCTCTTTGAGAAGGCTCGCAACATAAGTAGCGCATGAAACGGAATTTGTAAGACCTGTTGAGCGTACGCCCGAAAGATTAACGTAATGCTTAACGTCATCGTATGTATCAATATTGAGTCCCTCGGGATTACGGTTGGGACGAAGACCTGAATACTGAGTGATTGTGTCGCCGAGCATAACACCGGGGATGAGCTTCTGAACGTCAACACGGATGCTGTCAAGGCCTTCTGCGTTTGTGGATTTGTCGTATTTGTCCTCAAGCTCCTCTGCTGTGGGACCTACGAGCATATTGCCGTGGATTGTGGGGCACATGAGCTTGCCCTTTGTAACCTTTGTGGGTATGGGAAGTACAATATGATTAACCTTGCAGCCTGTATTCTTGTCAAGAATATAGAACTGACCCTTTCTGGGGTTAACGTAATAATCGTTTTTGCCTACCATAGCGGCGATATCGTCGCAGAAAAGTCCTGCGGCGTTGATGATATAATCAGCCTCGATATAGCCGTTTGTGGTCTCGGCGCCGACAACTGTGTCGCCGTCCTTGCGGATGCCTGTTACCTCTGTGTTGAGCATGAACTTAGCGCCGTTGGCAACAGCGTTCTCAGCCATTGCTACAACAAAAATGAACGGGTCGATAATGCTCTCTCTGGGGATATAAAGTCCGCCCTTGACCTCGGGATTAAGGTTGGGCTCCATGGCGAGAATCTGCTCTTTTGAAAGATACTCAACATCGTAAACTCTGTTTTTAACAGCCTTCTCTTTAATTGCGGGGAGCTGCTCAAACTGCTCGTCTGTAATAGCGGGCAGAATAGCGCCGATTCTCTTAAAGGGAATGTCGAGGTCTTCAGTGAGCTGGTCGTATCTGGGGTTTGCCGCAACAACAAGCTCGGACTCAAGGGTACCGGGCTTTGCGTCATAGCCTGTATGGATAATTGCGGAATTGCTCTTGGAGCAGTCTCCGCCTACATCTTCTCTTTTATCAACACAGATAACGTTAAGACGGTACTTGGTAAGCTCTCTTGTGATAGCCGTGCCGACTGCGCCTGCGCCGATAACCAATACATCGGTTTTCATAATATTACCTCCATATATTAAGTTGACTGAATTATACATCAGAATACCACAAATGTCAACATAACATCACACAACATCAAATATATTTACGCCGAAAGTTGATTATTTTTTTCAGATAGTATATAATATCAGAAAAACGTGCGGAGGTAAATTCATGTTATCAGACGCAAGACAGGATTTAATTAAAAAAATCGCTTTCAGAGACGGTGAAGTCGTTATCAGCCGCGTCGCCGCTGAGCTGGGTGTTTCTCTCGAAACAGTGAGAAGAGACATCAACGTTCTGTGTGAAAAGAATATTCTCAGCAAGGTTCACGGCGGTGCCGTGCCAATAAAAATAACCGAATTTGAGGGCGCGTATCTTAAAAGAAAAAGCACAAATACGGCGGTCAAGAATGCCCTCGGAGCATATGTTGCTGACATGATAAAAAAAGACTCTGTAGTTTTCCTTTCCGTAGGCACCACTACCGAGGCTGTTGCAGGGGCCTGCGCCTTTACAGGCAGGCTTTCCGTTATCACAAACTCCATTCCCGTGGCTGAGATTTTCGGCAAATCCGCTGACGAAAGCGGAACAAGCTGTAAGGTTACTCTTGCCGGAGGACGGCTCAATTCGCAGGAGCGCTTCACATACGGCACCGAGACTCAGAGTCAGATTTCACGCTTCAGAGCCGACACCGCGGTTATCAGCGCCGTCGGTATTGACGAAAACGGAGTCATGTGCGCCTCTGACGAAGAGGGCGAAATCATCGCGCAGATGATGAAGTCCGCGGACAGAGTGATTCTTGTGGCGGAAAGCAATAAATTCAGCCAGAAGTCCGTCTACCGTTTCTCATCTCTGAGGCATATTGATGAAATCGTGACAGACTCACGTCATTCAATCCCCTCTGAAACAGAGAAAATTCTTAAAGAAAATAACATCAAAATTCACAGAATTAAAATATAAGGAGATAAGTTTTGAAGGCTTTCATTTTCAGGCGCAGAGCCATATGCGTTATCGCCGTGTTTTTTGCGGTCTTTATAGTTTTCTCAGGGTGCATTTTTTTCGGCGGAAGTCAATACTCTGTTTACGCCAGCTTCCCGCCCGATTCGGAATATAAAGGTACGGAAATCCGATTCGGCGAAAAGAATAACAGCGAATCAAGTGATTATGTTGAGGTTAAAAGCGTTAAAGTGTATGACAGGTACGCAAAAGCTGTTGTAAAAGCTCATAAAAAAGGCACTGAGCACATTTCTTTTAAAGTTGATACATCAACAGCGGAAGGTACATCCTCATATGTCACGCAGGAAGACATCAGAATAGGCGTGAACAATGTTATATACAATAACATCCGTCAAAAGCTTTATATAGCTCTCGCGGCGTTTTCGCTGATAATGTTCGTATATTATTTTGTTCTGTTTATCCATAATATCAAAACAAACAGATATTCCTATAACTGCATTTTCTTTTTATCCGTATCAATTATATTCCTGCTGATGCTCGCGGTATGGTGCGGAGCGATGTTTTACTCAATAGTCAACTTCCATATGACATCATCAGCGGCGCTGTTCACAATAAACGAGAATCTGACACTCGCAATCACTATCATCACCCTGCCGCTTACATTCCTGTTTGCTCTCTCTGTATCAATAAGCAACATCGAGCTCATGAATAAAGAGGGTTACCGCCCGAGGAACGCTCTGGGAATTGCTGTCAGCGCGGCAATGATGCTCGGTCTCGCAGCAGTAGGCGCTCTTGTGTTTTTGAATAATCAGAGCTCAAACAAAATTGTACCGGTGCTTTACTCCGTAATATCCGCGTTGTATGTGGTGTTTGAGACTGTGCTGATATGCACTGTTTTCTGCGGAATATACGTTTCAAGATTCACTCCGTCTTACGATAAGGATTATATAATCATCCTCGGCTGTGCCATAAAAGAGGACGGCACTCTTTATCCTCTCCTCAGAGGAAGAGCGGACAAGGCGATAGAATTCTACCGCACTCAGCTTGAAAAGACAGGCAAGAAGGCGTTTTTCGTGCCTTCGGGCGGACAGGGCAGTGACGAGGTAATCGCGGAGGCTCAGGCAATCAGAAACTATCTCATCGAGCAAGGAATTCCCGAAGAGCAGATTATACCCGAAGATAAATCAACCACAACTCTTGAAAACATGAGATTCTCAAAGAATATAATAGAAGCGAGAAATTCCGGGGCGAAAACGGTTTTTTCCACCACCAGCTATCATGTTTTCAGAAGCGGAATTATCGCCTCCTCAGCGGGTCTTGACGCTGACGGAATCGGAAGCAGAACAAAATGGTATTTCTGGCCGAACGCGTTTTTAAGAGAAGTCGCGGGACTTTTTGTAAGTCAGCCGAAAAAGCAGATTATCATTCTGCTGGCAATCGCCGCCGCGGCCGGAATAGGAAGCTTCGCATATTCATTCATATAAAAAATCGCTGCCGCAATCAGCTGAAATGCGGCAGCGTTATTTTATTTTTCGAATATTTTTTCTGCGTTAAGAGCAAAATCAGCGCAGGTGAGTTTCCGCTCTCTCGGCATGGAATCCGGAGCTTCAAAGCCGAGCTCATAAAGCCAGACGCCGTTATAATTAACCGCTCTCAGAGTATCAGTGAGCTCTTTCCAGTCAATTTCGCCTTCAAAGGGCATCCAGTGCTTTTCATCTTCAAAATCATAATCCGAAACGTGCGTTGTAATTATTTTATCGCCCACAGCTTTTATGAAGTGCGGTATCGGCTCAGACAGAAGATGGTTTGTGTCAAAGCACACTCTCAGCGAATCGTCAGCGCTTATAAGCTCAAGAATTTCGTCTGAATTTCTTCCGAGACACGTTCTTGGCAAATCCTCAACGGCAATCACCGCATCAAGCCCTGCGGCGAACTCCGCCAGCTCTTTCAGACTCTCTTTTGCTGTTTTCATTCTCAGACTTCGTTCGCTATCCTTAATCGGCTCGCCGCTGGGATGAATAACAAATATTTTTATTCCGATATCCGAACCCTTTTTTATAAGCTCTTTCAGATACAGTACGGTTGAATCCCTCAAGGCCGGAACCGATATGTCTATCTCTGAAAAAGGCATAAACGGCAGATGAAAGCTCCACAGTTCGACGCCGTATTTCTCTGACAGCTCTTTCGCAAGACCGAAGTCAAAATTCTCATATTCTTTTCTGCCGTAGGAAATTTCCATTGTTTCAATTCCCGCGGCTTTATATTCTTTAAAAAGCTCCTCGCCAAATGTCTTGCCGCACGAGGAAAGTCCCAGCTTATACATTTCTGTTCCTCACTTCCGTATTTCATCTCCTGCGATTATCTCCTGCGTGAAATCAGGCATTGTCAGCTCATCGAAGCTGACGCCGAGAGCGGGACATACGGATTTCAGCACAGCTTTTGTGATAATCTCCCTTGCGGCAGGAGTATTAAAATGAGTCTTGTCTGAGTAAATCTCCCTCGGCTGATTTTTAAGAAGTGAATTAAGGTCGTTTATTTCAACGCCATGCTTTTTAACTGTATCAGCCGCGACAGCGTTTATTCTGTCAATGTCCTCGTTCTTTCTCGCGAACCAGAAGTCATACAGCTCCTCCTGAACGGGAGTCGATGTGGCGAATATCAGCTTCGCCGACGGATAATAATTCTTAAGTCTTCTGCATATACGGTCTATATAATAGCCGTAAATCTCCGGCGGAGTCAGCGGCTCCTCGCCTGCTGTGCGTATAACATCGTGAAGTCCCGTATTCCAGTGAACACAGGCAACGTCACTGCCAAGACGCATTTCGTGCTCCCAGTCACCTATGGAATAAAGCACATACTCCGCAAATTTAGCGTTGTCCTTATGCCAGTAAACCTCTGCTTTGCCCTCAAGCGCCGCCTTCACGTATTCGCAGTAGCCCATTCTGATGGAATCGCCTATAAGAAACAGTTTTTTCATAAATATTGCCTCTTTATTTCACAAAATCACAGCCGTATTCACGCTCGGGAAGCTTTAT
>JAZUHE010000071.1:0-4249 GCA_045641565.1 Acutalibacteraceae bacterium | reverse complement strand
ATTCTTGTTCAGCGCTTCGGTGATATTCTCGACGGCAAACGCACGTGGGAAAAGGAGCTGAGCCACTCAAACCTCAAGCCCACACTTCCCGATGCGGTTGCAGGCGACATCACGGCGGCAATGCCTTACCGCGCAATGACGAATATAATCAACTTCATTCAGGCGGTTGACCACGTTGCGCCCGGTTTTGCTTCTTATGAAACACTGCTGTATTCTCCCGAGCTCAAGTTCTATTCAAACCGCGTAAAAATGGACGAGCATTTCAATACAAATGTTGAAAATCTTCACTGTCTCGGAGATTCAAGCGGCTGGACTCGCGGACTGATGATGGCATCGGTTATGGGCGTTCTCATGGGACGTGAAATCTGCTGAACATGAAAAAATAAGGTCGGTGCTTAATGCATCGACCTTTATTTTTTTAAAATTGAATGTTATTCGGAAACGTCGTTGGGGCCGTCTTTCCATGCGGGAAGAACCATCTGAGTAAGATTGCCCTGTGCGTCAAACTTGAACTGTACCTTGTGGTCGAGACCCTTATAGCTTACGCTGCCGTCATCATATTCAACTTCCTTCTTGCAGAAAACAGGAGAGATACCGTTTGCGGCAAGAGTATGATCAACAGTGAATATTACAAACCACAGAGCAACAAGTCCGACAACAGCCATGAGAATGATCTGTATAGGCTTCAGTTTGAGGGGCTCTTTTTGCTTCTTTGCTTTCTTACCGTTTGAAGGAAGAATCTCATCAACAGCAATATCAGGGCCTTCTTCAATTGTGACGCTTGTTGAGGTTTCGTCAATAATGCAGATAGTGGGAGTGTCGTTACCATCTTCTGCCGGCTCAGATTCTTTTATAACAGGTTCGGATATCACAGCGGATTCAACCTCTGTTTCGGATACATCAAAAACATTCTTCTCTTCGGGAACGGGCTCGGATTCCGTATCAGTTTTGGAATTTGAATAAATATCTGTTTCATTATCAAAAGAAACTTCTGCGGCAGGTTCAGCTTCGATGACAGCCTCAGCCTCGGAAACGGATTCATATTCTTCAGCGGGTTCTGCATCAACAACAGCTTCGAGTTCAGCGACTGCCTCATTTCCCTTAATCGGTTCAGCTTCTGTTTCAACTTCAACAACAGCCTCAGCTTCGGGAACAGATTCATATTCCGTCTCGGATTCTGTATCAATAACAGCTTCAAGTTCAGCGGCTGTCTCGTTTTCTTCAATCAGTTCTTCTGCTGTGGTGGCGGGTTCGGATTTGACTGCCTCGACCTTTGCGGCGTTTTCACCGTTATCCTGCTGTTCATTTCCTGCATAGAATGAAGACACAGGGTCGTCGATTTTCGGACCCGGAATGATTTTTACATTTGCAAAATGGAACTTGGAAGCGCTTCTTTTTTCTGTGCTTTCAGCGTTTTCATTTTCCGTGCGATTGATACCGTTTTTGTTTTCTTCCATGTTTTACCTCCAAAAGCTTATGGAATAATTATATACTATCGTGCGATTAAATCAAGAGAAATTTTAAAAATTGTAGTTTTCCTTCATGTATTCAATAACCCGGTCTGATGCCGGAATTATACAGTCAGGCATGTATTTTTCTTTTACAGCCAAGCGCTTTTCTGCGTCAGGGTCATTCCCACAGAGAACGTTTTCAAAAAAGGCAAGAAGCTCTTCAAACGATTCTGCAAAAAACGCAGGATATCTTTCTTTGTATTCATCATAGGAAATTATAAGAGAATCACGGCAGTTTTTGTATTCATTGAAATGTTTTGTTACTAACGCAATAGGTTTATTCAATTTGAGATAGTCAAAATAAATTGATGAATAGTCTGAAACAAGCGCATCTGTTTTGCATAAAAATTTATATAGTGTGGTATGGTTCTGGTTTAAGAAGTCGTTATTGCAAAGGACTATGTTGGACATTTCGCTAATGGGAATAACAGACGTATCCTGTACGGGATGAAGACGTATATACAGAATTGCATTATGCTTTCTGAAAAGTTCATTAATTTTTTCAAAGTCTTCTTTTTTGTCAATTGCAGGAAGTCCGAACGGCATTTTGCTGATAAGCTCATCGTAGCTGCCGTCTTTATCATCCTCGTCAAAATTTTTGGAAATCCACGTGGGCATCCAGATAATATTTTTGATTTCGTGACTTTCGGGTATCAGTATATCGTTTCTCGGAAGTCCGAGCACTTTAACCTTATCGGTGGAAAGATTGTGTTCTTCTGCCATTTTATCTATCCAGTATTCTGACGGGACGGGAAGCATATCTATTTCTCCGACTTCAAAAGCGTACCAGGGAACATTCTTGAAAGTCAGGCCATGTTCTAAAAAAATTCTGATTTGGCGTGAAGACCTTTTGTAAACAAAAATATTACAATCGATAATAAATTTTGAACGTCCGATTTCCCAGTTTTCTTTCAGCTTTTCGACAATGCTGCCGTGTGCCCTTCGGATAACGGAAACATTTTCGGGCAAATCGTAATCATTTCTTTCTCCGTTAAGTACCCATATCATTTTATATTTTTTATTATATCCGAGTTCAACCATGCGTTTATAAAGATAGAACGAGTTATCTTCAAAATCCGGATTGCTTTCAAATATGATTTGATTTTTTAAAGGAAGAATTCCTGTTACAAAGTTAATTACCGCGGCGGTATACTTCATGGCAAATTCTTTTGGTGTCATAATAATCCCCATTTACATTTATTTTGCAAGCCAGGCGGCGCACTCCACATTGCCCGTTCTCGGGAACATATCCACAGGAGTAACCTCTCTGACCTCATATCCGAATTCCCTGAATCTCGCGCAGTCGCGAGCAAGGGTGGCGCTGTCGCAGGAAACGTAAACAACGCGCTTCGGATTCATTACGGAAATATCTTTTATCAGCTGTTCATCGCAGCCCTTTCTCGGCGGATCAACGATGACGACGTCGGGAGAGATATTTTCATCAAGCAGAATTTTCGATGCCTTTGCCGCATCGCCGCAGATAAAACGGGCGTTTGTTATGCCGTTAAGCTCCGCGTTTCTGTTGGCGTTTTCGATTGCCTGCGGAACGATTTCCACGCCGATAAGCTGTTTTGCGTCCTTTGCCATGGTCAGACCGATTGTGCCCGTACCGCAGTAAAGGTCGATGAGCGTTTCGTTTCCTGTCAGCGCGGCGTATTCTTTTGCCTTACTGTAGAGAATTTCCGCGCCGTCGTGATTTACCTGATAGAACGAAAGAGGCGAAATGCTGAATTTCAATCCGCACAGCTCGTCGGTAATGTAATCAGTACCGTAAAGGGTAACGCATTCTTTGCCGAGAACTACATTCGTTTTATAGGTGTTTATGTTTAGAATAATGCTTTTAATTTCGGGCAGTTCTGCCGTCAGCGTGCTTATGAGTGCTTCGGAGCAGGGGAGTCTGTTCCCGTTTGCAACGACGCACACCATGATTTCCCCAGAGATAAAACCTTTTCTTATATAGATATGACGGATAAGTCCGCTGTGGCCCATCTCGTTGTAGACGCTGATTTTATTTTCTCTTATCCAGTCACGGAATATGTTTACGATTTTTCTGAAATCCTCGGGCTGAAGATTGCAGTCGGCGCAGTCGATGATTCTGTGTGTCATGGGTGCATAGAATCCGATTGAAGCAAATGTGCCGTCGCTGCCGACGGGATACTGCGCCTTGTTGCGGTACCGTGAAACGGCAGGCGAGGGGATAATGGGCTGAGGCTTTACGTCAAGCCCGCCGAGCCTTCTGAAATTATCCTCAATCTGCTGAGCTTTGATTTCAAGTTCAGCATTGTATTTTATGTGAGCAAAGCAGCAGCCGCCGCATTTTTCGGAAACGGGACATTGCGGTTCGATTCTGATAGGTGAGCGCTGAGTGATTTTTTTGATTATGCCCACAGCGTAGGTTTTCTTGACCTTGATGATATGTGCAAGAACGTGGTCGCCTGTAACGGCACCGCGGACAAAGACAGTCATTCCGTTGTAATCGCATACGCCGCTGCCCTGAACAGTACAGCTTTTTACCGTAAGCAGAATTTCATCGTTTTTCTTTAACACATAACTCACCCTATGACATATACAAATATACACATTAATTATAACATATATAAAAATCAAAATCAATCAGAATTTACATCTTGACTTTTTTTACATAAATGGTAAAATAAAAACACTAAAGTATCTTCGGGGCGGGGTGAGATTCCCCACCGGCGGTGATTGAGTAAGCAATACTCATAAGCCCGTGAGCA